>NZ_CP070978.1:2405613-2706314 GCF_018417535.1 Burkholderia pyrrocinia | reverse complement strand
CGTCGAACCGGAGAAACAACGTGCAAGGCCTACCGCGCAGGATCACGCAGGCGGTGCTCTACGAAGCGATCGCCATCTCCTGCATCTCGCCCGTGATCGCGGCGATCTTCAAGCAGGACCTCGTGTATTCGGGTGCGCTGTCGGCGACGATGTCGGCAATCGCGCTGCTGTGGAACATGATCTTCAACGCGCTGTTCGAGCGCTGGGAAGCGTCGCGCCGGCAGCCGGCGCGTACGTTCGGGCGACGGATCCTGCACGCCACCGGATTCGAAGGCGGGCTGATCTTCATGCTCGTGCCCGTCGTGGCGTGGTGGCTCGACATCTCGTGGTTCGACGCGTTCGTCGTCGATATCGGGCTGTTCGCGTTCTTCTTCTGTTACGCGTTCGTGTTCCAGTGGGCGTTCGATCGCGTGTTCGACGTGCCGGCGGCGACGAAGGGGTTGTGAATCGAACGTCTGTCATTGCAAGACGGCGGCCGGGACATGCCCTGACGCCGCCTCACCTCACGAGGTGCCTTACATATCGGCACAACAATTTCCGGGGCAGCCAGGAAGCAATGTTATCTCAGCCCGCTTCGCATTTTCACTGTCTCGAATACTCATGCGCTTATAGACATAACTATGAATAGCATAGCGCTCTTGTGTTAATCCGAAATACCGTAACAGACGATGAGCGGCCTCGGCACGCCTGGCAGATAATTCCTCGGGATCGGTTTCCGTCGACTCCGCTACGCCGCTCACGGCTACTCCTTCGCGAATCGGAAATCTTGACAACATATCTGATACCCAGCCTCTCAGCTTCTCCGCTTGCTCCGCGCTCACCGACACAGAATTACTCTCAAACATAAGGTCAAAATTCTGGCCCGGCAAATTCTCGGATCCATCACAAGCATACGAATTTGTAGCCACAAACAGGAAAATCACACCTCTAATCAAGCCATACAACATATGCCGAAATACTGTCCGCATTTTTAATTGCCAGCTCCGGGTTATCTTGCCCCCACTTCGGGAGAAATCGCGTGATTCCATATTTTGGATCGCTCGCCCCAAACGTATCCTTGAAATGAGTACACTCGTGGATGATAGTTGACAACTTCGAGGTGGCCGCCCGACTTCGATCACGAATCGTACAAAATTCCTCGTGGATACTTATCGTGTGCGTTGCCGTGTCGGGACCACATACGTGCGCAACAGTTCCGACATTCTTGTTGGTAGGCAAGCATCCAAGAGATCGATCCAGATCAGGATGTGCCCTCAGAAAATTCCCAGGGCCTAGTGACCGCATGACTGCCAGGGTCGCAGTCAGTCCGGTGATAAGGCTAAGACGAATCCCCTCATCATTCGCGCCGAACCACGTCCAGACACGCCTACGTTCGTCCTGCGGCCACTCTGCCAGTCTTTTGAGCCGCTCCTCCACGAGGTCTGCCCCTTCGTCGCGAAGTTGCATCACCAGCTTTCTGAATTCTGCGTCGGTCATGGTCGGGCAGATGGGTGGGCCGTTGAGCGTCAGCAAAACTTTAAGCTTCGAACCATGCCTGGTGTTCGTCACTGCCGAATCGTGGACGCAAATATATTCGTTACAAGGCATCGTTATTGTTCTCCATGACCTCAAGCCTAAGTTTTTCGGCGCGACGTGTTGTTACACGCTGAGTGTTTCCCTCGAAATCCGTGACACCACTGAAGATTCGACCTGATGTTGTATGTATGCGGTATCGAACACGCGCAAGCGGTTGACCACTTTGCTCATCGCACAAAACATACTGTTCGTCATGTTCATCGTTAGTTGCCGAAGTCGAATGAGCATGATTTCGACCCAGCCCCACCGGCGCTCCGACCTGCTGATCGCTGACGATCATGCGCATCCCCCGCTCGGCATAAAAAACCGGCGATGGATTGCACCCGCAAACATTGATATCGCCGCTCAGCGCCCACGGCTGACCATTCGTCGCTGTGCCAGGTAAACGTGGACCTTCCGGCGCGACGTACCCTTCCTGCTCGCAAGCCGTGCAATAGGTCTTCATATAGAGCGTCGCGATATGCACCCGCGGCGGCGGATTGGAACAGGTGACAGTCGGCAGCCCTTCGATGATCGTCGCGCTGCCGCCGCGATCCCCTTGTGCAAGAAAGTAGCGGATCATGCGACCTCGCATTGACGCATAGCGTCCGGTTGCGTCACCCCCCTAAGCCAGCTACCCAACGCCAGCCCTTCACGTTCCGAGATGCCGGTGATGACATCACCGTTATCGAGTTCGCTGCCGACAGACGCGAGCCGTTTGAAATCGCCGAGATCGGCCAAGTCAAGACCACCGACGATCCAGGCTGTCGAGCCGTCCGCAATAGCCGCCGCACTGCCATCCGCGTAAGCAACGACGTTGCTCACGCAGGCGACCGCGGGCCCCGCAACCGTCAGCCCGCTGCTGGTTCGGGCGTTTCCCCCGCCTCGCTCGGTAAGCGAGCCGATGATGGCAAACAAATGAGTGAGTAATTTTTGCTCGTGCGGCATCCTGATTCCCCTTCGTGAGATTGGTGCGAATGACCGACACCAAAATGCGCGATCCGAAAGGGACTTTCAATCATACGAATTCGAAATTCGTATAACTAATTGTTATTATATTTCTGTATTTCAATTTTTTAATCGTGCGCACGGGATACTGGCCGGTTGCTCGCCGGCAGTCGGCTATGCCGAAAATCCGGTACTCGACCGGTTCCGGAAAACTCGTTGACACGCACCGGACAAGCGTGAGGATCGCCCCCGAACACCGGTATCTACCCTGTCATTCGGGGGCGTGCGACCACAGTCAAACCTCAGCCAAAAGTGGTAAACGCCTGAAAAACTCCGCTCAATGCACGCCGAGATACGCCTTCACCGCAGGCAGCCCCGGCTTCCCGTCGAACGTCGTCACGCCCGCGAGCCACTTGTCGAGCGCCTGCGGGTTCGCCTTCAGCCACTCGGCCGCCGCCTTGTTCGGCTCTTCCTTGTTCATGATCGGCATCATCACGTGGTTCTCGATCGTCGTCGTGAACTGCAGGTTCGACACGAACTTCGCGACGTTCGGGCAGCGCTGCGCGTAGTCGGGCGGCGTTGCCGTCAGTACCTTCGCTTCGCCGTAGTTCGGGCCGAACACGTCGTCGCCGCCGCTCAGGTAGTCGATCTTCATCTGCACGTTCATCGGATGCGGTTCCCAGCCCAGGAACACGATCCACTGCTTGTCGCGGATCGCGCGATTCACCTCGACCAGCATCCCGGCCTCGCTCGACTCGACCATCTTGAACTTGCCGAGGCCGAACTGGTTGCCGTCGATCATCTTCTTGATCAGCAGGTTGCCGTCGTTGCCCGGTTCGATCCCGTAGATCTTGCCGTTCAGCTTGTCGGCGAACTTCTGGATGTCCGCGAACGACTTCAGGCCGCCCTGGTACACGTAGTCGGGCACCGCGAGCGTGTATTTCGCACCGGTCAGGTTGGGCGTCGCGAGCACCTTGATCGTGCCGGCCTTCGTGAACGGCTGGATGATCGGGTCCATCGTCGGCGACCAGTAGCCGAGGAACACGTCGATCTGCTTGCTCTTGATCCCGGCGAACGTGATCGGCACCGATGCGATCGTCTTCGTCGGGCTGTAGCCGAGCCCCTGCAGCATCGTCGATGCAAGGCCCGTGGTCGCCGCGATGTCGGACCAGCCGACATCCGCGAAGCGCACGTTCTTGCATACGGGCGGATCGGCCGCATAAACGGCCGACATCGGCGCGGTTATCCCGATCCCGCACACCGCTGCGATCAATAGGCGCTTCATCTTTCTTCTCCTCAAAGTGATGTCGTTTGCATGAATGCGGGATCGTTTATTGAAGCCGCGCGCCGCGATCCCGGCGACGTCGCGACTGGATGATTCTTGACGGTCAGCGCCCCGGCAACCTGCGCTCGTAGCTCGGCGCATGGCCGAACTGCGCGCGGTACGCCTTGCTGAAATGACACGGCGAATGAAAACCGCAGACCGTCGTCACGCGCGCGATCGACGCATCGGTCGTGCGCAGCAGGTCGCGCGCGCGTTTCAGGCGCATCGTCAGGTAATAGTGGGTCGGCGACACGTTCAGGTACACCTTGAACATCCGCTGCAGGTGCCGCTGCGACAACCGCACGAGCCGCGCGAGTTCCTCCAGCGACAGCGGCTCCTCGATGTTCGCCTCCATCAACCGCACGACCTCGATCAGCTCGGCACGCGAGAAGCCGACGCGCGCATCGACAGGAATCGGCTGCGTGTCGGTCGAGCTGCGGATGCGCTCCAGGATGAACTGCTCCGACACCTGCGCGGCAAGCTGCTGGCCGAACCGCATGCCGACGAGGTTCAGCATCAGGTCGAGCGGCGCGGTGCCGCCCGTGCAGGTCAGCCGGTCGCGGTCGACGACGAACAATTCGTCGGCGAAGCCGACCTGCGGAAACTCGGAATGCAGCGCGGACAGGTTCTCCCAGTGCACGGTGCAGCGATAGCCGTCGAGCAGCCCGCTCGACATCAGCGCGTACGCGCCCGTGCAGATGCCGCCGAGCGGCAGCCCGCGTTCGGCGAGCGCCGCGAGCGTATCGCGCGCGCCCTCGTCGACCACATCGCGGATGCGAATGCCGCCGCACACGATCATCACGTCGGGCAGGTCCGTGTAGTCGAGCGCCTGCGTGGGCCGCACCGCGATGCCGTTGCTGGCATGCGCCGGCGCGCCGTCGAGCGAATAGATCGACCACTTGTAATGGTCGGCGCGCCCAACGTAGTTCGCCATCCGAAGCACTTCGACGGCGCTCGAGAACGCGATCATCGAGAAGTTCGGCAGCGTCAGGAAGCCGAAATGGGCGAGGGACGAAACCGGTGAAACGCAGGCGGCGGGCGCGACAGCGACGGCAGACGTCACATCGGTCTCCTGGCGAGGAGGTTGCAGGGAGCCAGCCCCGCGGCCGAAGCCGCGGAAGCCGTTATCGATTCAGGGAAGGCGGCCGGAAGACCGGCCGGCCGCCGTCGGTCAGGCTTGAGCGGGTGCGGTCTTCACACGAAAGAGCTGCTTGAGGCCCGAGAACAGCGGTGCCTTCACGGTGCCCGGCGCACGGCCGAAGCTTTCGGTGATGCGGTCGAGAATGATCGCGAGCAGCACGACCGACAGACCGCTTTCGAAACCGAGGCCGATGTCGAGGCGCTGGATACTCGCGAGCACGTCGTTGCCGAGACCGCCCGCGCCGACCATCGACGCGATGATCACCATCGACAGCGCCATCATGATCGTCTGGTTCACGCCCTGCATGATCGACGGCAGCGCGTTCGGGAACTGCACCTTGTACAGCAGTTGCCACGGCGTGCAGCCGAATGCCTGGCCGGCTTCGACGATCTCGCGGTTCACGTGACGGATGCCGAGGCTCGTCAGGCGCACGGCAGGCGGCATCGCGAAGATCACCGTCGACAGGATCCCCGGCACGCGGCCGAGACCGAACAGCATCGCGGCCGGAATCAGGTAGACGAAGGCCGGCATCGTCTGCATCAGGTCGAGGATCGGACGCACGGTCGCGGCGACCCACTTGCTCTTCGCAGCCCAGATGCCGAGCGGGATGCCGAGCACGAGGCTGATGATCGTCGACGACAGCGTGAGGCCGAGCGTGATGACCGTCTGATCCCAGAAGCCCGTCGCGAAGATCAGGAGCAGCGACGCGGTGGTGAACAGCGCGAAACGCCAGCCCACCCGCCACAGCCCGACGCCGATGAAGATCGCCATCATCAGCCACATCGGGATCGCCTGCAGGCTGTGCTCGACGAATGCCGCGAGACCTTCGATCGCCTGGCCGATCGCGTCGAATGTCTTCGCGTCGTGGTCGAGCAGGTAATGGACGGACTGGTCGACCCAGGTACCGAGCGGAATCATTTCAGACATGGGAGCCTCGCGAACGCGTGATGGCCTTCAGGATGAGCGCACGATCGACCGAGCCGCAGTAGCAGCCGTCGTCGTCGACGACGGGCAGTGCATTCGGGCTCGCGACCACGCGCGCGACGACATGTTCGAGCGACGCATCGCGCCGGATGCTCTCGATCGGCCGCACGGACGGCGTGGCCTGACCGATCGCATCGCGCGTGACGAAGCCGCGGATCTTGCGTTCGGCGTCGAGCACGAACGCGTATTCGGCGCTGCCGTTCAGCGTCGCCGCGACGTTCGCGGCATCGAACTTCGACATGAGCGGCACGGCACCCGTCTGCATCAGGTCGCCGGCGGTGAGGTAACGGCTCGTGTCGATGCCGTCGAAGAACGCGCGCACGTAGTCGTCGGCCGGATTCGCGATGATGTCCTGCGGCGTGCCGACCTGCACGAGCCGACCGCCTTCCATGATCGCGATGCGGTTGCCGATGCGCAGCGCTTCCTCGAGATCGTGCGACACGAACATGATCGTGCGGCGCTGCTCCTTCTGGAGCTGCAGCAGCACGTCCTGCATTTCCCTGCGCTTCAGCGGATCGAGCGCGGAGAACGCCTCGTCCATGATCATCAGCGACGGGTTCACGGCCAGCGCGCGGGCAAGGCCGACACGCTGCTGCATGCCGCCCGACAGCTCGGACGGCAGCTTCTGCGAGAACGGCGCGAGGCCGACCTGCTCGAGCACCTCCATCGCGCGCCGTTCGCGTTCCTTCTTGCCGACGCCCGCGACCTCGAGGCCGAACGCGGCATTCGACACCACGGTGCGATGCGGCATCAGCGCGAACGACTGGAACACCATGCTCATGTCCTTGCGGCGCAGCGCGGTGAGCGCCGAGCGGCGCGCCGACGCGACGTCGAGCCCATCGATCATCACTTTGCCCGCGCTCGGGTCGACGAGCCGGTTCACGAGGCGGATCAGCGTGGATTTGCCGGAGCCGGACAGGCCCATCAGCACGAAAATCTCGCCTTCCTGCACGTCGAACGACACGTTGTGCACGCCGACGACCTGGCCGGTGCGCTTGAGCACGTCATCCTTCGTCGCACCGGCGGCGAGCATGTCGAGCGCCTGTTGCGGGTTGTTTCCAAATACCTTGCACAGACCTTCGACTACGACCTTGGGGGCATCCATTGAAACCTTCTCCTCGTGTAGCGGGGACTCACGCGTGTCACTCAGCGTGACTACATAGTTGCCAGAAAAAACCCCGACCTGCCGACGAATTACGACAAACGCTTGCGCAAATACGACACGGCCTCCCGCCCCGCCTGGCGGGCCGCGGCACGCGGCGACACCCGATTGCGGCAGCGCAATACGCGCACACCCAACAACGACGGGCATCGCACGCTGGACTTGTGCGCAGCAGCGCGGTGCAGATCGGATGGCTTTTTGCGCCAATTCGCATCGGGCGCACGTCGCTTTGCGACAATTTCACGTCCAATCAGCCTGCGACGCGAATGTCGTCTGATCAATGCACGTCGATCGCCCGTTTCGCGTGCCTGTCGGCTATCCGCAAAAAGCATGACCGTACAAAAAAATGCCGTGCTGCGCGATCGTCATGAACGGAAATCAGCCACGTTTCGCGGCCCGCCCGCAACCCAGAAAATCCCGCATGGCCGCTGTGATACATTGCCGGCAAACACGCCGATCGCGCCGTTGCCGCGTGCCTTGCGCGCGACGGTCCGCCAACGGCGCGCACATGCCGGTTCGCCTGCCGGCCGTGCTGAACCCGCCTCGATCCGGTGCGAGCCGCGATCGATGGACGATAACGATACGAGAGGGAGTAAGGCGTTGAACTGGGCATTCGCCGGAATCGGCTTCATCGTGGGCGGCATCGCCGCATTGGTCGGGGATTTCTCGGCCGCCAACGGCGCGCTGCTCGGCGCCGCCGTCGGGTTCTGCATCGGTCACGCGCTGCGGCAGCACAAACTCAAGAACAACGGCGCCGCGCCCGACGCGTTCGCGATGCCCGCGACGCCGCCACCCACGCCCGCGCCGCTCGCCGAGCGCGTCGCACGCCTCGAAGCGACCGTCGAAACGCTCACGCGCGAACTCGATTCGCTGCGCGGCCAGCTCGCCGGCGCGAAGGCCGGTGCGGCCGCTATCGGCAGTACCGCGCAAACGCCTTCTTCCACTGCGGCCGGCACCCCGTCCGCTCCGCTGTCGCCCCCCGCTCCGGCAACGCCACCGACACCGCCCGCGCAGCCCGCAGTCGCAGCGGCCGCGCGCGCGGGCACGCCGGCAGCCACATCGGCGCCGGCGCCTGCCGCAGCACCCGCACCCGCACTTGCACCCACCGCACCCGCCGCGCGCCCCCCCGTTCCCGCTGCCGCCAACGCGACGACGAACGCACCGGCCGCACCCGCACGCCCTGCCCCGCCCGCGCCGCGCGAACCCGGCATCGCCGATCGTGCATTCAGCGCCGCACGCGACTGGCTGCTCGGCGGCAACACGGTCGTGCGCGTCGGGATCATCGTGCTGTTTTTCGGCGTCGCGTTCCTGCTCAAGTACGCGGCCGACAACAGCATGCTGCCGATCGAATTCCGCCTCGCGGGCACCGCGCTCGCCGCGGCCGCGCTGCTCGCGATCGGCTGGCGCGTACGGGCGCGCCGCGCCGCGTACGGCCTCGTGCTGCAGGGCGGCGGCGTCGGCATCCTGTACCTGACGATCTTCGCCGCGACCAAGCTTTATGCGCTGCTGCCCGTCGGCGCCGCGTTTCCGCTGATGGTCGCGGTCTGCGCGCTGAGCGCGTTCCTCGCGGTGCGGCAGAACGCGCTGCCGCTCGCGTTCATGGGCAGCGCGGGCGGTTTTCTCGCGCCGGTGCTGCTGTCGACCGGCCAGGGCAACCATGTCGCGCTGTTCAGCTACTACGCGCTGCTGAACGCGGGCATCTTCGCGATCGCGTGGTTCAAGGCATGGCGCCCGCTGAACCTGCTCGGCTTCGTGTTCACGTTCACGATCGGCTCGGCGTGGGGCGTGACGGCCTACCGCCCCGCGCTGTTCGCGAGCACCGAGCCGTTCCTGGTCCTGTTCTTCCTGATGTATGTCGGCATCGCGCTGCTGTACGCGGTGAAACGCGAGCTCGCGCTGCGGCACTACGTGGACGGCACGCTCGTGTTCGGCACGCCGATCGTCGCGACCGCGCTGCAGGCGTCGCTCGTGAAGGGCATGCCGTTCGGGCTCGCATGGAGCGCCGTCGCGCTGTCGGCGTTCTACGTCGCGATCGCCGCGTGGCTCGCGCGGCGCCGCGATCGCCTCGCGCTGCTGTTCGAAGCGACGCTCGCGCTCGCGGTGATCTTCGCGACGCTCGCGGTGCCGCTCGCATTCTCGGGCCCGACGACGAGCGCCGCGTGGGCAATCGAAGGCGCGGCCGTCGTGTGGCTCGGGGTGCGCCAGAAGCGCCTGCTGCCGTTCGGCTTCGGTCTGCTGATGCAGGTCGCCGCGGCCGGCGCGTTCTTCACGAGCCTGCTCGGACCGGCCGACACAACCGCGCTGCCCGTGCTCAACAGCCCGTATATCGCGATGCTGCTGATCGCGCTCGCCGGCCTGTTCACCGGCTGGTGGCTGCACGGGCGCGACGAAGCACGCGCGTGGCACGCGTGGATGCCCGAAATCGGCGCCGCGGCCGCGGCGTGGGGGCTGCTGTGGTGGGTGAGCGGCGGGCTGCACGAGATCCTCGTCTACGCGAGCCGTCACGTCGATCTGCATGCCGACCGCTTCGTTGTCGACACAACCGCGCTGTTCGCGGCCGGCACCGCGTGGCTCGCGCACATCGCGCGCCGCCGGCTGGCCTGGCCGCTCGCCGAATGGCCTGCGCTCGCGCTGACGCCGGTGCTGGCGCTGCTCGCGTTGCGTGCGTTCGATGCGCACGAAGCGCCGCTGTCGGGCCTCGGCGCGTTCGCGTGGCCTGTCTCCGTCGGCGCAGGTCTTGCGCTGCTGTGGCGCCAGTCGCGCGGACCGGCAAGCGCCGATGCCGCGAAGGGTACGGCGCCCGGCATCGGGCAATCCATCGCCGCAGGCGTGATCGCGCCGCTGCATACGCTGACGTTCTGGACGCTGTGCGGGCTGCTGTCGCTGGAAGGCTTCTGGCGCCTGCGCGCATTCGTGCCCGAAGGCGCGTGGAGCTGGAGCGCGTGGGCGTACGGTTTCGGTGCGCTGCTCCTGCTCGTATCGGGCCCCGGCTCGCGCCTGCGCTGGCCCGTCGCGGCATTCCCGCGCGCTTACCAGGTCTGGGGCGCGGCACCGCTCGCCGCGCTGCTGTGGCTGTGGAGCATCGCCAGCGTGATCAGCGACGGCGACGCCTCGCCGCTCTTCTGGCTGCCGCTGCTCAATCCGCTCGACATCGCGCAGTTCCTCGTCTTCGTCGCGTTCGCCGCATGGCTGCGACGCCTGAAGAGGCTCGGCATCGCATGGCACCCGCACGTCGTCGACTATGCGGCGATTGCAACCGTGTTCCTGTGGTTCAACGCGCTGATGCTGCGCACGCTGCATCACCGCTTCCACATGGCCTACGACATCGACACCGTGCTGTCGTCGTTCGGCATCCAGCAGGTGTTCATGGTCGGCTGGAGCCTGTTCGCGTTCGCCGGAATGTGGCTGACGCGTCGCGACGGAATCGCCCGCGTGTGTGCACTCGCGTCGCTGCCGCTGATCGTCGTGATGTGGGTGTGGACCTTCTACACGAACTTCACGCAGGACGGCGGAAGCTGGGCGCGCGTGCCGCTCTTCAACCCGCTCGATCTCGTGCTCGCGATCGTCTATGCGCTCGCCGCGTCGTGGTTCGTGCGCGCGCGCAAGCTCGGCTGGCCGTTCGGCAACTATCGCGTCGAACTGCTGAGCGCGGCCGGTGCGACCGTATTCCTGTGGCTGAACGCGATCCTGCTGCGCACGCTGCATCACTGGGCCGGCGTGCCGTACGAGTTCGGCGCGATGGCCGAATCGACGCTCGTGCAGGCTTCGGTGTCCGTGTACTGGACGGTCTGCGCGCTCGCGACGACGATCTGGGCCACGCGCCGCGGGCTGCGCCCGCTGTGGTTCGTCGGCGCCGCGCTGCTTGCGCTCACGGTCGTCAAGCTGTTCCTGTTCGACCTGTCGCACGTGACCGGCATCGAGCGCATCGTGTCGTTCATCGGCATCGGCGTGCTGCTGCTGTTGATCGGCTATTTCTCGCCGCTGCCGCCGAAGGCCGCGGGTCAACAGGACGACAAGCAATGAAACGACTCGCAGCCCTGCTCGGACTGAGCCTGCTCGCGTCGTTCGCGGCGGCCGACGGCACGCCGGGCGCCGGGCGCGTCGCGCAGCGCTTCTCGCTCGACCTCGACGGCAGCGCCGCGTATTACCAGCTCACCGTGCCGCAGCCCGTGTATGCGGCCAGCCGGCGCGACGATCTCGGCGACGTGCGCATCTTCAACGGTGCGGGCGAGCCGGTTCCGTATTCGCTCGACGCGCCCGTCTCGGCCGCGCCCGCCGTGCCGCCGTCGCGCATGCCGGTGCACTGGTTCCCGCTGCCGACCGCCCGCACCGATAACGGCACCGCGCCGCTCGGCGTGACGGTCGGCCCGGACGGCTCGCTGCGCGCGGCCGTCGCCACGCCATCGCCGGCAAGGCGTGGCGCGGATCTCGTCGACCTGTCGCGTGCGGACGGCGACATCGACGCGCTGCTCGTGCACGTGGGCGACGACAGCTACCAGGGACGTGTCGCCGTCGATGCCAGCGACGACTTGCGCAACTGGCGGTCGCTCGGCAGCACGCAGTTGCTGAAGGTCGGCCGCGGCGACGACATGCTGGTGCAGGAACGCATCGCGCTCGAAGGCGCGGCGCCGCGCTACCTGCGGCTGGACTGGCTCGACGGCGCGCCCGCGATCGCGTCCATCGACGTCGAAACGCATCCGCGCGACGCGCGCGGGACGGACACCGCGTCCGTGCCCCGCCAATGGCGCGACGCCGCGCGCGTGCGGGCCGGCGGCACGCCCGGCGAATATCTGTTCGACACCGACGGCGCGTATCCGGTCGACCGCGTACGCATCGACCTGCCGCAGCCGAACACCGTCGCGCGTGCGACGCTGCAAAGCCGCGCCGACGCGCAGGCACCGTGGCGCGACGTCGCGGGCGCCGTGCTGTTCCGGCTGCAGGGCAAGGCCGGCGAGCAGCGCAATCCGCCGCTCGAGTTCGCCGCGAATACGGATCGCGCGTGGCGGATCGTCGTCGACATGCGCAACGGCGGATTCGGCGCCGGCCAGCCGGCGGTCGCGATCGGCTGGCATCCGGCCGCGCTGACCTTCGTCGCGCGCGGCACGCCGCCGTTTACGCTCGGCGTCGGCGACGCGTCGCTCGTATCGTCGGCAGTGAGCCGCGAAGCGCTGCTGATCGGCATGGCGCCTGAAGTGCGGCCCGCGCGCGTCGGCGCGGCGCTGCCGGTTTCGGCGGTCGCGCCGGTGCCGGCCGCCGATACGGACGCGAAGCGCCGCTATGTGCTGTGGGGCGCGCTGGTCGTCGCGGTCAGCATGCTCGGCACGATCGCCTGGCGTCTCGCGAAAGGCGGCGGCGAGTCGCGCAACCGCGACGAGTGACGCGACGCGGTTGCGCCCGTCGCCCGTCTTTACGCGCCGTTTATCCGGCAAGCCTGTTTCTTTCGATGGTCGCAATGCATAACTGCGTACAGTCGTCGCATCGGAACCACGATGCGACGACATGCAGGAAACCCATCCATCGTATGACCGGCCGGCACCGCGCACGCGCCCGGCCCTGCCGCTGAAACGGCTTCTGCTCCTTTGCCCGATCGCGCTGTCGCTGTCGGTGGCGCTGCCCGCGCAGGCCGACGACACGCCGGCTGCGCCGGCCACCGCCGCGAGCACACCCGCTCCGTCGCTCCCCCCGACCCTCGACACGATCGTCACGACGCTGCGCAACCGCTTTCACGTTGCGTATGCCGATGCGGGCACGATCGCCCATGCGGTGCAGACCGAATCGGACCGCTACGGGCTCGCACCGGCGCTGCTGCTCGCGATCATCGCGGTCGAATCGGGCTTCAATCGCCGCGCGGTCAGTGTCGCCGGCGCACGCGGGCTGATGCAGGTGCTGCCCACCGCGCATCGCGACCTCGTCGCGCATGTAAAGGACCTGTCCGATCCCGCGACCAACGTGCGGATCGGCGCAGCCATCTTCCGCGGCTACCTCGACGATGCGGACGGCGACGTCGAAACCGCGCTCGTGCGCTACAACGGCGGCACGAAGCGCTATGCGCAGCGCGTCGCGCTGCGCGTACAGCAATTCGACGCGCAATTGCGCGGTTCGAACGGCGCGGCAGCCGACGCACCGCGGACGGCCGCCAACCCCTGAGCGCGCCGCGCTACGCGACGCCGGTGAGCCGGTAACCGACACCCATCTCCGTCACGATGTACCCGGGCCGCCGCGGATCGCACTCCAGCTTGCGCCGCAAGTGGCCGACAACCACCCGCAGGTGATGCGCATCCTTGCCGTGCGCCGCGCCCCACACCTCGCTCAGCAGACGGTCGTGCGTGAGCAGCCGTCCCGCGTGATGCGCGAGCACGGCCAGCAACCGGTATTCGATCGGGCTCAAATGCACGCGCGCACCGCCGCGAAACACCTGGCGATCGCCGAGATCGACGGTCACGTCGCCGAAGCGCACGCGCACCGCATCGAGGCGCCCGCCGCCGGCCTGACGGCGCAGATGCGCACGAATCCGCGCGATCAGCTCGGCGGCGCCGAAGGGCTTGGTCAGATAGTCGTCCGCGCCCGCGTCGAGCGCGGCGACCTTGTCGCCTTCCGCGCTCAGCGCCGACAGCACGATCAGCGGCGCGTCCGAACACGCGCGCAGCGCACGGATCAGTTCGGTGCCGCCGAGATCGCGCAGGTTCGTGTCCGCGACGATCAGGTCCGGACGGCGCGCGGTGACGGCCGCCACACCCGCGACACCGGTCGCGGCCTCGCAGACGTGCATGTGTTCGGCCATCAGCGCGACACGAACGAAATGCCGGATCAACCTGTCTTCGTCGACGATCGCGATGACGACGGTCGGTTCGCTCATGCGGCAGCGCCTTTGTCTGCGGAGTCATGCGTACTGTCGCGGCCGGCACCGGGCGCGTCCATGCTCATGCCCATCCGAACGCGACGAGCGTCATGTCGATCAGCTTGATGAACGGGAACGGCAGCAGCACGCCACCGAGACCGTACAGCAGCAGGTTCCTGCGCAGCAGCGGCGCCGCGCCGAGAGGACGATAGCGCACGCCCTTCAGCGCGAGCGGGATCAGCGCGACGATGATCAGCGCGTTGAAGATCACCGCCGACAGGATCGCCGACGCCGGCGACGCGAGGTGCATCACGTCGAGCACGCGCAGTTGCGGGTACGTCGTCGCGAATGCGGCCGGGATGATCGCGAAGTACTTCGCGACGTCGTTCGCGATCGAGAACGTCGTCAGCGAGCCGCGCGTCATCAACATCTGCTTGCCGATCTCGACGATCTCGATCAGCTTCGTCGGGTTCGAATCGAGGTCGACCATGTTGCCCGCTTCCTTCGCGGCCTGCGTGCCCGTGTTCATCGCCACCGCCACGTCGGCCTGCGCGAGCGCCGGCGCGTCGTTGGTGCCGTCGCCCGTCATCGCGACGAGCCGGCCGGCCGCCTGGTGCTCGCGGATCGTCGCGAGCTTGGTTTCCGGCGTCGCTTCCGCGAGGAAATCGTCCACACCTGCTTCCGCCGCGATCGCCGCGGCCGTCAGCCGGTTGTCGCCCGTCACCATCACGGTCTTGATGCCCATCTTGCGCAGCTCCGCGAAGCGCTCCTTGATGCCGCCCTTCACGATGTCCTTCAGCTCGATCACGCCAAGCATGCGCGCGACGCCGTCGCGTCGCTCCGCGACCGCAAGCGGCGTGCTGCCGCGGCGCGCGATGTCGGTCACGGCCGCTTCGACCTCGCGCGTGACACGGCCGCCGTGGGCCTCGACGTAATGCGCGATCGCGTCGGCCGCGCCCTTGCGGATCTCGCGGCCGGGCGCCCCGGACGAAGTCCCGGCCGGGAAGAGATCGACACCGCTCATCCGCGTCTGAGCGCTGAACGACAGAAAGATGGCATGCAGCGCCTGCATGTCGCGCTCGCGCAGATTGAAGCGCTGCTTCGCGAGCACGACGATGCTGCGGCCTTCCGGCGTTTCGTCGGCGAGCGACGACAGTTGCGCGGCATCGGCCAGCGCTTCCTCGGTCACGAACGGCGCGGGCACGAACGTCGACGCCTGGCGGTTGCCGAGCGTGATCGTGCCGGTCTTGTCGAGCAGCAGCACGTCGACGTCGCCGGCCGCTTCGACCGCGCGGCCCGACGTTGCGATCACGTTCGCCTGCATCATCCGGCTCATCCCGGCCACGCCGATCGCGGACAGCAAACCGCCGATCGTCGTCGGGATCAGGCACACGAGCAGCGCGACGAGCGCGGTGATCGTCACCACGTGGCCGGACTTCATCGCCTCGACCGCGAACGTCGAGAACGGCAGCAGCGTCGCGGTCGCAAGCAGCATCATGATCGTCAAGGCCACCAGCAGGATCGTCAGCGCGATTTCGTTCGGCGTCTTCTTGCGCTTCGCGCCTTCGACCATCGCGATCATCCGGTCGAGGAACGCTTCGCCCGGGTTCGCGGTGACCTTGACGACGATCCAGTCGGACAGCACGCGCGTGCCGCCCGTCACCGACGAGAAGTCGCCGCCCGATTCGCGGATCACCGGCGCGGATTCGCCGGTGATCGCCGATTCGTCGACGGACGCGACGCCGTCGACAACCTCGCCGTCGGCCGGGATCACGTCGCCGGCTTCGACGAGCACGACGTCGCCACGGCGCAGGTCGGTCGACGCCATCACCTCGACGGCGGCTTTCGCATGCGGCGCCGCGAGCTTTTTCGCGACCACGTTGTGTTTCGCGCTGCGCAGCGATGCGGCCTGCGCCTTCGAGCGCCCTTCGGCGAGCGCTTCGGCGAAGTTCGCGAACAGCACGGTGAACCACAGCCACAGCGCGATCGCGACGATGAACCCGGCGGGCGCTTCGGCCTGGCCGAACAGCGCGGCGCCCCACAGAATGGTCGTCAGGATGCTGCCGACGTACACGCAGAACATCACCGGGTTGCGGAACTGCGTGCGCGGCGTGAGTTTCCTGAACGAATCGGCGATCGCCGGGCGCACGAGCGCGGGATCGAACATCGAGAGCCCGGCCGTGCGCGCATGGCCGGGATGCTCGGGGCGCTGGCCGGTCAACGGTGCGAGAGACATGGCGTTTTCCTTTTGCCGGCGAGCCGTCGCGGCGGCACTCGGCATCGCTCTTCGCGAGCCGACGCCGTCGCGCGCATGGTCGCGCGGCATCCGTTTCCACGTGAACCATCTTATGAAGGTTCGCGTGAAGATCGCGGCAAAGGATCGCGTCAAAGCATAAAAAGCGCGTAAACATCCGTTTCGCCGCGACGCGGCGGGGGTGTCTCATGGGCCGTACACGAGCGGAAGCGCCACACTCCGCTCACGCGACGCTTACGCGGTAAAAGCAGGAAAGAGAGCCTGGGCGCGGCGCTCAGCCGAATGTGTGGCGTCCATGCTGGCGCGGCCGCCACGGCGACGAGCGGCAGCTCGCGGCGCCGGCCGCGCGTCGCGCCGCCCATCCCGCGCCACGGCGCACGCGCAGGTCGCGCCGGGCCACCGCGGCAACGCGCGACGGCAACGCATACGCAACGCGCCGCACGGCCACCACGCGCGCAACCAGCCGCGACGCCGGCGACACGCGGCGCACGACGTGCGCGACGGGCCGCTTGCAGAGGATCGCGCTGTCGTAGCGCTTGCCGGCGAAGCGCATCACGTCGACGACCTCGAATCCCTGCGCGCCGTAGAACGCCAGCAGGTGCGAAGCGGGATGCGGCGTATCCAGCGCGAGCAGCGTATAGCCGCGCAACGCGGCCCACTGCTCGGCGAACGACAGCAGCAATGCGCCGATCCCGCGGCTCTGGCAATCGGGATCCACGGCCACCTGGCGCACGCTCGCGACGCCTTCCCGCCGGTACAGCGAGCAGGCCGAAGACGGATCGGTCCCATACAGCGTGGCCGTGCCGATCACGCGCCCGCCGCACACGGCGACGTAGCACTCGCCCGCTTCCGCACGGCGACGCGTGACGTCTTCGTCCTGATCGACGCACGTGCAGTTGAGCCCCATCGCGCCGAGCCGCGCGAACGCGCGATGCAGCATCGGCGTGAGTTGCGCATAGCTGTCGACTGCCGGATCGAAACGCCGTACGACCACCCGGTCGGCGCACACAGAAGGCGGCGCAGCGGGGGTACGTTCGGCGATCGCGTTCCAGGGTATCGACATCGCAGTGCTCCGTGGTTGGGATGCCCGAAGTCTATGAGCGCGCCGGTGGGCGTCGCAAGAAAAAATGTCGTAAAAGTTTGGGGAAATGCGTGCAGGAAACACGGCGGCGACGGTGCGTGCCGCCGCTCCGCTGGCGTCGTTGCAAGCGCTTGACTGCTCCTCTCCCTAAAGGAAGCGGATTCCCACTTCGCAGAATGCAACCCGACATCATCTCAAAGAGACATGGGACTTACGCGTTCTCCATAGGCTGACACCGCCAGCCCGGCGGCCAAAACATTGCGCGCAGCATTGATATCTCGGTCGTGGATGGCCCCGCATTCAAGGCAGTCCCATGCACGCACCTTCAACGGCATCCTCGCGACGGTATGCCCGCAGTCACTGCATCGTTTGCTGGACGGATACCAGCGGTCGATGCCGATCAGCCTGCGCCCATACCACTGCGCTTTGTACTCAAGTTGTCGGGTGAACTCCGACCAGCTTGCATCGCTGATCGACTTCGCGAGCTTTCGATTCGTCTGCATATGGCTAACGGACAGACTTTCAATGGCGATCACTTGGTTTTCGTTGATCAACCGGGACGACAGTTTGTGCAGGAAATCCCTGCGGGAATCCGCCGTCTTGGCATACATGCGTGCGACCTTAAGCTTCACCTTCCGATGGTTGGCCGAGCCCTTTTGCTTCTTCGCCAGCCGCCGCTGCAGCTTCGCGAGCTTGGCCTCGTTCTTGTGAAACGTATTCGGCGCGGCAATCTTCTCGCCGGTCGAAAGGATGGCGAAATGTGTCAGCCCGAGGTCGATGCCGATCTTTCCGTCGGCGCCCGCGTGCGGGCTCACAGCATCGTCGCACAGCATCGATACGTGGTATCGGCCGGCCGGGTCTTTCGACACCGTGACCGTCGTCACCCTCGCGGATTTCGGGATCGTGCGCGACCAGCGGATCGCAAGTGGCTCAGCCATCTTTGCCAGCTTGAGCGCCGAACCATCCCACTTGAAAGCACTGGCGGTGTATTCGGCAGATTGCTTGCCGTGCTTGCTGCGGAAGGTCGGGTACTTCGCCCGCTTCGCGAAGAAGTGCGCGAACGCAGCCTGCAAATGGCGTAACGCCTGCTGCACCGGCACCGAACTGACTTCGTTCAGCCACGCGTACCCATCAGCCCTCTTGAGCACCGTCAACGCCGCGGAGGTTTCGTGATAACCCATGCGTTCCTGTCGCTGATGCCAGGCATCCGTGCGGCGGCGAAGCATCTCGTTATAGACAAAGCGCGCACATCCAAACGTCCGGGCAAGCGTCGCTGCCTGCTCGGGCGTCGGGTAGAACCGGAATCGGTAGGCGCGTTTGATATCCATGCTTCGTACCCTACCATCGGCGATTACGTGGCCGTCAACAGGAACACGGAAGCAATGTCAAAACCGTCTCCTTTCCTCCCCGGCCTGAAGGCCGGAGTTTCTCGGAGACCATGATGAAATGACGCCGATCGTTGTTCGCGCAAGCAACGAATCCCGCGACGGCATCGACACTCGCCACGCACTCCGTTGACACCTGCGGCGACGCGATCCAGACTCGCTGTTCCCTCACCGCACCGCGAGCGCTCATGGTCACCTGCTTCCTTCGCTACATCATCGATCCGTACAAGCTCGACCAGTTCGAAACCTACGGCAAGATGTGGATTCCGCTCGTCGAAAAGTTCGGCGGCACGCATCACGGCTACTTCCTGCCGTCCGAAGGCGCGAGCAACATTGCGCTCGCGATGTTCTCGTTCCCGAGCCTCGCCGAATACGAGCGCTACCGCGAACGCTCGAAGGACGATCCGGCGTGCCAGGCCGCGTTTCGATACGCGGAGGAAACGCGCTGCATCGTCAGCTACGAACGGAGCTTCTTCCGGCCGGTATTCGAGTAACCGGCAACGTCCGCAGACATCGCGCCCCTTTTTCCTGACCGGGACGAAAAAAAGCCCCGCCTGCATCCGCGCGGCGGGGCCAACCCATGTCAGTAGAGACATCATGGAGGAGACGAGCCCATCTTATCGACCGCGGTACACCGTCCCAACCAAGCATTTCTGCTATCGATCTGCGCGGCCGCGCACACGATTGCCCCCGCCGCGCGGCATATCGATAGAACGAAAAGTCGTTTTCAGAGTGGCGACGGGGTCGTTACCATCTGGTTTTAAGCCTGTGCTTAGCCGGGCAAGCCATCCCCGAGGAGCGCCCCTTGACTGCATTCGATCAACACCGCCGCCCGTTCGTCGTCGGCATCGGCGGTACCACCCGAGCAGCGTCGTCGACCGAACGCGCGCTGTCGTTCGCGCTGCGCGGCGCGCAAGCCGCCGGCGCACGCACGCGCCTGTTCGACGGCCCGTTCCTGCATACGCTGCCGCACTACGCGCCCGAACACAAAACGCTGACCGACCCGCAGCGCGAACTGATCGACACCGTGCGCCAGGCCGACGCGATCATCATCGCGACGCCCGGCTATCACGGCGGCGTCTCCGGTCTCGTGAAGAACGCGCTCGACACGCTCGAGGAACTGCGCGCGGACGATCGCCCCTATCTCGACGGCCGCGCGGTCGGCCTGATCGTCACCGCGTACGGCTGGCAGGCGGCCGGCACCGTGCTGACGTCGCTGCGCTCGATCGTCCATGCGCTGCGCGGCTGGCCGACGCCGTTCGGCGCGACCGTGAACACGCTCGAAACGCGTTTCGAAAGCGCCGACAGCTGCTCGGATCCGAAGGTCGTCGCGCAGCTCGAGACGGTCGGCGCGCAAGCGGCCGAGTTCGCGCTCGCGTTTGCGTCGCACCGCGCGGCCACGCATGCGGCGTCGGTCGACGCGCTCGCGCCCGTGCTGAAGATCGCCAACCAGTAATCCCGTCACTCCGCCGCCCGCGCCCGGCCGACAAGGTTCGCCGTGCGCGGGCGGCGCGCCTTCGGACGCGCGGCGATGTCTCGTGCGCGCCGACACCGCGCCGGTGCTTCGCCGTGCATACCCTTCCCCGGCTGCCCCCTCGATAACGATTCGGCCCACCGCATGATTTGCATTGGCCGAAAGATTGGTTCACGCAGCCGGCGGGTTTTCGTACGCTGAAAGCCCGAACTTTCTCCGCGCACGCCATGAACCGTACGATCCGCTACAAGGGCTATGAAGTCGCCCCCGCTGCCGCCCGGTTGCCGAACGGGCTGTTCGCCGCCAACCTGACGATCGCGCGGGCGAGCGGCGGCCCGTCGTCGCGCTCCGTTTCGTTCGACGCGATCGATTTCTTCTTCGAAGAGGAGCACGCGCTCGCCTATGCGTCCCGCTGGGGCCGCCTCTGGGTCGACACGCACGCGTGACGCGCGCCTGGCCGGCGTGCGCATGGCCGCTCGAAAATACGCGTTTACGGAAGCTATGCAAGAATCTTTCGGCCCGTAATCGCATAACAACAGCCATGACTGACACGCTGCAGGAAGAGCACGCAGCCGCAGATCACGCGATGCGCAACTGGACCTTCGACAAGCAAGGTCCGGTCAGGATCGGTTCCGATGCGCACAAGCAGATGTTCTGTCGCATGCTGCTCGACACACACAACCCGTACAAGCCGGCCGTGATCGACTGGCCGGCGCTCAAGCCCGCCGAACTCAGGCGGCTCACGTCGCTGCCGATCTGGGACATCGCGGTGCAAACCGAAGGCCGCGCATCGATCCGCGTAGCAACGTATGCGGAGACGGTCGGCGATCCGCTGCTGCGCCGCGCGCTCGAGATGGACGGCGGCGAGGAAGCTCGCCACAAGGTCGTACTGTCGAAGCTCGTCGACGCATACGGCATCCGGCTCGCGCCCGAGCCGGCCTACCCGGCGCCGACGGACCCCGAGTGGTCGTGGATGGTGACCGGCTTCAGCGAATGCATCGACAGCTTCTTCGCGTTCGGCCTGTTCCGCTCCGCGCAGCGCTCGGGCTATTTCCCGTCCGAACTCGTCGAAACCTTCGAGCCGGTGATCCAGGAGGAAGGCCGGCACATCCTGTTCTTCGCGAACTGGTATGCATGGTACTGGCGCACGATGCCTTGGTGGCGCCGGCCGTGGTTCTTCGCGCGCGTCGCAGCCGTGTGGGTGCAACTGGTTCGCGATCGCATCGGCATCGCGCGCGGCATCGATGCCGATGGCGCCGCGCGTGACGCGAACTTCCCGGCGACCGGCACCGCCGATATCGGCGATGCGCTGAACCCGCGCGAGCTGATCGAGCTGTGTCTCGTCGAGAACGACCGGCGGATGGCCGGGTACGACAAGCGGCTGCTGCGCCCGACGTTCGTGCCGCGGATGGCGCGGTTCGCGTTGCGGTTTCTCAAGAAGTAAGGTCGGGGGGCGCGGCCGCAGGTCATGCGGGCCGGCAAACCTTCGTGCGCGGTGCGGTGCGTCCGCGCAGCGCGGGTTGATCGTCGCCCCCGCGGCCGATTCGATCCCGAACACTCGCGTCGCACTCCGGACGAATCGGCGCCCCTCCTGCCCGAAGCCGGCTCGTTGCATGCGGTGAGCGACGACTTCAGCTCACATCCGTGGACCGAATGTGGCGCGCCCGATACACCTTCTCCCTCCTTTTTTCCTCCGACGATTCGGCGCGCCCCCGGCGCGGGGACAACTTGCCGCCCCCGGAATCCGGCATTCCAGGTGCGTCATCCCCGGCGCTGACCAGCGGTCCTCGACAACCTGTCGACGCCGCGTGGGCACCGCTGCGGGGCCGTCTCCCCGGCTGTCCGGCACGCCTCCTAATTTGGCGCGGATACGGACATCACCGATATCGTCAATAGGACAAATCCGATAGTTGAATGCCAAGAACACTATCTGTCGCTTTGTATCAATTTTTTACAACTTCGACGAGCCAGCCGGCCCGGAGCGCCCGCCACACGGGCAGCCACGACGGACGAGATGCGGAAATCAGCACATCCAGATATTCGTCACCTCAGATGAAATTGATTTACAGATAATCGTTAATAGCAAAAACAAATTCGCCCAAAAATAAACAATTAACACATTAACAAGATGATCAATATATTATCAATCGACACGCCACTTTCCATTACAAAAATGAAAGACTGATCCGACGCGCAAACGTTTGCTATTTCATTTGTCTTACTTATTGGCACGCGGCTTGTGTTATCTACCGCACAAAACACATATAACTCATTGATTTTTATAGAAAATGAGAAGGGCTGATCGAAAAAATCAAACCCTACACGACACATTCTCACACCTTTCATTTCCATACCATCCGAATACATCAAAACACGACACATTAACCATTCTTTAACTTTAAAAACACTTCATTTATCACTATTTGTCAATCTCATAAATCCACCTCCAATAAACTCCGCCCATCAATTTTGAGATTCGCGCGAGCGCACGGAGTATTCCTCTAACAAAAGAGACCGGTGTGTGGCGTGCACATTTGGAGGTAGCAGGACATGAACCGCACGTACCGCTCGATCTGGAACGAAGCTCTTGGAGCCTGGGTCGCGGCATCGGAACACGATTCGGCACGGGGCAAGCCGAACAAGTCGGCCGTCGTGGTCGCAGCAGTCGCAGCACTGGCGATCAGCCTGCCGGGGCTCGCCGAGGCCAACACGCTCAACACACAGCAGACCTGCTTCACGGGAAGCAACAGCGCAGTCGGCCGCGTCAACCCGGGCGGCACGCAAAACCAGGCCGGCGACGGTTCCGGCACGTATTCGGTCGTGGCCGGGTGTAACTCCAACGGCAACGGCTGGACCGGCGTCACGGTTTACGGTTCATTCGCGCAAGCGACCGGTAACGGTGCCGTCGCCAACGGCATGCTGTCGTCAGCCGGCCTGTGGGGCGTGGCCGCCGGCCTCGAAACCACCGCGAGCGGCGCAGGCGCCACCGCGCTCGGCTTCGGCTCGACGGCGAACGCGCTGAACTCGGTCGCGATCGGCGGTGCGGGCGGCAACGGCACGACGCCGCTGTCGCAGGCGAACTCGACCATCGCGTCGGGCGCAGGTTCGATCGCGATCGGCAGCAACGCAACGAAGGGCGCGCAGGCGGCCGCTTCTGACAGCATCGCGATCGGCGGGCAGTCGTCCGTCGCGTCGACCGCCACATCGGGTATCGCAATCGGCCTCAATGCCTCTGCGCAGTATGCAAACAGCGTCGCAATCGGTCAGGGTAGCGTGACCGGCGCAGCCGCGCCGACCGGCACCGGGTACTTGACCGGTACAGCCGCACCGGCGTCTGAATTCTCGGTCGGCAGTTCGTCCAACCTGCGCCGAATCACCAACGTCGCCGACGGTTCCGCCCCCCAGGACGCCGTCACGGTAGCTCAGCTCAGCACCGGGATGAGCACCACGACGAGCGCGATCAGCAGCCTGTCGACGTCGACTTCGACCGGCATTTCGTCGGCACGGAGCTCGATCACGTCGCTGTCCACTTCGACCTCGACCGGCCTGTCGTCGGCCAACAGCTCGATCACGTCGTTGTCGACCTCCACGTCGACCGGCATCTCGTCGGCGAATAGCTCGATCACCTCGTTGTCGACCTCCACGTCGACCGGCATCAACTCGCTGTCCACTGGCCTGAGTTCGGCCAACAGCTCGGTGACGTCGTTGTCCACGTCGACCTCGACGGGCCTGTCGTCGGCCAACAGTTCGATCACTTCGCTGTCGACCTCCACGTCGACCGGCATCAACTCGCTGTCCACTGGCCTGAGCTCGACCAACAGCTCGGTGACGTCGTTGTCCACGTCGACCTCGACGGGCCTGTCGTCGGCTAACAGTTCGATCACTTCGCTGTCGACCTCCACGTCGACCGGCATCAACTCGCTGTCCACTGGCCTGAGCTCGGCCAACAGCTCGGTGACGTCGTTGTCCACGTCGACCTCGACTGGCCTGTCGTCGGCTAACAGTTCGATCACTTCGCTGTCCACCTCCACGTCGACCGGCATCAACTCGCTGTCCACTGGTCTGAGCTCGACCAACAGCTCGGTGACGTCGTTGTCCACGTCGACCTCGACGGGCCTGTCGTCGGCCAACAGTTCGATCACCTCGCTGTCGACCTCCACGTCGACCGGCATCAACTCGCTGTCCACTGGCCTGAGCTCGACCAACAGCTCGGTGACGTCGTTGTCCACGTCGACCTCGACGGGTCTGTCGTCGGCTAACAGCTCGATCACCTCGCTGTCGACCTCCACGTCGACCGGCATCAACTCGCTGTCCACTGGCCTGAGCTCGACCAACAGCTCGGTGACGTCGTTGTCCACGTCGACCTCGACGGGCCTGTCGTCGGCTAATAGTTCGATCACTTCGCTGTCCACCTCGACGTCGACCGGCATCAACTCGCTGTCGACTGGTCTGAGCTCGACCAACAGCTCGGTGACGTCGCTGTCCACGTCGACCTCGACGGGCCTGTCGTCGGCCAACAGTTCCATCACCTCGCTGTCGACCTCCACGTCGACCGGCATCAACTCGCTGTCCACTGGCCTGAGCTCGGCCAACAGCTCGGTGACGTCGTTGTCCACGTCGACCTCGACTGGCCTGTCGTCGGCCAACAGCTCGATCACTTCGCTGTCGACTTCCACGTCGACCGGCATCAACTCGCTGTCCACTGGTCTGAGCTCGACCAACAGCTCGGTGACGTCGCTGTCCACGTCGACCTCGACGGGTCTGTCGTCGGCCAACAGTTCCATCACGTCCCTGTCCACGTCGACCTCGACGGGCCTGTCGTCGGCCAACAGTTCGATCACCTCGCTGTCGACCTCCACGTCGACCGGCATCAACTCGCTGTCCACTGGCCTGAGCTCGGCCAACAGCTCGGTGACGTCGTTGTCCACGTCGACCTCGACGGGCCTGTCGTCGGCTAACAGCTCGATCACCTCGCTGTCGACCTCCACGTCGACCGGCATCAACTCGCTGTCCACTGGCCTGAGCTCGACCAACAGCTCGGTGACGTCGTTGTCCACGTCGACCTCGACGGGTCTGTCGTCGGCTAACAGCTCGATCACCTCGCTGTCGACCTCCACGTCGACCGGCATCAACTCGCTGTCCACTGGCCTGAGCTCGACCAACAGCTCGGTGACGTCGCTGTCCACGTCGACCTCGACGGGCCTGTCGTCGGCCAACAGTTCGATCACTTCGCTGTCCACCTCCACGTCGACCGGCATCAACTCGCTGTCGACCGGACTGAGCACGGTCACGACCAAGACGGACAACCTCGGCACCAGCACGGCATCGGCACTCGGCGGCGGCGCCAAGTACGACCCGACGACCGGGACGGTCTCCGCGCCGGCCTACACGACCTACAACTCGAACGGCACGACGTCGACCGCCAACAGCGTCGGCTCGGCGATCGACAACATCAACAGCCAGGGCATCAAGTACTTCCACGCGAATTCGACGGCGGCAGACAGCCAGGCGCTTGGAACCGACTCGGTCGCGATCGGCCCGAATGCAATCGCCAACAACGCCGGCGACGTCGCACTCGGCAGCAACTCCGTCACCGCGCCACCCAACCCGACACCGACCGGTACCGTCGGCGGCGTGACCAGCACGTTCGCGGGCGGTAATCCGAGCAGCGTGGTCAGCGTCGGCAACGCGAGCACGAATACCACGCGCCAGATCACCAATGTCGCGGCCGGCCAAATCACGGCAAACAGCACCGACGCGATCAACGGCTCCCAGCTCTTTGCAACCAATTCGGTCGTGAATTCGCTGTCGACGACGGTGTCGTCGTCCAGCAGCGCGATCTCGTCGCTGTCGACGGGCATCACCTCGCTGTCGACCGGTCTCAGCTCGACCAACAGCTCTGTCACGTCGCTGTCCACTTCGACTTCGACGGGTTTGTCGTCGGCCAACAGTTCGATCACCTCGCTGTCAACCTCGACCTCGACCGGCCTGTCGTCGGCCAACAGCTCCATCACGTCCCTGTCTACTTCTACGTCGACCGGTCTGTCGTCGGCGAACAGCTCGATCACGTCGTTGTCCACCTCGACGTCGACGGGTTTGTCCTCGGCCACCAGCTCCATCACGTCACTGTCGACCTCGACTTCGACCGGTCTGTCGTCCGCTAACAGCTCGATCACCTCGCTGTCCACGTCGACCTCGACCGGTCTGTCCTCGGCCAACAGCTCGATCACTTCGCTGTCCACGTCGACCTCGACGGGTCTGTCCTCCGCGAACAGCTCGATCGATTCGCTGTCCACGTCGACCTCGACCGGTCTGTCCTCGGCCAACAGCTCGATCACGTCGCTGTCGACTTCGACCTCCACCGGCATCAGCTCGCTGTCCACCGGCCTGAGCTCGACCAACAGCTCGGTGTCGTCGCTGTCGACCTCCACGTCGACGGGCTTGTCGTCGGCTAACAGCTCGATCACGTCGTTGTCCACGTCGACTTCGACGGGTCTGTCCTCGGCCAACAGTTCGATCACCTCGCTGTCCACGTCGACTTCGACCGGCCTGTCGTCGGCGAACAGTTCGATCACCTCGCTGTCCACCTCGACGTCGACCGGCCTGTCATCCGCCAACAGCTCGATCACTTCGCTGTCGACCTCGACTTCGACCGGCTTGTCGTCGGCCAATAGCTCGATCACGTCGTTGTCGACCTCGACCTCGACCGGCCTGTCGTCCGCCAACAGCTCGATCACCTCGTTGTCGACGTCAACGTCGACCGGCCTGTCGTCAGCCAACAGCTCGATCACGTCGCTGTCGACCTCGACCTCGACCGGCCTGTCGTCGGCCAACAGCTCGATCACTTCGCTGTCCACGTCGACCTCGACCGGCCTGTCCTCGGCCAACAGCTCGATCACTTCGCTGTCGACCTCCACCTCGACCGGCCTGTCGTCGGCGAACAGCTCCATCACGTCGCTGTCGACTTCGACCTCGACCGGCATCAGCTCGCTGTCCACCGGCCTGAGCTCGACCAACAGCTCGGTGTCGTCGCTGTCGACCTCCACGTCGACGGGCCTCTCGTCGGCTAACAGCTCGATCACCTCGCTGTCGACTTCCACGTCGACCGGCCTGTCGTCGGCGAACAGCTCGATCACGTCGTTGTCCACCTCGACCTCGACGGGTCTGTCGTCGGCTAACAGCTCGATCACGTCGCTGTCCACGTCCACCTCGACGGGTCTGTCCTCCGCCAACAGCTCCATCACCTCGCTGTCCACCTCGACCTCGACCGGCATCAGCTCGCTGTCCACCGGCCTGAGCTCGACCAACAGCTCGGTGTCGTCGCTGTCGACCTCCACGTCGACGGGCTTGTCGTCGGCCAACAGCTCGATCGATTCGTTGTCCACGTCGACCTCGACCGGTCTGTCCTCGGCCAACAGCTCCATCACGTCGCTGTCCACTTCGACCTCCACCGGCATCAGCTCGCTGTCCACCGGTCTGAGCTCGACCAACAGCTCGGTGTCGTCGCTGTCGACCTCCACGTCGACGGGCCTCTCGTCGGCTAACAGCTCGATCACCTCGCTGTCGACTTCCACGTCGACCGGCCTGTCGTCGGCGAACAGCTCGATCACGTCGTTGTCCACCTCGACCTCGACCGGCCTGTCGTCGGCCAACAGCTCGATCACGTCACTGTCGACCTCGACCTCGACCGGCCTGTCGTCGGCCAACAGCTCGATCACGTCGTTGTCGACTTCCACGTCGACCGGCCTGTCGTCGGCGAATAGCTCGATCACCTCGCTGTCCACGTCGACCTCGACCGGCCTCTCGTCGGCGAATAGCTCGATCACCTCGCTGTCGACTTCCACGTCGACCGGCCTGTCGTCGGCCAACAGCTCGATCACCTCACTGTCGACTTCCACGTCGACGGGTCTGTCCTCGGCCAACAGCTCGATCACGTCGCTGTCCACGTCCACCTCGACCGGTCTGTCGTCGGCCAACAGCTCGATCGACTCGCTGTCCACGTCGACCTCGACCGGCCTCTCGTCGGCCAACAGCTCGATCACCTCGCTGTCGACTTCCACGTCGACCGGCCTGTCGTCGGCCAACAGCTCGATCACCTCACTGTCGACTTCCACGTCGACGGGTCTGTCCTCGGCCAACAGCTCGATCACGTCGCTGTCCACGTCCACCTCGACCGGTCTGTCGTCGGCTAACAGCTCGATCGACTCGCTGTCCACCTCCACGTCGACGGGTCTGTCCTCCGCGAACAGCTCGATCACGTCGTTGTCGACCTCGACTTCGACGGGTCTGTCGTCGGCGAACAGCTCCATCACCTCGCTGTCCACGTCGACTTCGACCGGCCTCTCGTCGGCCAACAGCTCCATCACGTCGCTGTCGACCTCGACCTCGACCGGTTTGTCGTCGGCGAACAGCTCGATCACCTCACTGTCGACTTCCACTTCGACGGGCCTCTCTTCGGCCAACAGCTCGATCACGTCACTGTCGACTTCCACGTCGACGGGCTTGTCGTCGGCCAACAGCTCGATCACCTCGCTGTCCACCTCGACGTCGACCGGCCTGTCCTCGGCCAACAGTTCGATCGACTCGCTGTCCACGTCGACCTCGACGGGCCTGTCGTCCGCCAACAGCTCCATCACTTCGCTGTCCACTTCGACCTCAACCGGCATCAGTTCGCTGTCCACCGGCCTGAGCTCGACCAACAGCTCGGTGTCGTCGCTGTCGACCTCGACTTCGACCGGCCTCTCGTCGGCGAACAGCTCGATCACTTCGCTGTCCACGTCGACCTCGACGGGTCTGTCCTCCGCGAACAGCTCCATCACCTCGCTGTCGACCTCGACCTCGACCGGCATCGGCTCGCTGTCCACCGGCCTGAGCTCGACCAACAGCTCGGTGTCGTCGCTGTCGACCTCCACGTCGACGGGTCTGTCGTCCGCAAACAGCTCGATCAGCTCCCTGTCCACCTCGACTTCGACGGGCCTGTCCTCGGCGAACAGCTCGATCACCTCGCTGTCCACGTCGACCTCGACCGGCATCACCTCGCTGTCCACCGGACTGAGCTCGACCAACAGCACGATCCTGTCCCTGTCGACCTCGACCTCGACCGGCATCGGCTCGCTGTCCACCGGCCTGAGCTCGACGAACAGCTCGGTGACGTCGCTGTCCACGTCGACCTCGACCGCGATCAACGCCGCGAAGACGCACTACTACAGCATCAACGACAACGGCACGCAGCAAGGCAACTACGCCAACGACGGCGCAACGGGCCCCAACGCCCTCGCGGCCGGCGTCAACGCCAGCGCGGCAGGTGCAAGCAGCGTCGCGGTCGGCGATGGCTCGAACGCGCAGTCGGCAGGCGCGGTCGCAATCGGCCAGAACGCATCGGCAACGGGCGGCAAGGCCGTGTCGATCGGCTCCGGCAACACCGCGAGCGGCGACGGCGCGGTCGCGATCGGCGATCCGAGCATCGCGACGGGCACCGGCGCGGTAGCGATGGGCGCGAACGACACGGCGACCGGCAACGGCGCAGTGGCGCTCGGCAACGCAAACACGGCAAACGGCGCCAGCGCGCTCGCACTTGGCAGCTCGAACCAGGCCACCGCGGACAACACGATCGCGCTGGGCAACCAGGCCACGGCTAGCGCCATCGGCGCACAAGCCTACGGCTCGGGTGCCAAGGCCACGGCCGCCGACGCGCTCGCCTTCGGCACGAACGCGCAAGCCAACGTCGCCAACTCGATCGCGCTCGGTGCGAACTCGGTCACGAGTACCGCGAACCCGACGTCGAGCGCCACGATCGGCGGCGTCACGTACTTGTTCGCGGGCAGTTCGCCGGTCGGCGTGGTCAGCGTCGGTGACGCTACCACGGGCACCACGCGCCAGATCACGAACGTCGCCGCCGGCCGGATCTCGGCCAGCAGCACGGACGCGATCAACGGCAGCCAGCTCAACGCGACTAACCAGGCGGTCAACGCGCTGTCGACGTCCACCGCGTCGAACGTCGCGTCGCTGTCGACCGGCATCGGCTCGCTGTCCACCGGCCTGAGCTCGACGAACAGCTCGGTGACGTCGCTGTCCACGTCGACCTCCACCGCGATCAACTCGCTGTCGACGGGCCTGAGCTCGACCAACAGCAACGTCAACTCGCTGTCGACGTCGACCTCGACGGGCATCGGCTCGCTGTCCACCGGCCTGAGCACGACGAACAGCAACGTGGCATCGCTGTCGACCGGCGTGACGAACATCAGCAACACGCTGAACTCGCTGTCGACGACGATCAACAACAACCAGACGCGTACGCTGAACAGCAACGGCATCGCCGCCGACATGAACGGCACGGGCAGCGATCACCCGACCGTCACCGCCGGCTCGAACTCGGTGGCGATCGGCGCGAATTCGACGGACGGCGGCCGCTCGAACGTCGTCTCGGTCGGCAGCGACACGCAGCAGCGCCAGATCGTGAACGTCGCGCCGGGTACGCAAGGCACCGACGCGGTCAACGTGAACCAGCTGACGCAGGTGCAGACGACGCTGTCGACGGCACTGTCGGGCCAGCAGACACAGATCAACTCGCTGGGTTCGCAACTGCAGCAGACCGACCAGATGGCGAAGCAGGGTATCGCGGCCGTCGGCGCGATGGCGTCGATCCCGCAGCTCGATCGCGACGCCAACTTCGGCATGGGTGTCGGTACGTCGACCTTCCTCGGCCAGAAGGCGATGGCGGTCAACATGCAGGCCCGCATCACGGAGAACCTGAAGGCGTCGATCAACGGCGGCTTCAGCGGCGGTCAGAAGGTGATCGGCGCCGGCATGCTGTACCAGTGGAAGTAACGCGTCGCGCCGCCAGGCCACCCGGCTCGCCAGCCGGCCGGCCTGCGGCGCCCCCGACGGCAGGACGAGCCGGCCGCGCAACCCGCGGCCGGCCTCGGTCAACCCAAGTTTTGAGGACGTCACCGTGAACAAACTCGCTCTTGCGCTCGCGCTTTCCGCAATGGCCCTCGCCGCGTGCTCGACCGCATCCGGCCCGACCTTCAGCGCCTCCGAACTGCAGCCGCGCGACGGCGTGCGCACGTTTCAGGTGGACTGCCACGGCCTGCTGTCCGGTCCGCAGACCTGCATGAAGGCCGCCCGCAAGATCTGCGGCGACCAGCCCGTACGCGCCGTCGACTCGGCCCGCGCGCTGCGCGACAAATCCGATCCCGCGACGCTCGTGTTCCAGTGCGGTGCCGCGCCGGCCGAAGCGGCCTCGGCCGCCGAACCGGCTGCTGCCGTCGTCGAACACGTGAACCTGTCGGGCGACGCGCTGTTCGCGACCGACCACGCGACGCTCGCGCCGACCGCGCGCGAATCGCTCGACCGGCTGCTGAGCGAGCGCGCAGACCGCACGTACTCGCAGGTGACGGTTACCGGCTTTACGGATTCGGTGGGCGGCGACGACTACAACCTCGCGCTGTCGAAGCGCCGCGCCGAATCCGTCGCCGCCTACCTGAAGGCGCACGGTCTGAAGACCGACACGCTGACGGTCACGGGCCGCGGCAAGGCCGATCCGGTCGCGTCCAACGCGACGCCCGAAGGCCGCGCCAGCAACCGCCGCGTCGAAATCCTGCTGCAGCACTGAGCGGGCGGCCGCCGCGCGCGGCGCCCCGATCCGGCCGGCCGCCAGCGCCGCGCCGGAAATCCTCCGGACATCCGCCAGACAACGCGGGCGCCGCTGCGCCGGCGCCCCGCTCCCGTTGGCCGGTGGCTATGTCAAAGTTCGTCATGGCCCTCCACAAACCGGCGATTTCCGTGCCACAATCGCCGCAGACAGTCGCCGGGGCTGCCTGCCAAGATCGCTCGCCGTGCCAGGCGTGCCCGACGACACGCCGGAATCCGGCTGCCGCCCTCGCGAACCACGTCGCCCGATTCGCCTGCCGCGCTGCACCGGCGAATGCAACCATGACAATCCACGGCACGCCGCTTCCAGGCCAGACGCTCGACGCCCTGCCCGGACGCACGACGCCGCAGAGGAAACCAACCGGTGACGGACATCAATGAAGCCGCCGCGGGCGGCACCCGCAAGCAACGGCCGGCCGTCGGCATCTCGCTGTTTGCGCGGGACGGCCAGGCGATCTGGGAAAACGGCATTCACCAGAACATCGCGTTCCTCGCGATGATGCTCAAGCGCTCGGATCGCGTCGGCCCCGTCTATTTCCTGAACGGCGGCGACGCCAACGCACTGCCGGCCGGCCTCGAACTCGACGGCCTCGACATCCCGCTCGTGAAGCCCGCCGACGTCACGCACGAACTCGACGTCGTGATCGAGTTGGGCGCGCAGTTGCCGGTCGAATGGCTCAGGCACATGAAGGCGCTCGGCAAGAAAATCGCCGCGTTCTTCTGCGGGCACGTGTATGCCGGCATGTGCGAAACCCCGATCTTCGGAAAACCGTCGGGGCACATCTTCAACGGCGCGCCGTTCGACGAAGTGTGGCTGCTGCCGCAATACGACAAGACCGCGGCGCCGATGCTGCAGACCATCCTGCGCGCGCCCGTCCATCTGATGCCGCACATCTGGTCGCCGTACTTTCTCGATCGCCGCGTCGCCGCGCTCGCCGACGAAGGCGCGACGTTCGGCTATCGGCCCGGCCGCCGCCCGTGGCGCCTGGCGATGCTCGAACCGAACATCTCGGTCGCCAAATCCTGCCACTACCCGATGCTCGCGTGCGACGAGTTCTACCGTGCACGGCCTGACGCGGTGCAACACATGTTCGTCGTCAACTCGATGCACATGAAGGAACATCCGACCTTCGTGCACTTCGCGAACAGCCTCGATCTCGTGCGCCAGCACAAGGCGACCTTCGAACCGCGCATCGACCTGCCGGGCTTCATGGCGCGCCACGCGGACGCGGTCGTGTCCCATCACTGGGAAAACGCGCAGAACTATCTGTATTACGACGTGCTGCACGGCGGCTATCCGCTGATCCACAACTCGACGCTGCTCGGCGACGCCGGCTATTACTACCCGGACTTCGACTCGGCCGCGGGCGGCCGCGCGCTGCTCGACGCGTGGCTGCATCACGACGAACGCCTCGACGACTACCGCGCGAAGGCCGGCCGGCTGCTGCAGTCCGTCTCGATCGACAACCCCGCGAACCTCGACGCGTTCGTCTCGCGTCTGGTCGCCTGAACCGGAGCATACGCATGTCGGACTCCAATGCCCGTCAAGCGCCCGGCGAGGGCAAGCGTCTCGTCGTCGGCGTGTCGCTGTTCGTGCGCGGCGCCGGCCAGTCGCTGTGGGAAAACGGCATCTTCCAGAACTGCCTGCTGCTGATCCTGCTGTTGCGCCAGTCGCCGCTCGTCGCGGAAGCCGTGATGGTGAACGGCGGCGAACAGGTCGCCGATCCGCAAATGATGCTCGGCGAATGGGACGTGCCGCTGCTGTCGATGGACGAAGCGCTGCAACGCTGCGACGTGCTGATCGAAATGAGCGCGCAGTTCGGCGCCGACTACCTGCGCGCATTCCGCGACCGCGGCGGCAAGGTCGTCACGATGCGGGTCGGCAACGACTACGTGATCGACATCGAACGCGCGATGTTCGACAAGCCGTCGGGCTTCCTGTTCTCGGGCGCGCCGTACGACGCGGTGTGGACGATTCCCGAATTCGAGCGCTCGTGCCTGCACTATTACCAGACAGGCCTGCGCGCGCCCGTCACGATCGTCCCGCACATCTGGCACCCGATGCTGTTCGACAAGGCGCGCGCGACGCTCGGCGCCGGTTTGTCGTTCGGCTATCAGCCCGGCAAGCCGCGCTGGCGCGTGACGATGTTCGAGCCGAACATCTGCATGGTGAAGACGAGCATCATCCCGATGCTGGTCGCGGAAGAGGCATACCGTGCCAATCCGAAATTCCTTGAGTTCGTGCGCGTGTGCAACACGATCCACATCAAGGAGCACGCAACCTTCGTCCACTTCGCGAAGAGCCTCGACATCGTCGAGCACGGCATCACGACGTTCGAAAGTCGCTATGCGGTGTACGAGTTCATGGCCGCGTACGGCGATGCGGTGGTGTCGCACACGTGGGAAAACGCGCAGAACTACCTGTATTACGAACTGCTGTACGGCGACTATCCGCTGATCCACAACTCGCCGTTCCTCGGCAAGGCCGGGTATTTCTATCCGGACTTCGACTGCCAGGCCGGCGGCCGCGCGCTGCTGCAAGCGTTCGCCGAGCACGACGCGAATCTCGATGCGTACCGCGAGCAGTCGAAGCACGTGCTCGACTCGGTCAGCATCTATAACCCCGAGAACGTCGCCGCTTATACGGACGCGATCGCCACCCTCTATCGCGACGCATGACGCGCCGCCCTTTCCGGACCCCGACATGAACGCACGCACGCCCCTCACCCGCGCCCAATGGCTGATCGGCTGCGCCGTCGCTTCGATCGCGATCGGCGCGCATGCGCAATCCGCCGGCGAATCGGCCGACACGCTGCTCCGCGATTCGGACGCGGTGTTCAAGCAGCTCGACGCCGGCCAGTACGGTGCGGTGTGGAGCGATGCCGCCGCGTTCGTGAAGGCACGCATCAAGCAGGATCCGTTCGCGGCGGACATGCAGCGGGCCCGCCAGTCCGTCGGCGCGGTCAGCCATCGCGGCTGGGCGCAGATCACCCGCATCCGCTATACGAATGCATCGGCGATGCCCGACGGGCTCTACGCGAACGTCGACTATGCAACCACGCTGACAAGCGGCGCTACCGTGTACGAGAAGCTGAGCTTTCGCCTCGACGACGACGGCCGCTGGCACCTGACAGGCTACGTGCCGCGCCAGTCGCAAGGCGCCGTGCAGTAAGGCGAACACCGCCCGCCTCACCGGAGCCGATATGAAACTCAATGTCGCGATAACGATGAACGTGCAGCGCGACGCGACGCAGTCGATCTGGTACAACGGCGCGAACCAGCACTGCGTGTACCTGTACATGCTGCTGAAGCAGTCGCCGCTGATCGGCGAGGTCTGGCTCGCGCACGACAACGGCATCACCGAGTACCCGCAAGCACTGGTGATGGACGCGTTCGGCGACGCGCTGCGGCCGCTGTCGGCCGTCGTCCACCAGACCGACCTGCTGATCGAGATGAACGCGTTCATCGACCCGTCGCACACCGAGGTCGTGCGCCAGCGCGGCGGCAAGTGCGTGTCGTACCGCTTCGGCAACGACTACGTGATCGCGGTCGAGACGATCAACTTCGAGAAGAACGACTGGCGGCCGAACCCGCACCGCGTGCAGTTCGACGAGATCTGGACCAACCCGCAGCACATGCACACGTGCGCGGCGTATTTCCAGGCCGTGTATCGCGCGCCGGTGATCGAGCTGCCGCACATCTGGTCGCCGTATTTCATCGAGCGCAGCCTCGGCGCCGATCCCGAACTGAAGGCCCGCTTCGGCTACCGCAACCACGGCCCGGCGAAGCGCATCGCGTTCTTCGAACCGAACCTGAACGTCGTGAAGAGCTCGATCGTGCCGATGCTCGCCGCGAACGCGTGCTACGTCGAGCATCCGGAGCTCGTCGAGCACGTGTACATGACCAACACGTTCGACAAGAAGGAAAACGTCGCCTTCAAGCACCTCGCGCTAGGACTCGAGATGGTGCGCGACGGCAAGGCGACGGCCGACGTGCGCGCGCCGTTCGTCGCGTGGGCCGCGCATCACACCGACATCGTCGTGTCGCACCACTGGGAAAACGGCCTCAACTACCTGCTGTACGACGCGCTGTACGGCAACTACCCGCTCGTGCACAACTCGCCGTTCCTGCGCGACGTCGGCTACTACTACCCGGACTTCGAGATCTTCGATGCGGCGCGCGCGATCGCGACCGCCGCTCAGACGCACGACGCGCGGCTCGACGACTACGCGGCAGCCGCGCGCCGCTGCCTGCACCAGGTCGACACGCTCGCCGAACACAACGTCCGCGCGTATTCCGCGCAGATCCAGCACCTGTTCGCCGGCCGCGCGCTCGGCTGATCTCCTTCGCACGCGTCCTGCCCATGAATCAGACCGTCCGCAATTTCGTCGTGATCGATTCGATCCACGGCCCGTTCGTCATCAACCGGCACTGCGATCTCCAGGCCGAGGCGCTGATCAAGACCGGCCGGCCGCATATCCAGGGCGAGCTCGACGTGATGCTGCCGGTGATCGATCAGTTGCCCGACGGCGCGATCGCGGTGGACGGCGGCGCGAATGCGGGGCTCGTGTGCGTGCCGATCGCGCATCGGCTGCGCGAACGCGGCGGCCGCGTCTATGCGTTCGAACCGCAGCGCACGCTGTTCCACGCGCTCGGCGGCACGATCGCGCTCAACCAGCTCGACAACCTCCATCTGCTGAACATGGGGCTCGCGAGCACCAACGGCACGATGAAGGTGCCCGACATCGATTACGGGAAGGATGCCGATTTCGGCACGGTGTCGCTCGTCGACAGCCAATCGGCGGGCGGCACGCCAACGCCGGTCGTCAGGCTCGATTCGCTCGGCCTGCCGCGGCTCGACTTCCTGAAGCTCGGCATCGAAGGGATGGAGGTCGACGCGCTGCGCGGTGCGTGCCGGCTGATCGAAGCGCATCTGCCGTGGTGCTGGATCGAATACTGGAAGGTCGGCGAGGCGCCGATCATCGCTACGTTCGCCGGTCTCGACTACACGTTCTACCGAGTCGACGCGCTGAACATGCTGTGCGTGCCGAACCCGCGCTGGGACCGGCAACGCCTGATCATCTCGGGCGAACCGCTCGCCGTCGCATCGGAGGCCGAAGGCGGCACGGATAGCCCGACTGCCGTCGACGCCGACGCGCCCGAAACGAACTGGAACCGTGCGCTCGACCACGAGTCGCGCTGCGAGTGGGGGCATGCGATCGACCGCTGGCAACGCGCGCGCGGCCACGGGCTCGACGACGATGCGATCGCGCTGCAGCTCGCGTCGTGCTACGGCTTCGCCGGCGCGCCCGACGCCGGGCTCGCGGCGCTCGACCACTTCGGCGATCCGGCCGCGCTGCCCGACGCGGCGCGCGGGCGCATCGAACTCGCGCGCTCGGCGCTGCTGCTGCGCGCCGGCCGGCGCGACGAGGCCGCACGCGCCACAGTCGCCAGCGAAAACGTGCTGACGGCCGCGCAGTTCGGGCTGCCGACCGAGCGGCTCTACCTGGGCCAGCCGCTGCACGGCAAGCGGCTGCTCGTGATCAGCTACGGCGGCGCCGGCGACCAGCTCCAGTACGCACGCTACCTGCATGCGCTGGACGCGCTCGGCTGCGCGGGCGTGACCGTGGTCGTCCCCGATGCGCTGACGGGCCTGCTGCGCCATACGTTCCCGCGCATCGACTTCATCGGCGCGCACGGCGCGTGGGCCGACACGTCGCAGATCGCGCACGACTACTGGTGTTCGTTCCTGATGCTCGCCGCCCGGTTCGGCTACGCGCCGGCGCCGGAAGGCGCGCCGGCCGCGTACCTGTCGTGCCCGCCGGCGCACGCGGCCGCGTGGCGCGAGCGCGTGTCGCGCGACGGCCACGCGCCCGGCACGCGCCGCATCGGGCTCAACTGGCGCGGCCGCGACGAAAGCGACGCGCGCTTCCATCGCGCGGCCAGCCTGCGTGATTTCGCATCGCTTGCACGGATGCAGGGCCACGCCGCGTACTGCATCAACCGCGACCTGTCCGCGCAGTCCGAGCAATCGGACCTGCCGGTGACGTTCCCGCATCACGCGATCGGCGATTTCAGCGATCTCGCGGCACTGATGCTCGCGATGGACGCCGTGGTGACCACCTGCACCGCGCACATCCACCTCGCCGGCGCGCTCGGCGTGCCGGCCGTGCTGCTGCTCAGCCCGAAGGCCGACGCACGCTGGGAAACCGGCTCGCGCACCGCGCTCTATCCGGGCATCCGGATCGTGCGCGCGGCGCACATGGGGCAATGGGACGACGCGATCGACCGCGCGATGGCGCTCGTGCTCGGCGGTTTCGGGAAGGATTGATCGATTTGCCGCGCGGCCGGGCGGCCGTGTCCGGACGAGGTCGAAGCCGGCCGCGTCCCGGCCCGCACGCGCACCGGATACGCCAGGGCCTGTTCACGCGGATAACAGGCCCTAGACCAGCACCCGAGCGCCGCTTTGCGCGGCGAATGCGCGGCCATGCCGCCGCCCCGTGCGTGCGAGCGCGGCGAAGCAACGGGCCGCCGGCCGGCTTGCGCCGCCGGATTGCTTCACGAGACTGTCGGATACGCCGCGCGCGATCGCCGAATCGTCGCCGCACGCGCCCGCGATGACACCCGCGTAATAGTGCCGCGCCGCCAGCTCGCGGCCGCTGGCGTCGAGCGGCGTCATCCGCTGAATGCGGCGCGCGACGGCCTGCAGGCCGTCGAGATACGGCGCGACGTCGATCGGCACATCGGTCGATTCGGCGCCCAGTTGCCACAGCATGTCGGCCAGCTCGGCGAGCGCGACCAGGTCGCGCGCATCGGTTGCCTGCGTGCCCGTTTCGCCTCCGGCCTTCGTCCCCGCCATGCCCACGCCCCTTTGCGATTCGTCCCGGCCACGCGCCGGCCCCGCCCGACCGCGGCGCGCATCACGCACGCCGCCTCGCCTGTTTCCGCGCCGTCACGCGGCGGCCGGCGACCGCCATGAAAAACGGATGCCCTGCGCCCATGCGACGCCGGCATCCACGATGATCTGCCGGTCGATCTCGTTCTCCACGCCTTCGACGACGACGTGCCGCGCGCCTTCATGCGCGAACGCGATCAGCCTGCGGAACTGGTAGCGCCCGATCGCGTTGCGCTTGATCATCGACAGGATCGACCGGTCGAGCTTCACGATGTCGGGATTGCCGACCACCAGATTGTTCAATGCGCTGAAGCCGACACCGAAATCGTCGATCGCGATCCGGCACCCGGCCTGCCGGAAGCGGTTCACGAACGACCGGCCCGCGACGGGATTCAGCGGCCCCGTCTCCGTGATCTCGATCACCAGCCGGGCCGCGACCGACGGCTCGTGCTCGAGCCGCCTGAAAATGGCCAGCCACGCGTCGTCGACGACCGCGCTCGCCGCCGCGACGTTGCAACCGTAGACGGCACCCGGATCGGCGCGCAGCTCGTCGATCGTCCTGCCCACGACGAGCCGGTCGAACCAGCGCATCAGCCCGAGCGCCTCGAGCCGCGGCAGGAACGCGGCCGGCGGCAGCACGTCGCGCTCGCCCCAGCGCAACCGCGCCAGGCATTCCTGGTACAGCACGCCGCCCGACAGATCGGATCGGCACACCGGCTCATGCGCGAACCCGAGCCGGCTTTCCACGAAACTGCGTACCGACGCGAGGTCGGGATGATCGTCGGGCGCGCCGAACACGAGATCGATTTCGTCACGATTCGCTTCCCGATTCGCCCCCAGGCGAGCTTCGACCGCATTCATCCGGCGCTCCGGCAAATGGCGAGCCGCCGAAGACGGCTCGACCTCAACAAACATGCGGAGCGAACCGACCATGATGCGCTCCGCCGCCTACCCGGCCCATCCTGTTATGTCGATTTTTTCCGGGAGCGTACTTATCGTTTCGGCGCGCCGTCAAATTCGATATTTGTCAACGATATTCAGTCATAGGGAATACACCATATACGCGCGACACCGACAGTGCGACAGGTTACACAACGCGAATGACGGAACCCCAATCCAGAAACCGTTTATTTTTTCCCAAACAACTTTATCCGAATCGTTTTTCCCGCGATATGCCAATCTCGCAAATCGCGATTTTTTTCGATTGATCAGATAAATACCAACCCGAGAAGCGCCGCCCGCATTCAATGCCGAGCCCGCAGCAGCGGCCAGCTACCCACGCTACTACCCGCTGAAAACCTGCCGCCGCGCGCCATTCGATCACTGCAGCATGCAATTTTCACGTTTCAAACGATATTATTAAATTCCAAAACAGAATCAAGCCGCCTTGAATCAATAATACCAAGTTAAATCGTCCGATAATTATAGATTGAAACAAATTTAACAATCTTTCCGACTTGTTAACCTATAAAATGATTTTTGACGGACTTCCCTCGGAGCCGTCAATTTCGTGCCTTCAAAAACCGTTGACCCGAATAGGTTCGACGGTTTCTTTTTTTCGGCATTATTTCGTCAGACATTAGGGTGGGACAACCCCGATGGCGGCCTGCGGCGCAACGGGTATGCGCCGCGAAAAAACAGGCCTCAGGCGGCCGTCGCGCCGATCAGGTTCGCGAACAGCGCGTCGTATTCGGCGACGAGTGCGGGATTCGTCGACGTATAGCGGCTGAGGATGTCGCGCTGGCGCCGCGAGTACGCTTCCCAGTCGTCGTCGTGCGTATGCAGCGCGCGCAGCAGCGCATCGGCGCCCTGCTGCACGTCGTTGTCCGGATAGTAGTAGCCGAGATCGGGCGCGAGGCTCGCGTTGTGCACGAGCGGATAGCCCTGCCAGCACACGTCGAAGTAGAAGTAGTTGAGCGGGTTCGACCACTGATGCGACACGACGATATCGGTCAGGTCGGCCAGGAACAGCGGCGTATCGAAACGCCCGACGAAGCTCGCCTTGCCCGCGCGCACGATGTCCAGGTAATTCATCAGCATCACGAACTCGGGGCTGTCGTGTGCGAGGCGATCGGCGTTCGTCACGTGCGTGAAGCAGATCGCGTCGGGGTCGCGGCGAAACGCCTCGTCGATGATCAGCATCGGATACACGCAGAACTTCACGACGTTGTGGTTCGGCTCCATCACCGTCAGCCGCTTGCCTGGCTCGCTACGCGGCCGGTATTCGCCGTGCTCCGGCAGCGACTGCGCGCGCGCGCTCAGGAACATCGGATCCCACACGAACGGCACGACGCGCCCCGGACAGCGGCGCAGCGACTGCAGGAACGGCAGCGACGACGGCGCGATCTGCGGGATCGCCCACACCTCGTCGTAGCCGCGGTTGATGAAGAGCGTGTCCCACAGCCGGCGGCCGAACAGCATCGACTCCATCGCGTTGATGTACTCGACGCCGCAGCAGTAGCTGACGAGCTTCGCGCCGCGCGCTTTCAGGTAGGCCGTCTGCTCGGCGTCGATCTGCCCGCCGAGCTCGATCACCACGTCGAGCGAATCCTTCATGTCGGCGAACGCGCGCGTGTCGTACACGGCGCGATCCCACGGCAACGCATCGGTGAGCGGCACGTCGGTCGTGTTGACCAGCGTCACGCGGTAGCCGTGCGGGGACGCCATCAGCAGCTTCGCGAGAAACAGCGCGTTCTGCTTGATGCCGTTGATCCACAGGCTTTCGTCGGGGGCACGCAATCCGATCGTGATACCGATGCGCAGGCCGTTCAGGACAGGAGACGTCATCGTCGGCGGGATGGGAGGTTGGATGGGAATGGAATGAACGCAGTGTAGCGCGCGAAGCGCCGCCCGCGTCAAGCGGCGGCGCACGCCGGCGGCAACCCGACATTTTAGCGAACCGCCAGCGGGCACACTGTCATGGATGGTTAGCACCGGGCGGGTGCGCGCAAATGGCACTGTCCACTGGAGGATGAGCCTGGACGGGCGATCCGGAGCCGATCCCCGGCGCGTTTCCAACGGATGAGCCGACTGTGGCCGCCGAGGTACAGGCGACGTTGACTGCCGGTGGGCGGCAAGTTAGCGCGGATGGTTGATGATCTCGGACGATCGTCGACGGCACCCAGACGCTGGATTTCGTACCCGCTGCAAGCCCGGGCGAACGTCGTGAATGGGTCGCGTCGGTGCTCCGGCGCTTTCGCTATCGCCAGATCACATCAGGAATTTCCCCGCTGACGACCAAGCTCCCGAAACTGCACCTCGTTCATGGCACCAATTCCATCCGATTGCCGGTCACGATCAGCTTGACGGGATCAGTCTTCTTCCATTGCGATTTCGGAATCACCAGTTGCCACTCGGCACCCGCTTGATCGCGAAAGAATCCCGCAACACCGACTACTTGCGCATCATCCGCCATGGGCGCAGACAGCTTCACCGTGGCGCCCGGCCCGAGCGTGGTTTCCATACTGCCGAGCAGATCGGCCTTCGATAACGCTCTATCGTCATCGAGCAGTTGCGCGTAACTCGCTTTTTCGAAGACCTTCGCATCCTTCAACTGGTAGACGCGCACCACAACCGGTAACGATTGGCCTTGCTCGTTTTCATTGAGGGCAGAACGGCTTTCGATCACCAGATTCATCTGCTTGACCTTCGCGATGAATACCGCGCGCGTCATATCGACCGTCGTATCCTTCACCGACTGCCACATGCCGCAGCCAGACATCGACACGACCGTCAGCACACCGACCGCTATCAGTCGAATACTTCGCATCATCCGATGTGTTCTCGGTATCACAACCAGTCTCCCGTCTTGCTCATGCACGGATAGCGCCGAATCGGGCCGCCCACGCCTTCGTACAGAACGAGCCGCACCGCAAAGTGGAAACACGCGTAGCGGCCTACAAAACGGCTGAGTACGTCGCCGAACAGCGCGACGTCGCCCGGTCCGGCGAAACCCGACGGCTCGATACCCACGTTCACATTCACGATGCGATCGACGCGCGCACCCACCCGTTCCGTTTCCTCGTCGAGCCACACGTAATGGATCGCCTCGATACGTCGCCGGTTATCGTCCTGTCGCGTCCAGTCGTACAACGACAGCGCGCCGCGCAGCACATTCGCGTCCATCATGTTCAGTTCGCTCGCACCGGCCGCATTGAAGTGAGAGATCACCTGCCAGCCATAGTCGCCACCGCGCGGGGGATACAGCGGCATTGTCGGGGCCGTCAGGTTGCGTACGCGCTCGACACCGTTAAAGGTCGAAGCAGGCGTGGTAATCATCGATTCACGCAGCGCCATGCGCGGCAACCGGCCATTGTTCGCCAGCACCCGGACCGCCACATGCCGGTCCGGCAAGCTGCCCGGCTCATCCCATGGATGCCCCCCTAACGTCACGTACATCTCGCGCTGACCGGTCACACCCTGCCGAATCGACGCGTGGTAGTAGCGATCCGGCGACTCGTGCCGCATCATTCCGCCGCGGTGACGGAATTCCTTGATCGACCGATACGCGTATCGATTGGCGGTGCGCGGATCGGTCGCCACGACCGACAGCGCGTCGTAGGGCTCGACGTGTTCGCCCGCCGACGCGGGAGGGAGCACCGGATAGTCGCGATCGTGTCGGTTGGGCCGGATTGCCTGTGCGTCCAGCTCGAACAGGTTGATCACCGGTGTGCAGAACAACCGGATATTGTCCGCGCCGAACGTAGCGTCACCGGGTATCCGATCCCGGATCACGATTTCGAATTCGACACGCGTTTCGCCCGGCGGCACACTCGCCGCGTCGAAACCGCACATGTCGACGAAGTGGAACTTCTCGGGGAACGCGAAATATTCGAGCATCGTCTGCTCGCTATCGAGATCGGCGTCGCGTGTGTCGTGATCGACCGGCCACAGTCGCGCCTGTACGCCAAAGCCAGCCGGCTCGAATCTCATCGCCTGACGCGGCTGTAGCTGACCGTCGAGTATGCGCGGCATGCGCACGCCGATCGACTCGACCTGGCGCGTGAACACCGCGTACAGCGCGGATGCAGTCGGCCGGTCGCCATGGAGGTAAAGCCGGATACGCGAAAGGTCATCCAGCAACCGCTGCTCGCGGTGCAGCAGGTCGAACGCGAGCCGAATCACCGTGCGACCGTCCTCGCGCATGCGTGCGCCCGCCTCGCGCACGTTGAGCGGCAACAGGCTTACCGCCTGAGTGGTTCGATAGACGCATATCGTCCCGTCCCGACCGACCGGTGTCGAACGAACCTGCAACCCTGACGGCAACGTATCGAGAATCCGCGCCTCGCCGATGCGGGGCACGCATTCGAGGATCGCCAGCGACGGAATCGTGCGACCTGCATGCGGCCACAGGTGGTCGATCAGCGGATCGGTGATTTCCGGAAACGCGTCGTCGAGTTTCATGCGCAGCCGGCTCGTGAGGAACGCGAAGCCCTCGTAAGTCTGTTCGACACTGTCGTGGCGCGCGCCCGGCATCATCGTCATTCCCACACGGCGGGCACCTTGCGGGTGGTTCTTCGCGAATTCCCGCCCTGCTTCGCGCAGATAGCGCATTTCGGCGTCGAAGTAGCGCAGGTACGGATCATCCTCCGCACCGAAGCCGCCCCCTTCAGGCATCGACGGATTGTTTTTGTCTTCACTCATGGCTGGAGATCCGGTGGCAACGGCGGCAGGAGCGGCGGTGCGGACACGGCACCCGCCTTGCCGACGACGAAAATGCGGTCAGGCATTCGGAATCCGCGCAGTTTCAGCAGGTCGATCGGCCCGGCACCGACCTGCGTGCGCAGCACGTACGAAAGCGACTCACCGTTCCCGGTGTTCCACGTGAGCCGATAGCGCGTGCTGTCAAGCTGCTTGACGTCCGCCTTGCTCAGCAGACGCAGGAACGCCCAATCGCCGGTCGAATCGAAGGCCTGCCGCAGGCCCGCGTCGAGCGTCTGCCACGTGAGCCCTGCGTGTCCGTTCAGGCCATTGCCCGGCCACGCCAGCGGCGTCCAGCGCTCCTGCTGATTGAAATGGACGATCTGCTTGCCATCGACCGACAGTTCCGAACGTGTTACCCCCGGTGTCGGCAGCGCCATCATTTCGAATCTCTCCCCCGCGTCGCCCTGCAAGTAGAGCTGCGCGCCAACCGTCGACAACTGCCTGACGGCGCTCAGGAATTTCGGGTCGAACTGCAACGCTTGCGGCGCAAACTCATTCGGCGTCCAGTGATCGCCCTCCAGCTTCATCACGCCGGCCAGTTGTGTGGTGACGAAACGCGAAATCAATCCGGTATCGGGCCGCACATAGCGGCCAAGCTCGGCGAAGGACGCATCGGCCTGCGTCTCGAAGAACGGATAGCGGCCGTTCGTCGCCGCGTTGAAGGGCGCAGCAACGCTGGCTCGCCATGCGTCGTTCAGGCTCGCTGCGGCCGGTTGCAGGATCGTCTGCCACGCAGACTCGAGCGGCTGCTTAAACACCGCATCGCCAAAGCTCGCCCACGCCGTACCGAGACTCGCGGCCGTCAGCGCCGCGTCGTCGCGCGCCTGCGACAACTCCGACAACTTCCCCTGGAACACCGCCTGCGCAAGCGAGCGCGCCATCGCCTGTGCATCGGGACTGCCCGAAATCTGCTGCAACTTCAGCCGCATCGTCGTGACTGCCGTCAGGTAGCGCGACAGGCTCACGCCGTTCAGCGCGATACTGGCCGGCGCAGCGCTCTTCCCGTTTGCAGCGGCCGGCGACGCGCCCGTGTCGCCCATCAGCACGAGCAGTGGACCAAACGGCTTGTCGAGCGGGTTGACGACGGCGGCCCCCGCCTGCTCGTCCACGCCGATCAGGTCTTGCGCCTTGCGCACCAGCGTGTCAGCCAGCGCCTGCGACGGGCGACCCGCCTGCGCCTGATATTGCACGGATTTCATCAGCGCGACCAACGGCGAGGTCTGCGCATCGGCGAGTCGGGACAGCTGTGCGACCGCGCCGCCGAGATTGGATGCCGGCTGCCACTGCATACTGTTGAGCATGCGCTGCCAAGCGGCCGTGTACTCGCCAAAATAGCGCGCCGTCAGCCGCTGCTTCAGTTCCTCGGCTGCACGCTTCTCGTCAACGATCGCGTTGGTTTGGATCATCCCCTGTGCGAGCGTATTGCCGATCGTCTGCGACGCCTGCGAACCGGTCAACACCCAGTCACTGCTCACCCGGCGCTCGCGGGATGCCTTGTCGATCGCCGCAGCGATCATCCCGTCCCATGCTGCGCGTGTATAGATTCCCGGTACAGTCTGCGACGCCGTGATCATCCCGGAGGCATCGGCACCGTTCAAAAGGGTTTCGAGCGACGCGTCGGCATATTTGTTCATAACGTCGTCGAGAATACTTTGGTACACCGTGTCGTCGGCCGATGCGAGTCCCATTTGGGTGATCAGCATGTTACGGGTCGAGGTCACAACACCATCGTCCATCGCAATCCGCCATTCGGGATGCGCTTTAAGATGATCGGCGTAAAACGCCGCGAGCCGCCGGCCGGTATCGTCGCGCTCGCCTAGCGGCATCTCGACGGGTCGCGACCACAAGGCGACCAGCAGGCGCTTTAGAAACGCCGGATCGGCGCGCGACGGGTCGCCGAGCATCAGGTAGGTCTTTAGCGCATTGTAGGTACTGCTACGCATGTCCTGCGACTGAAGGCTGTCGGCGCGCGCCTGGTCTGCGGCGTTCAGCAGTCCGTCGATCGTTTGCACGACGGGTATCTGCAAGTTGCGGGTCGCCGCGATTCGGTACGGTTGCCAGAGACCACTCAGGATATCGTCATTGCGCGACAGGCCCGCGCGCAGGTACCACGGTGCGCCATGCTGCTGCCGGTATTCAAGCTGTTCCATCAACTGCTGTAGCGCGAGCTGCGCGCGCCAGGCAACTGCCGTCCGTGGCGAGGCGCCGACGGCAGCGTTTGCCGTCGCCCGCGCCTCGCGCATGAGCTGCCGGTTGCCGATGAACGACGTGGTCATCCATACGCACCAAGCTATCGCGGCAAGGGTCGCGCACATCGCCAGCGCGTTGACCCAGTAGAACCCCACGCGCCGACCGTTGCGTCGCCAAGCGGCGATTTCGAGCCACGTCGGCAACAACGCGTCGGGCTGCCTCGGGCACTCGACCGTTCCATTGGGAACAATTGCAGCGTTTGGCGCCGCGCTCCCGCCCCCGGCGACCGGCGCAGGCGTAGGCGTAGGCGTAGGCATGGTTACCGTCGTTGCGAACACGGGCGCGAACATCACACCCGACAATGGCGCTCGCAGCCAGTGCGAAGCAAGCAGCGCTTGCAAGTTCGTAACGATATGTTCGCGCTGTTCGCCGATGTATCGCGAGATTTCGGCGAGGTAAGTGATGTGCGCGGGGGTGGCACAAAGCCGTACGCTAGCATCCGCCGTGCCACGCTCGATGGCCGCAAGCTGGTCGCGTAAAGCCATCGCCGCTGGCGCCTCCTTGTACGCCAGCCCTGGAAATGCCCCGATCGCCGCGAACGTCTCGGGGCGCCCGCCCTGCGCGGGCACCGCATGCAGGAAAGTAACCGGCGCGGCCCAACCAAGATCGCTCGCAAATGCGGCGAGCACACGCGGCAGCTCGGTATCGCGCTCGTCCGCGTGCGTGACCTGCACAACGCTATCGACCGGCCGTCGGCGCCGCAGCGTCCGGATTTGGCGGCGCCACTCGCTCGCGTCGATGCCGTCCGGTGCCGCGTGCACGAGAATCGCGTTGCCGACCGACATCGCACCCGCGCGCTTGAGGCCCGGCGCGACTTTATCGATCAACGCGTCCGTCCCGCTCACCAGCAGCCATGGTGATCGGTATCGCCAGCGCCAGCCTTGCGACGCACGTAGTTCGTCGAACATGCGTTGCAGACGTGCGTCGCGTTTGAGCGGTGTTTGCGCCTCCGTCGTGTCGCCGGTCTCCTTGCGAAACATCCGTCCAGCGACGGCGTATGCACCGATGAAAAACAAGCAGAGGTGAGTAGCGATGAAGATAACTAGGGCTATGACGATGATGATCACCACCTGCATACGCGCCACACCGGGCGCGAGATCGAACAGGTCGCCCCGACCCCACACGAGGCCAATCGCGAATGCGGCGACGATCTGCGCCGCAACGATCGTCCCCCATAGCGGGATGCGTCCAGAAGGCGTAGATTCCGCAGCGGGAGCGGAGTCAAGCGGTCGCAAGGTCAGTTTCGGATCGGTCATGCTGAGCGTGTTCCGGCAACGAAGGTTCGTTCCCGTGTGTACCGGGAAGAACATGAACAATGGCGGACTGCACGCCATCGATGATCAGTTGCGGCGCGTCCGCCGCACCACATTCGGTAGCGGCTGCGACGGACAGCCAGCCGCTGGCGCTACCAAAATCGCCGATGATGTAGGCGAGGTCGCATTGGGCGTCGCTATTCGCAAGCGCATCCAGGTTCGCGATGCGCAGCCCCTGATTGCAACGCTTGACGGCACGCGCGACCCATGCACGCGTCACGGCAGAAAAATCCGCGTTGCCCCATATCACGGCATTCGCGAAGCCGTACTCAATCTCGTCGGCTCGACCCTCGACGGGCCGATGCAGGGTTGCCATCACGGGCACATCGTCGGGCAGTCGATAGAAGCCGGCATCGAGCAGCATCGCGACACATCCCTCCGTGCTGCCGGTCGGAGGCTGTTTTTCGTGCCATGCCGTTGCAAGCACGAGCAGCGGGCATGCGTCGCGGGCGTCGAGCCATGTGTCCGCCACAAGCAGTCCGTGCGAAGCAGGTACCGCCAACACGGTAAGCTGTGGCAAATCGGCCAATTGCAGCGCGTCACGCACTTCCTGTTCGCGCAAAGCTTCGTCTCCGGGTTCGGCCAGCACGCGCACCGTTGGCCAGTAAGCCGATTCGTATTGCGTAAGCGCGTGCAGGCTCGTAGTGAGCGGTTCAAGCGCTTCGGCAATGCTGCGCACAAGCTGAGTAACGGGTCGCTTTGGAGCCGCATCCTTTACGGGACCGGCCTCGCTCTCTTCAGACGGATCGGCCACGTCGGGTTCGTCGAATGCTTCCAGAGGATCATCAAAGCGGCAATGCTCGATGACACCCGCGCCCAAGCGGGGCTGCTGCTGCCGCGGCAGACGCACGCCAGCATGGATGGCCTGTGCGAGCGTCTGGTCGTTCAAAGGCAAGCAGTAGCCGAGGCCAAGCACCCGAAGCGGCTGCTGCGCGGCACGAATGCGCTCCGCCAGCCATCGGTCGCGATGGAGGTTGCGGTGGTATGCGCGATACCACATGGCCTCATAGCGTGCGCGCTCGATCGCGAAGAGCAAGCCCCAAAAACCGTTCGGGATAGCGACGATACAGAACCAGAACCACGGACCGCCCGCGCGTTCACCCTTCGGCCATATCAGCAGGACAATGCTCGCCCCGAACACCGCGCAGGCCAGCCAGATGCAGAACCACCACGGCCAGAAGCGTGGGCGGCGCGGATAGGCGCTCGGGCGCCCGGCCCGAGAAAGGTCGGCGGGCATTACGCGAAGTGGACGTTCGGCAACGACGAGATCAACCGGCAACCACATGCGCAGCGATGGCCGTCCAGCGCGTACGGCTTGTGGTCGCGATCGGGATACTTGTCGGCGCCCTCGTCAATGACGGTCGGGCCGTGCAGTTCGCAGACTGCCTCGTCACCCTTGCGGGCAAGCGGCTTGCCCATGAATGTGCTCCACGGCGAGCACATTCCGGTCACTTCGCCGCCATGTTCGAGTTTGTCGCCTTTACGGATGGGAGATTTCATATATTGGCTACCGAGATAAGTATGGATTTTTTGGGCTTGCTGTCTCTCATCTAATTCACGTTCTACTTCCGCACTTTGCAACGAGCACTTTTCGGATTGCAGCCGCACCGAGAACGGTTCCCGGTGACCTTCGATTCTGATTTTTCAAACTTACTCTACACGCACGCTTTGTACGATTTGCACGAGCCTGTTGATCAACGGGATCGTCTGTGCGTAGGATTCTGGCGTCGGTTCCTGCGGAATTAAAAGTGGTGGAGGACTGTTTGTCCCGCTCGAAAGCATTACGTAGCCAAACGGCGTATGACGGATTACATATAGCGTGACCCACCACTTTTTCGGTCTACCTGGGAATATATACGGATGCCTCCACGCACCGAATACCGTGATGCCATCCGGACGCTCAATGGTTCCATCCACAGTGTTCGACATCGACTGCTCAAGACTAATTCCGAAGCCGTTTTCCGGTTGGTATGTACGGAGTCTCCAACGTTGTCGCTCGTCTCGGCGAAAACCGTAGATCGAAAACACGGCATTTTCCACGCAGGCGTCATAGTTGACACTGCCCCTACACCGATCGACGCCGGGAAGAGCAGGATCATCGTTGCGATGTACCGTGAGTGCGATCCTGCTGTTAAGCCAGTTGCCCCACTCGTCCGTCGCGCCTAAAAATGGCGTTAGACTGCCGGCAGAAAGGAACGCGACGCACAGGCTGTTTCTATTCCAATATATTTCATCTGGCTTACCAAATGAATGATTGTAAGACGACAACACATCGTCATCGTCGTTATCGAAAACTAACGCGCGACAGTCGTAATCGGCTGCGTAATTCTCAGATCCGGCGAACGATTCGCCAGCCGTAGCAACACACATGGCGAACAAGAAAATCTTAGCAGCCGAGACCATCATGCGTGGGAATCGGCGTTGCAACCGGCTGCCCTCCTTACATTCAGGCGAAGACGCTACGATGCCCACCGCTGACATCACATTCATTACCGTTCTCATTGAGCAAGTCTAGTATCGGGCTGAAGATGCACACCACAATGCCAGTGGCGATCGAAGGCGATCGGGTAGATGTCGTAAGCGCATTCGAATTTGTCCACCGCGTCCATCATCGGATCAAACGTCGGTCCAGTCGGGGCCGCGGGGCCAATATCCGGTAGAAATATGGACTATTAATCATCATCTTCGGTAATATTTGGCACATAAAACAAATTTTCTCCACAAAAATCACTTACTTCGCAACGGGGAAGTTGGATACTTTTTCGCAAGCGCCTTACGAATCGATTCAGCATCTTTATAACGCGCATGCGTTGATCGCCCATCGCGAAAACCACATTCACATTGATCTAAGAAAGGTGCACTGGCATCACTTTGCAGCCCAGCAAAGACAACCCCCGTTCGAGGATCACCAGTCAGTTTGTAGATATGACCGTCGTAATATTCCCCACCGTAGTCGTAGTGATTAAGAGGTGTACGCACCAAAACAACAACCTCCTTATTTTTCAGATCATGATCCGCATTCACGAAAAATACAGTAGAAACTTCCGGGACCCCATCATCTTTCACATAACGATCAAATAGCACGTCATGCCATATGTGGCTTTCGTCATAAAATAGCAGATGAGCATCAAGCATGTAGGGTCTATTATCTTCAGCATAACCCGGCACGTTAGACGTATTCATCAAAAAATAAATATACACTCCTTTCATCGCTGGACCAGCATCGATGATTGGCAGCTGCAATTTATGACTCTCGTCAGTGCGATTATTTATTGCATCCTGAACGACGATCGGAACGCCGGTCGCGTGCGACAAAGGCACAAATAGCAAAAAAAATGTCACCAGCGATATACTTAACAAAAAATCTCGCCGATTATCCATAACAGTTAATTTCCATGCCCCCAAAAAAAATTCCCCGGCATCTTTAAATTTCAGACACCAATCAAGCTCAATACCTTTAAAGTAGCGAAAATGGCAATCATTCACCGTCTTGACGCTTTAAAGTGTTTTCCACCGGAAAATCCGATGCATCATTAAGGATAAAATAGGTATATCGAAAGAACTGCTGACGTGCGGGCAATCCACCCGCGCCTCCCACCAAGCCAAAGCATGCATTGACATCACGATCATTCGCCCCCTTGTCAGCCTTTCTGTCAATGCTAGTCTTAGCCCAGAAATAGCCAGCAGAATCTGCTGCCACTTCCGCATCGCTTTGAAGAAGAAGTGGATTAGGATCACTCGTAAAATCCTTGGAGCGATATTCGCTATACTCGCGATAACCTTTTCTCCAAGTTAAATGAATTAACCCACGACCACAGAAACGAGGGCCATCGCCTAACTGTGTATTCTCACCAGCAACCGCCTTATTATGAACTTCTCCTGGTCGCTGAGCTATGTACGTTGCCCGGTCCCGGCCCTTTAAAAATCCAAGCCTATCCAGCCACGCGTTCTTATGATCAAAATCGTAGGCCGCATCACTCGCGGAATAGTTTTCGTACATTTTACGAAAATAATTCGTGTCGCCGTTTTCCCTTGTCGAACATAGAGCCCCTGTTTCTTTGAATACCTGGCCGAGAAAATGTGCTTTCCGAAGGCTGCTGCCAAATCCATATTTACGATATAGACGATTGAGCGCCAACCACATCCGTTGGGGCAATTGCCCCCGAGCATCGTCATTTCCCTCTGAAAATCGTCTTCTACTCTCTTCCCATGAGATATGCCCACCGGCATCAGATATTGAATTACGAGGTAGCAATTGAGTCTGCTCCCGCAAGGTCAACCAGCCGCATCTTCTGAAATGCCGAATGAACGCAAGCGGATGGAAAAACCACAGATTCTGCCCTGCCGGAAGCCCCGTTTTGTTCCAAAACTGAACTTCCTTCATATACTTCATGAAATCGTTGTAGCCCTTGTCATTGCCGTGGTAGTAGCCGCCTTCGTCGAGCAGTCTCGCAAAACGTTCCTCATTGCCTGTACTGTCCCATTCACTCGGCGCATTGCAGACAAGGCCACACAATTGCTGGCGCACCAGCGCGTTACCTTTTACATAGGCCGAGAGCGCATTCGTTTTGTGGGCTTCCGGCGTTTCCCCTTCCGCCGCGGGCGTTTCATGGTCCGCGCCATCCTTCAGCAGCTTCTTCAGCGCGTCTATGTCGCACAACCCATCGCTGCCGAACGGGGTATTGCCCTCGCTGACCTTCTGCCAACCCATAAAAGGCAGGAAGTCCGCATCGGAGAATTTCTGGATACTTGAATCATTGATATCAACGTAACCGGACTTGTCTGCTGCCCAGTTGACCCGCATCCAGGTCACGCGGGCATCGGCCGCCAGGGTTTGGGACGGAGACAAGATGCGTCCAAACCGAAGCAACTCGTAACCGTCGCTCGGACATGACGAATAAAGCGCCGTAGCACGCTTGTATAGATCGTATTCGTAGTCCTTTTCCTCGACGGGCCGTGGCGTGAGCAGCGTGCGTGTGCCGTCTTGCGCAACACTCCAGACATTGGTGTATTTCGAACCGAGGCTGAAGTACGTCTCGACAAGCAACGGCAGGGCATTCGAGCCCTCGTGACCTGGCTTGAATGCGACTCCGTGTAACTTGTTGTGGGCATCGGCCTTTTCAGGCAGGCGGCAAAACTGGCTGCCTGCTGGAATGACGAAGTACGCATGCCCCCACCAGTCCGTTCCTGTAGAAGGAGTAGGTGTGCTTTTGCCGAGTTGTGTATGCCCAAAATAGGCGTCGAAATCCTCCGGCAACATGAAGATTTCGAAGTGCAAATGAGGCATCCCCTGATACCACCCGAGCCACCCCAGTAGATCCTTGCGCTTGACTGTTAGACGGCCCTTCTGATCTTCGTTCCCGGATTTCGCCGGCGTCACCTGCCCTTTGCTCACCTCGCCAGTCGGCCGCCGCAGGAACTCGTAAGGCAGCTCTTTAGAAGCCGCACCGTGCTCCTGGTATTCCACCAACGGCAACAAATGCATGTAAAGAGAATAGAACGTCAGCGCACGGCCTTCGCCAGTCTCGGTTGTATGTTTGAGCAACACAAAGCCCGTATGGCTCTTGCCGCTGTCAACCCCATGCTGACACACCCGGTAGGCAACGACCTCGCCATCGGCGATCGCGTACACCTCGCCCTTTGTATTCGGCTGAAGATGCACACCACAATGCCAGCGCCGATCGAAGGCGATCGGATAGATGCCGTGAGCGCATTCGAACTTGTCTACTGCGTCCATCATCGGATCGGGATTCGTCCCGGTCGGGGCCGCGAGACCTGCTTCGGGCAAAAATGGCGGGCTGATGATCATGATCGTTACTGTGTGTGGCTGTATCTGGCGTTGGGCTGGTAGTCGCTCACCGGCAGTTGCGGAAGATTGACGGACGTATGGCGGGGCCCCTCAAACGTGAATGAGGCTGCCCTGATGCGGAATTCGCCGGGACAATTGAAGACAACGCTGCCGTTCTCGATGGTCATCGACGCGCCGCCGCTGGCCACCATCGCCCTTGTCTTGGCGTTCACGAGCACGTTCGCGCTGGCGCTCGACACATGCAATTGCTGGTCGGAAAAGAGATCCATGGGTGCGCCTTGTGCCTGCAACTCGATTTTCCCTTTCGAGAAAATCTTGACGCCCAGCCTGTGCGCGCACAGCGAGATCAGATCACCCGCCACCATCCGCAGTCGCTTGACGATGCTTACATCCATGTCCTGGCCTGCGGTGACGATCACGTTCTCGCCCGCCGAGTGCTGCGTCGATTTCGGTGTGACGAACGCCATGCCGCCAGGAGCGCTCGCCAGTAACCCCGCATCGCGAAGCTGATTCAGGCCATCGAGCAGTACCGCCTGCGCCGCACGGTCCGCAGGGTCGGCCTTGGCTTGCGTCGTCGCTGCCGCGAGGTCCGTTACGCGCTGCAAAGCTGCCTTGAGCTGCGCGATAGCGGCAGGCATATCGAGGTGCGGCGTCTCGGACCCGGCTGCTGCGTCCGTCGAGAAAAACAGCCCCTTCGGCGCGCGAACCGTGCCCCAGTGCTGCGTGGTCAGTTCAAAGCCCTCGCCGCGCTTGTTCTTCTCCCTGTCGACCAGATAGCCGAGGTTGAGCGACGACCGCCCGAACACCGTTGCCAGCCGAATGCCCTCGTGATTTTTCAAATCTTCGAAGCGCAGCTTGTTGCCAAGCAACGGTGAACGGAACACGGCGCGGCTATACCAGCCCACCTTGCCATGCACCGGATCCCGGCGGGCGTAGTCATGAAGCGCCCCGGCAATCAGTAACCGATCGCAATTGCCTTGCGTCGGGACAATACGCACCTCCGTTCTTGGCAATAGGGGTATGTGCAGGCCGCCCTGATACGACGCAGACGTGCGCAGCAGGCGCAACGGCATGCTGTTCGTTCCACGCTTGCCGCTGTGCCGGGAGAACAGGAACTTGACTCGGTAGCGGCCGTATTCGTCCATCCACGCGTACGGTTCATCATCGCCCGACTCGATCACGCCGGTCAGCATGCCGGTGATCCATCGCCAGTGCTTTTCGGGCACATATTCCGGCCGGTAGGTCTGGTGCGCGGGGATCGCTTCGAACGTGTTGGTCACCGACCGGCTGCGACTGCCGGTCGTGACGAGCTTCGTGATCACGATCCCGTGTGGCGCTTCGGGCACCACGTCATTGGCGATCTGCACCACCATGCCGGGCGTCATGCCAATCACGTTACTCGTTCCCGCGAGACGCATCTGCCGCGTGAGCAGTTCGTCACGCCGCGCGTCAGCCAACGCCTGCCCCTCCGCGACCGAATGGAAGTGCTCGATGCTGCGGTTCACGCTCCCATAGACTGAGCGGTCGTCGTGGGCCACGACCGATTCGACCTGCAACGGATCGTCGGGAGTGCGATAGTTGTGATCCCATTCGCGTATCGTCTGCGGCACCAGCGCGCGCGTGGTTTCCAACGTCAGGATCGCCTCGTGCCACCCCATCAGACCAGAGTGCGGCAGCAACGGCACTTCGAGCGCACGCACATAGCCTCGCGCCGTATTGCCGAACACTAGCGTATCGCGTTGCGGGCCGTCTTCTTTCGTCGCCTGTTTGAAGTAGTAATAGACCCCGGCGCGGCGGCAATGCCGGTCGATAAAATTCGCGACCGTCTCTTCGTACATCACGGTTTGTTCGAACTTTCCGTCAAGCCCTTCCAGTTCAAACTCGATATCGAAGGACTCGAACAGATCGCGATCGACGATCACGTCGGCGAGCAACTCGCGCAAGGATCGGTCGAGAAACACGGCCGAGTCATGCACCGACTCGAGCAGCGCGAAGCGCGGCTTCAGATGCAGTCGATAGGTTGCCTCGTCACGCGTGGTCTTGATCCGCGTCCATTGCGTGACGATACCGTGCACGGTGCGTGCGGTGTGACGCACGGGGTCGATTAACCCCGGCAGGGACGGCACCGATGCATGCTCGTCGATCATGAAGATCGCCGGCCGCCCAACGCAGGCCGCGCCCTCGATATGCTTGTCCGCAGACGTAACCGTGATATCGGCTAGAAATGGCGTGTTCATCGCCTCCGTGAGCGTGAATTCGAACACGGAGAGTGCAGAGGCAAGCGTCGCGATTTCGAGATGAAGAGACTGGGTAACGATCGCGCTCGGGTGTTTGAGCACATCCTGAATGGTTTGCATGGTCACCGTTGCATGATGGGTTACATACATCGGCACGCCCATTCGCTATAACCTCAGGAATACGATGCCGGCAGATTTTCCTGAGTTAAGCAAATCGTCACAACAAAATCCATGAGACGAATACGAAATTTTCAGTAATGGAAATCAAATCCGCGAAACGGTTATGCGATACTCCGGCGACCAGCTACGCCACCGGAGTTGTCGGGGGTGTCGGCACTCTGACGGACAAGAAACGACCTCGCTGCAACGCTATTGGAAAAAGAGGCTGACGGAATGGAACGCGACGCCGCGCAAGCCTTCCGGGCAATCCATGACGAACCGAGGTGGCACGCACGGAAAAACATGCCCGGCCGCGACTCGGCGCTGAAAAAGCACCCCGTGTATCACTCGTCGTCACCCACGTCCCGAGCGTCGGAGCACACGATGATCGTCCTCAGCCATTTCAGTCACGACGCGCCAGCCAGCCTCGGGAATCACCAGCAGTATGCGCAGGCGCACGGGTATCGTCACGAGTTCGTCGACGCGTCCGCGATGCCGCAGGCGCTGCCATTGCGGCCGCTGCATCGCTACGAGTCGCTGCTCCATGTAACCGCTTGTGGTCGCGGATCGGGAAACTTGTCCGCGCCCCCGTCAATGACGGTCTAGTCGTGCAGGTCGCAGGTCGCGTCGTCGCCCCTGCGGGCAAACGGCCTGCCCATGAATTCGGTCCAGGGCGAGACGCTTGTGACTTCGCCGCCGTATTCGAGTTTTTCGCCTTTGTGAATCGGCGATTTCGCATTCGTGTCGTCGATTAAAATAACCCACCCATCATCTTTCTATCGGCAACCTAGTGATGCACCTCTTAGGGACATTTTTATCCCAATAAGTACTAACCAGGTATCTCCTCTTTTTATCTACCCTAAGGTTAGCAAACTCGTCCCCACATGACGGGAATCTCTCCACAAACTCATTAAACAATGGGGAAAATGTGAAAACCCTATCGACTTCGTATGTCCCCTTTCCATCGTCTGTATGTGACACCAAAAAACCAAGTCTCCCGCTAAAATCATAACTCCCGATCTCGATACTCGATGGGTTTTCCGTATCGAGACCCACCTCTCCCTGCCTAATCCCATTCTTTCCGGATAGCCTCCAAACCAAATTTAGGCCTTTGATTTCCACTACAGCCACGACACCTTGGGACGGAGCAAAAGTTTTTGAAATATCAGCAGCACATGTCAAGAAAGATATAGTGAGTGCCGCCACAGTCACAATAATTTTGACAATCTTCACAGATCACTCCGGCCTAAGCATGTTTGCCAAAACTGCTTTTTTTGGACGAGGAGAATTAATCAATACTTCCCCAACAGCGTCAACCCCATCACCCAAGACGCGCATTATAAATACCGAGTACGCCTGTCTCTCGTAGTACCCGTTTCCACCACCATTAACGAGCCGATTCACAAAATCCACACTCGAAGCAGAAAATTCCCTGTCGACAACTCTATTAATATTCAATCCCTGAGAAAATGATTTTGATACCCAATAAAAGCCACCAGAGTCACATGCATAGTCAGCATTCTCCGCGACAATATCCGGGTCGTAACGCGGCGACCAGAGCATCAAATGCCCACCGTCATTCGGATTCACTGAGTAGTGCTGCGAGATCGCAGTGATACGGTGACGCGAACCAGGCAACCGCTCAACGTAAGAGCCAGTAGCGTTGTCAGAAATAGCTCGATACTTCCCATATGCCTCAAAGTTAGCGGCCCATGTAAGTTGCATAATCCCACGCCCGTAAAATGGGCCATAGTATTGCGTCGCCGGATTGGTAGAAGAATATTGACCGAAACCCCATTCATGCATAAGACGCCTTATGCCACCAAAATCGCGCCATTGGGCCGTCTCCAATACCACTTGCGCCAAAAACATGGCAATTCTCTTTGAGTCGCTACCTATATACTTCCTAAGGCAATTATTGAGCACCAACATGTGATTTTTTACACGTCGACGAGCAATTGCTAGCGTTACCCGATAAATATCGTTATTGGTTGCAATAGCCCTCCGAGGGCTACCACTTTCCGTATAGAACGGATAGCGAGGAAACGTAGCCGCTAGTTCGTCGTTGGTTAGCCATCCACACCGCCTGAAGTGCCGAATGAACGCCAGCGGATGGAAAAACCACAGCTTCTGTCCTGCCGGAAGCCTCGTTTTGTTCCAAAACTGAACTTCCTTCAGATACTTCATGAAATCGTTGTAGCCCGTGTCATTGCCGTGGTAGTAGCCTCCCTCATCGAGCAGTCCCGCGAAGCGTTCCTCGTTGTTTGTACTATCCCATTCACTCGGCGCATTGCAGATAAGGCCACACAATTGCTGGCGCACCAGCGCGTTACCTTTTACATAGGCCGAGAGTGCATTCGTTTTGTGGGCTTCCGGCGTTTCCCCTTCGGCCGCGGGCGTTGCATGGTCCGCGCCATCCTTCAGCAGCTTCTTCAGCGCGTCTACGTCGCACAACCCATCGCTGCCGAACGGGGTATTGTCCTCGCTGACTTTCTGCCAGCCCATAAAAGACAGGAAGTCCGCATCGGAGAATTTCTGGATGCTTGAATCATTGATATCAACGTAGCCGGCCTTGTCTGCTGCCCAGTTGACCCGCATCCAGGTCACGCGGGCATCGGCCGCCAGGGTTTGGGATGGAGACAAGATGCGTCCAAACCGAAGCAACTCGTAACCGTCGCTCGGACATGACGAATAAAGCGCCGTAGCACGCTTGTATAGATCGTATTCGTAGTCCTTTTCCTCGACGGGCCGTGGCGTGAGCAGCGTGCGTGTGCCGTCTTGCGCAACACTCCAGACATTGGTGTATTTCGAACCGAGGCTGAAGTACGTCTCGACAAGCAACGGCAGGGCATTCGAGCCCTCGTGACCTGGCTTGAATGCGACTCCGTGTAACTTGTTGTGGGCATCGGCCTTTTCAGGCAGACGGCGAAACTGGCTGCCTGCTGGAATGACAAAGTACGCATGCCCCCACCAGTCCGTTTCAGTAGGAGCAGGAGGGGTAGGCGTGCTGTTACCCAGTTGCGTATGCCCGAAATAAGCATCGAAATCTGCCGGCAACATGAAGATTTCGAAATGCAAATGCGGCATGCCTTCATATTTTCCAAGCCACCCCAGCACGTCCTTGCGCCGGACCTTCTTGCCCTCACCCGAGACCGCCGGCGTCACCTGTCCCTTGCTCACCGGGCCAGTCGGCATGCGCAGGAACTCGGGCATCTCCTTAGCGTCCGCACGGTGCTCCCGGTATTCCACCAATGGCAACAGATGCATGTAGAGCGAATAGAACGTCAGCGCACGGCCTTCGCCAGTCTCGGTTGTATGTTTGAGCAACACAAAGCCGGTATGGCTCGTGCCGCTGTCAACCCCATGCTGACACACCCGGTAGGCAACGACCTCGCCATCGGCGATCGCATACACCTCGCCCTTTGTATTCGGCTGAAGATGCACACCACAATGCCAGCGCCGATCGAAGGCGATCGGATAGATGCCGTGAGCGCATTCGAACTTGTCTACTGCGTCCATCATCGGATCGGGATTCGTCCCGGTCGGGGCCGCGAGACCTGCTTCGGGCAAAAATGGCGGGCTGATGATCATGATCGTTACTGTGTGTGGCTGTATCTGGCGTTGGGCTGGTAGTCGCTCACCGGCAATTGCGGAAGATTGACGGACGTATGGCGGGGCCCCTCAAACGTGAATGAGGCTGCCCTGATGCGGAATTCGCCGGGACAATTGAAGACAACGCCGCCGTTCTCGATGGTCATCGACGCACCGCCGCTGGCCACCATCTCCCTTGTTCGACCACGGAGAGCGCAGAGGCAAGCGTCGCGATTTCGAGATGAAGTGACTGGGTAACGATCGCGCTCGGGTGTTTGAGCACATCCTGAATGGTTCGCATGGTCACCGTTGCATGATGAGTTACATACATCGGCATGCCCATTCGCTATAACCTCAGGAATGCGATGCCGGCAGATTTTCCCGAGTTAAGCAAATCGTCACAACAAAATCCATGAGACGAATACGAAATTGTCGATAATGAAAATTAAATCCCCGAAACGGTTATGCGATACTCCGGCGACCAGCTGCGCCACCGGAGTTGTCGGGGGTGTCGGCACTCAAACGGACAAGAAACGACTGCGCCGCAACGCAATTGGAAAAAAGCCGACAGAATGGAACTCGACGCCGCGCCAGTCCTCCGGACCCTCGATGACGAACAGAGGCGGTACGCATGGAAAAGCGTGCCCGGCCGCGATTCGGCGCTGAAAAACACCGCGCGGCTCACTCGCCATCGCCCCCTTCCCGATCTTCGGAGCGCACGTTGATCGTCCTCAGCCATTTCAGTCACGACGCGCCGGCCAGCCTCGAGAATCACCGGCAGTACGCGCACGCGCACGGGTATCGTCACGAGATCGTCGATGCGTCGGCGATGCCGCAGGCGCTGCCGTTACGGCCGCTGCATCGCTACGAATCGCTGCTCCATGTGCTGCGCGGCGCGCAGCCCGACGAACTCGTGCTGCTCCTCAGCGAAGACGCGGCGATCATCGAACCCATCGCGCTGGATCGCCTGATGACCGGGCGCGACATGCTGTTCTCGACGCGTTCGCCGCCCCGCTGCCGCAAGTCGACGTGCAGGTCTGGCGCAACACGGCGGCCGTGCGGGCGATCGCGATGCGGCTCGTGCAGCGGTGCAAGCTCGGCAGCGAGCCGCGGCTGACGTCGGAAGCCGCGCTGTTCGCGGATCTCGACACGCATCCCTACATGACGCAGATCGACGGGCTGTATCCGGTCATGCCGACCAGCCCCGACCTCGATCACATGTGGAGCCGCGAACCGACGTTCGCGATCGGCATCGACGACACGCCGCACGATCCCGAGCGGAAAGGCGCGACGCCCCGTTTCCGCGACACGCTCGTCGCGTACGTCAATCGATGCCGTGCCGCCGGCCGGCCGATGTTCTCGTTTGATCACGACGCAGCCGATGCGCCGGACGAATCCGCCGAGCGCAGCACCTACAATCCCGGCTGCCCGATTGCGCTGATGACGCTTTACACGCCGAACATCGGCAGCTATGCGCACATCGCCGAACGGAATTTCCGGCGCTACTGCGACGCGCACGGCTATACGCTCCACGTGCATCGGGACATTCCCGCCGAGATCGGACTGAACGCGACCGGCAACTGGTTCAAGCCCTGGCTGCTGCATGCGTACCGCAGCACCATGAATGGGTCGTGTGGCTCGACGCCGACGTGCTGATCGCGGATCAGCAGAATGCGCTGGAGCCGCTGCTCGAAGGGCGCGACTGGCTGCTCGCGCAGGATATCGGCCAGTGGGCGTTCAACTCGGGCGTGATGGCGTTCCGGCGTTCCGGCGCACCGAACGCAACGACGCGATGCTGCGCGACATGATGGCGACGATCGCCGCGCTGCAGGACAGGTCGAGCGTCTATGCCAGCGATGGCGACCAGGTGCATTTCATTCGCGCGATGGAGCGCGACGGGCAGTTGCACGGCGAAGGCGTGGCCGATCTCGTCAGCTTCAACACGCCCTGGCTGTTTCGCCGCGCGGACAGCTACATCGTGCATTACTACGGCATGTGGTCCGCGATGCGTGCGCTGATGATGGCGCACGACGACGGGCTGCTGCCCTGACGCCACCTCTGCAACATCGACATCGCCAGCGCGTGTGCCGGCCGGATTCAACCGGCCGGCACACGCCGGTTGCCGTCAGATCGCCGTCATCGTCGGCGCCACCGCGGCCGGATCGGTGATGCTGGCCTTGCCGGTTTCGACGTGCCCCGCGATGCGGCGCGTCCAGCCCACATTCCCCGCGATCGCGAACTGCAGGTCGTACCAGTGGCTGCTGCACGACAGGTCCCAGTGCGCTTCGACGCGCTGCCCCGGCGGAATCGTCAGCGTGCGCGCCGCCCCGCCGTACGCGACATCGGTCGCCGTGACCGTCAGCGCGCTGCTGCCCGCATTGGCGAACGTCACGTAGACGTCGCCGTTGGCGGCGTCATAGCACGCGGTGATTTCAGGCTTCGCGCCGGCGTCCGCGGCCGCCGATCCGGCAAAGCGCCGGAAATAGCCGTTCGGGCCCCAGACGCTCACCAGGTAGTTGCCGTTCGCGTCGAGCGCCCACGTGTCGGTCAACTGCTTGCCCGCTTCGACCGTGTAGCGGCGCGGCATCGCGGTGGGATCGCCCGTATAGACCCAGAAGTGCGCGCCTTGCGTGCCGGTATTCGCGAACGTGAGCGCATAGCCTTGCGCCTGAAGCTGGCCGGTCACATGCAATTCGTAAGGCAGCGCGCGCGCCGGCCGCGTGCCGGGCTCCTGAGCCGTCACGACCTGCTGCGCGGTGCTGGCCGGCGCGGTCTGCGACGACGCACGCGTGCATTGCAGGTCCGCCTGCGCGACATACGCCTGCGTGCTCGGCAAGGTCGGCAACGTGGCATCCGGTTTCGAGAAGTCGAGCGCCGACGTCAGGTCGCCGCAGATCGCGCGGCGCCACGGCGAGATGTTCGTTTCCGTCACGCCGAAGCGCTTCTCGATGAATTGCAGCACCGACGTGTGATCGAAGACCTGCGAGCAGACGAAGCCGCCCTTCGACCACGGCGATACGACGAACATCGGCACGCGCGGGCCGAGGCCGTACGGCAGGTTGTCGGCGGTATACGTGCCGGTCTGCGTCGCGGTCACGACGTTGTGCCGCTCGAGCGACACGTCCACGGTGCTCATGCCGGAGCCCGGCAGCGTCGGCGCCTGCGGCGGCACGACATGGTCGAAGAAACCGTCGTTCTCGTCGTACATGACGAGCAGCACGGTCTTGCTCCACACGTCCGGATTGGACGTCAGCGCATCGAGGATCGTCGACAGGTAGTAGGCGCCATACAGCGGCGTGAACTTCGGATGTTCCGAATACGCGGCGGGCGGCAGCAGCCACGATACCTGCGGCAGCGCGTTCGCCTGCACGTCGGCTTTCAGTTGCGTAATCGGGCGCGTGCTCATCCCGCGCGTCTGCAGCGACGAACCGGCCGGCGCATTCACGAAGTTGTTGAAGCACGCCAGCATGTTCGTGCCGTAGTTGCCGGTGAAATTGTCGAACCCGGTACCCTGCTGGTAGACCTGCCACGAGATGCCGGCCTGTTCGAGCCGCTCCGGGTAGGTCTTCCAGCTGAAGGGCGGCAGCTGGATCTTGTCGAACTGGTTGTCGATGTAGTCGGTGTTGTCGAGCAGCGGGCCGCCGCCCGTGCCGAGCGGATCGACCATGCCCGTCATCAGGTACATGCGGTTCGGGTGCGTGTTGCCCGGAATCGAGCAGAAGTAGTTGTCGCACACCGTGAACGCATCCGCGAGCGCGTAATGGAACGGGATGTCGTCGCGGACGTGGCAACCCATCGTCATGTTGGTCTTCTGCACCGCCCATTGGTCCGCGCGGCCGTTGTCGATCGCGCCGTGCGTCGTCGCCCACGTATGCGGCAGGCCGCCGATGCACTGCGCGTTGACGCCCGGGTTGGTCGTGTCATAGCGGAACGGCGCGATCACGCTCGTCTTGTCCTCCTGCCGCGGCTGGAACCAGACCGGCTTGCCGTTCGGCAGCGTGACCGGGAAGCGGTCGTTGTAGCCGCGCACGCCGCTCAGGTGCCCGAGGTAGTGGTCGAACGAGCGGTTTTCCTGCATGAACACGACGATGTGCTGGACATCCTGGATCGTGCCCGTCACGGTATTCGGCTCGATCGCGAGCGCCTTGCGGATCGATTCGGGAAGCAGTGCGGTGGCGGCGGTCGCGCCGGCGAGGCCGGCGGAGAACTTCAGAAAATCGCGTCGCGAATGGGTGGCCATGCTGGTTGCTCTTGATTGGATTTCTGGTTGGAACGACCGGTATCAGGAAGCGGGCGAGGATGCGGGCGCGGTGAATCCCGGCGGGCAGCGCATCTGCGCGGTGGCGACAACGCCGCCGCCGCATGCCGCCTTCTGCTGCGCGACGGGCGCGGGGTCTGCATTCAGGTCGTCGCCGCAGGCGCTGAGGAGTGCTATCAGCGCGACCAGACCGACGACCGCGAAGGGCCGCAGGGCCGACGTTCGCATAACGTATCTCCGTGGAAGTGATGACGTGACACGGACGCGAACCCGCGTCGGTCATATCGACGCCGAGATGCTAAGTCGGACTTGTTACACGACGGTGTCGCGTGGAGATGGACGTGCGGCGGGAAGGTGTGGCGCGGCAGGCCGCGCGTTCCGAGGAAGAACGGGTTTCGTCGGCAAAAAACGTAAGGCGTTCGAAAGATTTTCGCAGTGCCGGCGTATCGATGCCATCGAAGCGGTGCTGTCGCAACCACCGGCGTGCGGCGATTCGCGATGCGGTTTCCGCGGGCCGGCAGCCGCCGGCCCGCGCACAGCGAAAGCCTCGATCAGCCTTCCGCCATCATCAGCAACTGCGCGCCATCCGCGACCTGGTCGCCGACGCCGTACAGCACCTCCGCGACGACGCCCGCGCTCGGCGCGCCGATCGTGTGCTCCATCTTCATCGCTTCCATCACGATCAGCGGCGTGCCGGCTTCGACCTTCTGGCCGGGTTCGACCAGCACCGCGATCACCTTGCCGGGCATCGGCGCGGTCAGGCGGCCGCCGCCGTGCTCGGTGTCGCCCGCATGCGCGAGCAGGTTGCGCCATTCGAACGTCTCGGCCGCGCCCTGCGTGAATACATGGAACGAGTCGCCGTCCGCATACACGCGGCCGCTGCTGCGCACGCCGTCGAGCGTCACGTCGAAATCGAGCGGCGTTGCGCCGCGCGTCCATGCGAACGGCTGCGCGGCCGTGTCGCCGGCCGCGATGCGCGCAACGGCGCCGTCGTCTTCGTACGCGACCGTCACGTCCGCTTCGCGGTCAACCGCGCGCCATTCGAGCGTGCGGCGATAGCCGCCGTTCAATCGCCAGTCCGGCAGCGCGCCCCACGGCGACGCACCCGGTGCGGCCGCGCCGCGTTCGCGCGCGAGCAGCGCCGCGCAAGCGAGCGCGAGCGTCGCGCGCGGCGGCTGTTGCGGGGCGAACAGCGCATCGTGGTTGCGCTCGATCAGGCCCGTGTCGAGATCGGCCGTCGCGAACGGCTCGCACGCGACGATCCGCTGCAGGAACGCGGCGTTCGTGTGCAGGCCGACCACCTCGCACGCGCGCAGCGCGCGCAGCATCAGGCCCAGCGCTTCCGCGCGATCCGCGCCATGAACGATCAGCTTCGCGATCATCGGATCGTAGAACGGCGTGATCGCATCGCCTTCGCGCACGCCGCTGTCGACACGCACCGCAGCGCCGATGTCGAACTCGACGCCTTCCGGCAGTCGCAGGTGCTTCAGCGTGCCCGTGGACGGCAGGAAGCCGCGCGCGGGATTCTCCGCGTAAAGACGCGCCTCGAGCGCGTGACCGTGCACGCGCAGTTCGCCCTGCTTCAGCGGCAGCGGCTCGCCGGACGTGACGCGCAGTTGCCATTCGACCAGATCGAGCCCGGTGACCATCTCGGTGACCGGATGCTCGACCTGCAGGCGCGTGTTCATTTCCATGAAGTAGAACGCGTCGCCCGTCATGATGAATTCGACGGTGCCCGCGCCGACATAACGAACCGCGCGCGCGGCCGCGACGGCCGCCTCGCCCATCGCACGGCGCAGGTCGTCGGGCAGGCCCGGCGCCGGCGCTTCCTCGAGCACCTTCTGGTGACGGCGTTGCACCGAGCAGTCGCGGTCGAACAGGTACACGGTATTGCCGTGCGTGTCGCCGAACACCTGCACCTCGACGTGGCGCGGGCGCGTCAGGTATTTCTCGATCAGCACGCGGTCGTTGCCGAAGCTGCTCGCGGCCTCGCGCTGGCACGACGCGAGCGCGGCCGGGAAATCGTCGGAGCGCTCGACTACGCGCATCCCCTTGCCGCCACCGCCCGCGCTGGCCTTCAGCAGCACCGGATAGCCGATCGCGTCGGCTTCGCGATGCAGGTTGCCCGCGTCCTGGTCGTCGCCGTGATAGCCGGGCACGAGCGGCACGGCGGCCGCGTGCATCAGCGCCTTCGCGGCGGCCTTCGACCCCATCGCCGCGATCGCGTCGACCGGCGGCCCGATGAAGGCAATACCAGCCGCTTCGCACGCATGCGCGAAATCTTCGTTCTCCGACAGGAAGCCGTAGCCCGGGTGGATCGCCTGCGCGCCGGTCGCGCGCGCGGCTTCGATGATGCGCTCGATGCGCAGATAGCTGTCCGCGGCTGCCGAGCCGCCGATATGCACGGCTTCGTCGCAGGCGGCCACGTGCTTCGCGTTCGCATCGGCGTCGGAATAAACGGCGACGCTCGCGATCCCGAGACGTTTGCACGTCGCGGCGACGCGGCACGCGATTTCGCCGCGGTTGGCGATCAGAATCTTGTCGAACATGGCTTCGGTGTCGTCCGGAGAGTGTGGGTCACGCGATCATTCACGCCACGACGGCGTGCGTTTCTCGAGGAAGGCCGCGATCCCTTCGCGCGCTTCCGCGCCTGCGCGGGTGCGCGCGATCCAGTCGGCGGTCTGCTCGATCAGCGTCGCGTCGAGCGTGCGGCCGGCCACGTCGGCGACGAGCCGCTTGCACGCACGTACCGCGTCGGGACCGTTCGCGACGAGCGTCGCGGCCAGCTTCGCGACCGTTTCGTCGAGCGCGTCGGCCGGCACCGCGTCGTGAATGAAGCCGAGCGATGCGGCGCGCACGCTGTCGAATACCTCGGCCGTCGTGAAGTAACGGCGCGCGGCGCGCTCGCCCATCGCGCGCACGACGTACGGCGCGATCGTCGCGGGAATCAGCCCGAGCCGCGCTTCGGACAGGCAGAATTTCACGCCGTCGGCGGCGATCGCGATATCGGCCGCCGCGACGAGGCCCACGCCGCCCGCGTACGCATCGCCATGCACGCGCGCGATCACCGGCTTGCCGCAGCGATGGATCGCCTCGAGCATCCGCGCGAGCTTGCGCGCATCGGCACGGTTCTCGTCGTCCGAGTAACCGGCCATCTTCTTCATCCAGTTCAGGTCCGCGCCCGCGCAGAACGCGGTGCCTTCCGCCGCGAGCACGATCGCGCGCACGCCTTCGTGCGCATCGAGCCATTCGAACGCGGTAGTCAGCTCGGCGATCGTCGTCTCGTTGAACGCGTTGCGCACGTCGGGACGCGCGAGCGTGACGGTCGCCACGCGGTTTGCTTCGGCTACCTTGATGGTTTCGTATCGCATCGTCCGCTCCTTGCCCATTACATCCGGAACACGCCGAAGCGCGTATCGTCGATCGGCGCGTTCATCGACGCGGCAAGACCGAGCCCGAGCACGTCGCGCGTCTGCGCGGGATCGATCACGCCGTCGTCCCACAGCCGCGCGCTCGCGTAATACGGATGGCCCTGGCGCTCGTACTGATCGCGAATCGGCTGCTTGAACGCTTCCTCTTCGTCGGTCGACCATGCGCCGCCCTTCGCCTCGATGCCGTCGCGACGCACGGTCGCGAGCACCGACGCGGCCTGCTCGCCGCCCATCACCGAGATGCGCGCGTTCGGCCACATCCACAGGAAGCGCGGCCCGAATGCGCGGCCGCACATCCCGTAGTTGCCGGCGCCGAACGAACCGCCGATGATCACCGTGAACTTCGGCACCTTCGCGTTCGACACGGCCGTCACCATCTTCGCGCCATGCCGCGCGATGCCTTCGTTCTCGTACTTGCGCCCGACCATGAAGCCCGTGATGTTCTGCAGGAACACGAGCGGGATCTTGCGCTGGCAGCACAGCTCGATGAAATGCGCGCCCTTCACGGCCGATTCGGAGAACAGGATGCCGTTGTTCGCGACGATCCCGACCGGATGGCCCCAGATGTGCGCGAAGCCGGTAACGAGCGTCGTGCCGTAGCGTGCCTTGAATTCGTCGAACTCGGAATCGTCGACGATGCGCGCGATCACCTCGCGCACGTCGAACGGCTTGCGCGTATCGACGGGAATCACGCCGTACAGGCTCTTCGCGTCGAAGCGCGGCGGCTTCGGCTCGCGCAGCGCCACCGGCGACGCGATCTTCGGTGCGAGATGATCGACGATGTTGCGCGCGATCGACAGCGCATGCGCGTCGTTCTGCGCGAGATGGTCGGCCACGCCCGACAGGCGCGTGTGCACGTCGCCGCCGCCGAGATCCTCGGCGCTCACTTCCTCGCCGGTCGCGGCCTTCACGAGCGGCGGCCCGCCGAGGAAAATCGTGCCCTGGTCCTTCACGATGATCGACTCGTCGCTCATCGCGGGCACGTACGCGCCGCCCGCCGTGCACGAGCCCATCACGACCGCGATCTGCGCGATCCCCGCCGCCGACATCGTCGCCTGGTTGAAGAAGATGCGGCCGAAGTGGTCGCGATCGGGGAATACGTCGTCCTGGTTCGGCAGGTTCGCGCCGCCCGAATCGACGAGGTACACGCACGGCAGCCGGTTTTCCGCGGCGATTTCCTGCGCACGCACGTGCTTCTTCACGGTGACCGGGTAGTAGGTGCCGCCCTTGACCGTCGCGTCGTTGCACACGATCACGCACTCGCGGCCCGCGATCCGGCCGATCCCGGTGATGACGCCCGCGCCCGGCGCGTCGTCGTTGTACATGCCGTTCGCCGCGAGCTGCGACAGCTCGAGGAACGGCGCGCCCGGATCGAGCAGTTGCGCGATGCGGTCGCGCGGCAGCAGCTTGCCGCGCGACAGGTGCTTGTCGCGCGCGGCCTGGCCGCCGCCCTGCGCGAGCTGTTCGATCTTCGCGCGCAGGTCGGCGACGACCGCCTCGAGCGCCGCGGCGTTCGCGCGGAAGTCTTCCGAACGCGGGTTCAGTTTGGATTCGATGATCGGCATCGACGGGGCTCCGTTCGCGTGTCGTGGGGCGTTACATCGTTTCCGCGAACAGCTCGCGGCCGATCAGCATCCGGCGGATCTCGCTCGTGCCGGCGCCGATTTCATAGAGCTTCGCATCGCGCCACAGGCGGCCGACCGGGTATTCGTTGATGTAGCCGTTGCCGCCGAGGATCTGGATCGCCTCGCCGGCCATCCACGTCGCCTTCTCGGCCGTATAGAGGATCACCCCCGCGCAGTCCTTGCGCACCTGGCGGATGTGATCGCTGCCCGCCGAGTCGAGATGGCGGCCGACCGCGTACAGGTACGCGCGGCATGCCTGGAACGTGGTGTACATGTCGGCCACCTTGCCCTGGATCAACTGGAACTCGCCGATCGACTGGCCGAACTGCTTGCGGTCGTGGATATACGGCACCACGGCATCGAGGCACGCGGCCATGATGCCCGTCGGGCCGCCCGACAGCACCGCGCGCTCGTAGTCGAGGCCGCTCATCAGCACCTTCACGCCGCCGTTGAGCTGGCCGAGGATGTTCTCTTCCGGCACCTCGACGTCCTGGAACACCAGCTCGCCCGTGTGCGAGCCGCGCATGCCGAGCTTGTCGAGCTTCTGCGCAACCGAGAAGCCCTTCATCCCCTTCTCGACGATGAACGCGGTGATGCCGCGCGAATTGGCTTCGACGTCCGTCTTCGCGTAGACGACGAGCGTGTCGCAATCGGGGCCGTTGGTGATCCACATCTTCGTGCCGTTCAGCACGTAGCGGTCGCCGCGCTTGTCGGCGCGCAGCTTCATGCTGACGACGTCGGAGCCGGCGTTCGGTTCGCTCATCGCGAGCGCGCCGATGTGTTCGCCCGACACGAGCTTCGGCAGGTATTTCTGTTTCTGCGCGTCGGTGCCGTTGCGGTGGATCTGGTTCACGCACAGGTTCGAGTGCGCGCCGTACGACAGGCCGATCGACGCCGATGCGCGCGAGATCTCTTCCATCGCGACCATGTGCGCGGTGTAGCCCATGTTCGCGCCGCCGTATTCTTCGGCCACCGTCATGCCGAGCACGCCGAGATCGCCGAACTTCTTCCACAGATCCATCGGAAACTGGTCGGTGCGGTCGACTTCCGCCGCGCGCGGCGCGATTTCCTTCGCCGCGAACGTCGCGACGGCGTCGCGCAGCATCTCGATGTCTTCACCGAGCATGAATTGCACGCCGGGCAGGTTGATCATGTCTCCTCCGTCTCCAGAAAGTGTGTCGCACGCACCGATTTCTGAGTTTCGCTCAAATCGAATGAATGCGTCGATTCATTGACCAATACAGCGGAAATTTTGCACAGTTTCGCGCCTCGTCGGCTTCGGCGTCAATAGTTTTTTGAGTGACACTCAGATATCATGCCGACATGACATCCGCTACCGCCGACACCATGACCGCCACCGTCAAAGCCGACCGCGCCGACACGCCGCGCGCGCCCGCCGGGCGCAAATCCCAGCAGCGCGTGCAGGACATCCTGCGCGCCGGTCGTGAAGTGTTTGCCGAAAAAGGTTACGAACATGCGACGGCCGCCGAGATCGCGCAGCGCGTCGGGGTATCCGAGGCGACGGTGTTCAGCTACTTCCGCGGCAAGCGCGAGCTGTGCGCGCGTGTCATCGCGGATTGGTACGACGAAATCATCGCCGCGTTCGAGCACGGGATGCCGCAGGATGCGTCGGTGCAGCAGCAGTTCGCGTTCATCGTGCGCACCCACCTGCGGCTGATGCTCGTGAACGGCACGGGGCTGTGCGCGCTGGTGCTGTCGGAAGGCCGTGCGAAACAGCATGCGCTGAGCGACGAGCTCACCGCGCTGCAGCGCCGCTATACGGCGCCGCTGATGGACGTGCTCGCGCGCGGCCAGGCGGCCGGGCAGGTCCGTGCGGACTTGCCGCTGAGCCTGCTGCGCTCGATGGTGTTCGGGCCGATCGAGCACGTGCTGTGGGATGCGATCCTCGGGCACCGCAAGCTCGATACGGAAACGACGGCCACGCAGCTGGTCGACATGCTGTGGGCCGCCGTGCAGCCGCCCGCGCCGGAGCAGGCGGCGCTGGTGCGCTTCAGGAACGAAGTCGCGGAAGCGGTGCGGCGGCTGGAAGGCGAAAGCACGCGCGCGTGATGTGCGGCGGCGGGGCCTTGCCGCTGCCCCTGCATGACCGCCGCGGCGCGTCGGTCAGTTGGCGAGACGGCAGTGCGCCAGCTTCAGCCCCGGCAACACGGGCGCATCGATATAGCCTTCGTTCACGCAACTGAACCGGAAATTCGCGGACGCCGTGAACGGCTTGATCTCGCCGCCGGGGAATTTCGGTTTCAGCGCATCCTGGTCGGCCACGTCGAAATGCGTGTCGAACTGCTCGCCGTCCGTCGTCAGCGCGCCGAAGTACGTGCCGCCCGGATCGCTGCCCATCCGGATCACGGCGCCGACGAACGCGAGGCGCTTGCCGTCGTACTTCGTCTTCGCGGCGGCCATGTCCTGCGTATAGGCCTCGATCACGGCGCCGTAATGCGCGTCGATTGCGGGTTCGGCGCAGGCGTTCCGGTGAACGCCCGCCAGCATCGCGCACGCCGCAAGCGCGGCCGCCGCGAACGGCGCGGAAATTTTCTTCATGGGTGGTCTCCCGTCAGGCTTGGTGGTTGAAGTGATTGAAGACGGTGCTGCGCCGGCTGCGCGGCACAACGCCGAATAAATTCGCTTCCGTTGTTTAATCGTTCGAATGGCGGAACACGGCTGCGATCACTTCACCACCCGCATGGTCGAGTGCGGTGCGTAGCGTCGCGCTGAACGCGACGTGACAGGAAGATGACATGGTGCGGCCCCCGGCTCTCATTGAATTTCACTGCGTCTGATTTTGGCCGCTACGGTAGCAGACGGCCGACGGCCCGGCAACCAAGGCCCGCTCGCTGTCGACCACCTCCTTCAATTGCAAATGATTCTCATTACATATATCATGCGCGTCCCGGTTGCAGCGCAGTGCTGCGGCCCGCGACCCGATCCTTAGTACTCCATCCCGCATCGATTCATGCCATCCCGTCGAACGCCCCGCCGCGCCCGGACCCTTCGTCCCTGGCGTACAAGCCTGCCTGCCCTGCTCACCCTTTGCGTCGCAAGCGGCGCGCATGCCGATGGCGCCGAACGCGCGGAGACCTGGCCCGCCGCATCCGCATCGACAACGCCCGCCGAACACGAACTGCCGGCGATCAGCGTCAACGCATCGGCGGCCGTCGACCCCACGATCGGCTATCAGCCGCGCACCAGCAGCATCGCCGGTGGCAGCGATCGCCCGCTCAAGGAGATTCCGCAATCGGTCGCGATAGTCAGCAGCAGCGTGATGCAGGACCAGCAGGCGCGCTCGCTCGACGACGTGCTGGGCAACATCAGCGGCGTCACGCAGACGAACACGCTCGGCGGCACGCGCGACGCGTTCACCAAGCGCGGCTTCGGGTCGAACAACGACGGCTCCGTGCTCGTCGACGGCGTGCGCACGCCGGTACTGCACAGCTATCTCGCGACGATCGACCGCGTCGAAGTGCTGAAGGGCCCCGCATCGCTGCTGTACGGGATGCAGGACCCGGGCGGCGTGATCAACCTCGTCACGCGCAAGCCGGAAGACGCGTTCGGCGGCTCGATCTCCGCGTCGCGCACGAGCCACGGCGGCAGCAGCGCGCTGTTCGACCTCACGGGCCCGCTCGGCAGGCCGGGCCAGGTCGCGGGCGGCACGCTCGCGTTCCGGCTGACCGGCGAATACGATACGAGCCGCTACTGGCGCAGCTTCGGCCGCCAACGCGACGCGCTGATCGCGCCCGCGCTGTCGTGGCACGACGCGAGCACGTCGATCGACGTCAGCTACCAGTACGTCGACTACACGACGCCGTTCGATCGCGGCACCGTGCTCGTAAACGGCCAGCTCGACGATGCGCTGCGCTACCGCCGCTACGAGGAAGCGTGGTCGCAAAGCAGCGGCATCCAGGAAACACTGCGTGCGCGCATCGAGCACCGCTTCTCCGACGCGTGGCGCGTGCGTGCGACCTACGGCTGGGGCCGCGACCGCTACGGCCAAACCATCACGCGCGCCACCGCGTTCAACAGCAGGACCGGCGCGCTGACGCGCTCGTCCGATGCGAACCTCGGGCGCAACGACTCCGACCAGATCGCGACGCTCGGCCTGCTCGGCAACGTCACGCTTGCCGGGATGAACCACGCGATCTACGTCGGCGGCGAATACGAGCGGCAGCGCAGCTTCCGGGGCGACACGATCCGCGGCAAGGCGACGACGGGCTTCAATCTCTACGATCCCGTGTACGGCCTGCTCGCGCCGGGCGGCACACCCAACCCGAAGCAAAGCGATTCGCGCTCGGTGGTGCATGCGTACTCGATGGTCGTGCAGGACTCGGTGAAGCTCACCGATCGTCTCACCGCGGTCGGCGGGCTGCGCTGGGAAAACTGGCAGCAGGAATCTGGGATGGGCCGGCCGTTCGTGTTCGCCGACCGCTCGCGCGGCAATGTCTGGCTGCCGCAGTTCGGGCTCGCGTATGCGCTTACGCCCGCGCTGACCGCGTATGCGAACGTGAGCCGCTCGTTCAAGCCGAACGTCGCAACGAATGTCGCCGCGCCGCTCGCGCCGGAATACGGCCGCGTGCTCGAGGCCGGACTGAAGTTCAGCGTGAAGCCCGCGATCACGGGCACTCTCGCGGTCTACCAGATCGACAAGCGCAACGTCGCGGTCACGAACGGCGACATCACGTCGACGATCGGCACCGCGCGCTCGCGCGGGATCGAACTCGACGTCGCGGGGCAGATCACGCGCCACCTGAGCGTGATCGGCAGCTATGCGTACACGAACGCGACCGATCGCGACAGCAACACGCCGCTCGTCAACGTCGCGCGCCACACGGGCAGCCTGTTCGCGGTGTACGACACGGCCATCGCGAACCTGCCCGGCCGCTGGCGCTTCGGCGGCGGCGCGCGCCTTGTCGGCACACGCTCCGGCGACACCGCGAACAGCTTCACGCTGCCCGGCTACGTGACCGTCGACGCGTTCGCGGCCTACGAAACGACGATCGGCAAGTTCCCGACGCGCTTCCAGCTCAACGTGAAGAACCTGCTCGACAAGACCTACTACCCGTCGAGCAACAACAACCTGATCATCGCGGTCGGCGAGCCGCGACTCGTCACGCTGACGACGACGGTGTCGTTCTGACGAACGATCGCGCCGGGCGGCCGGGGCGACGCGCCACGCGCGACACGCCCCGGCCGTCGACACGAACCGGTATCAGCCGCCCGCGAAATCGAGCAGGATCTTGCAGCTTTCCGCGGGATTGCGCTCGGCCATCTCGAACGCCTGCGCGACATCGCGAAAGCCCACCTTGTGCGTGACGATGTGCTCGGGCTGGATCAGCCCGCGGCCGATCCAGTCGATCACCTGCGGGAACATCGCGCAGTTGAGCCGCGACGCGGCCAGCGTCAGCTCCTTCTTGGTCAGCTCTGCCTGCACGATCGCGGACGGCTCCGACGAAAACCCGAGCACGCCGATCCGGCCCGCCGGCGCGGCGATCCTCACGGCCTCCTCGAGAATCGGCGGATGGCAGACCGCATCGAAGATCAGCGTCGGGCCGCCGTCGACGCCGCGCTGTTGCAGCGCATCGGGCAGCGACTCGACGCTCGTGTTGATGATCTCGTCCTCCGCCGCGCCGCACTTGCGCGCGAGCTGCAGGCGCGCGTCGAGCCGGTCGGTGATGAACGCGCGGATGCCGTACACGCGCTTGAGCACCTGCAGGATCGTCAGCCCGACGGTGCCGGCGCCGTAGATCAGTGCGACGTCGCCCGGCAGCACGCCGGTGCGCGACGTCGCGTTCGCGGCCACCGCGAACGGCTCGACGATCGCCGCGCACGTATCGGCAATCTCGTCCGGAATCCGGTACGCATTGCCGGCCGGCACGCACGTGTACTGGCTGAAGCCGCCGTCGCGATGCACGCCGAGCACGGTCAGGTGCCGGCACACATTACGCCGGCCGATCGTGCACGCATGACAATGCCCGCAACTGATCACCGGATCGACCGCGACGGTCTCGCCGAGCCGCGCGGCGTCGACGCCTTCGCCGACCGACTCGATCGTGCCGACGAATTCGTGGCCGATGATGCGCGGGTACGACACGAACGGATTCTTGCCGTGAAAGATGTGCAGGTCCGACCCGCAGATGCCCGCATAGCGCACCTTCACGCGCACTTCGCCGGCGGCGGGCGCGGGCAGCGGCACCTCGCGCACGCTCATGCTGTTCGGACGATCGACAACGACGCTCAACATTTCGGTTCTCTCCTTCTGATCTTCGCCGCTCACCAGTTCCACATCGAACCGTCGCGCAGCCGGGCGACCGGCAGGTACGCGCGCTCGTACGGGTACTTCTCGGCCAGCGTCTCGTCGATGTCGACGCCGAGGCCCGGCACGTCGTCCATCACGAGATAGCCGTCCTCGAAGCGGTAGCTGTGCGGAAACACTTCGTCGGTCAGCGGGCTGTGCGGCATCAGTTCCTGGATGCCGAAGTTCGGCGCCCACAGCCCGAAGTTCACGGCCGCCGCCATGCAGACGGGCGACAGGTCGGTCGCACCATGGAAGCCGGTGCGCACCTGGTACATCGCCGCGTAGTCGGCAATGCGCCGCACGTGCGTGATCCCGCCCGCGTGCACGATCGTCGCGCGGATGTAGTCGATCAGCTGGTCGCGAATCAGGTCCTTGCAGTCCCAGATCGAGTTGAACACCTCGCCGACCGCGAGCGGCGTCGTCGTGTGCTGGCGGATCAGGCTGAACGCGTCCTGGTTCTCGGCGGGCGTCGCGTCCTCGAGCCAGAACAGGCGATGCGGTTCGAGATCGCGGCCGAGCCGCGCGGCCTCGATCGGCGTGAGCCGGTGATGCGCGTCGTGCAGCAGGTGCGGCGCATCGCCGACCGCGTCGCGCACCTTGCGGAACAGTTCCGGCGTATGGCGCAGGTAGAGCGCGGTGTCCCACGGTTCCTCGGGCGGCAGCCCCTTCTCGGCCGGCTCGTACGCACCGGCCGTCTTGCCGACGCCATACACCTTGTCGAGCCCCGGCACGCCCGACTGCACGCGGATCGCACGGTAGCCGGCCTCGATGTGTTCGCGTACCGCGTCGACCGCTTCCTCGTGATCCCGCCCGTTCGCGTGGCCGTACACCATCAGGCCGTCGCGGCTCTTGCCGCCGAGCAGCTGATAGACGGGCATCCCCGCGAGCTTGCCCTTGATGTCCCACAACGCCATGTCGATCGCGGCGATCGCCGTCATCGTCACGGGCCCGCGCCGCCAGTACGCGCCGCGGTACAGGTATTGCCAGATGTCCTCGATGTTGCGCGGATCGCGGCCGACGAGGCACGGGAACACATGGTCTTCCAGATACGCGCGCACCGCGAGCTCGCGCCCGTTGAGCGTCGCGTCGCCGAGGCCGTAGACGCCTTCGTCGGTCACGATCTTCACCGTCACGAAGTTCCGGCCCGGACACGTGACGATGGTCTGCAAGCGTTCGATTTTCACTGCGCTCCTCCAGAGGGCGGTTCAGTCGACAAAGTAATGGGGTGCGCGGCTGCGCACTTCCGGCAGATGCGAGCCGATCCGGTCGACGTGCGACGCGACCGATGCGCCGAGCAGCGCCATGTTGCGCGACGCGATGTGCGCGAGGATCTGCTCGTGCTCCTGCAGCGCGCGGCGCGCGTGATCCTCGACGCGATCGAGCAGCAGCCAGCGCACGCGGTCGAACTGGCGCTTCATCGGCTGCAGCATTTCCCATACGTGCGGCCGGCCCGCGAACGCGAACATCCGGCCGTGCATCGCCTCGTCGAGATCGAAGAACGCTTCGACATCGCGGGCGGCCACGGCCGCGCGCTGCGCGTCGATGATCCGCGACAGTTCCGCGAGCTGCTCCGGCGTGATCTTCTGCGCGAGCTCGACGTGGTTCGCGCATTCGAGCGTGCTGCGCGCGAACCGCCCTTCCTCGAGGATCGACACCGGAATCGGCGCGACGAACGTGCCGACCTTCCGGTGGATCTGCACGAGCCGCTCGTCGGCCAATTGCGCGAACGCTTCGCGCACCGGCGTGCGGCTGACCTTGATCGTCGTGGAGATCACCGCCTCCGACAGCGCGGTGCGCGGCGGCAGCGCGCCGCGCACGATCGCGTGGCGCAGCAGCGCGTGCACCTGCTCCGTATATGACCGGCTCTCGTCCAGCGAGAACCCTTGCAACGCCGTAACGACGACGTCCTCTTCTTCCAGTGCTGCCGTTTCGCTCATGGTGACCAATTGATCCGACTCGATATCGATAACTACCATGGTACAGACGCAATCGAATTCGGGCGATCTAGCGTTTACACCGATAACTTAGCGATGAAACTCGAAATAACCTGCACGCATCCTACGATCTACCATGGTACAAACCGTCACCGACCGTCATGCGATTCGCCCCCGATTTCCTGCGCACCGCGCCGCCCGGCACGCGCCGCCCCGGTTATGACCGGCAGGCCGTCCGCACGGGCATCGTCCATCTCGGCCTCGGCGCGTTCCATCGCGCGCACCAGGCGCTCCATACGGAAACGGTGCTCGAACAGGGCGATCTCCGCTGGGGCATCGTGGGCGTCGAACTGCGGCGGCGCCATACCGTCGACCTGCTCGCCGCGCAGGATCACCTGTACACGGTGACCGAGCGCGACGGTCACGGCGCGCACACGCGCATCGTCGGCGCCGTGCACGGCGCGCTGTTCGCCCCCGAGTCGCTGCCCGCGCTGCTGGCGCTGATCGCCGATCCGGCCGTGGCGATCGTGAGCCTGACCGTGACCGAGAAGGGCTATTGCCGACGCCCCGGCGGCGGCCTCGATGCCGACGATCCCGCGATCCGGCAGGATCTCGCGACACCCGACACACCGCGCACCGCGCTCGGCGTGATCGCGGCCGGCCTGCGCTTGCGGCCGGCGAATGCGCCGCTGACCGTCGTCTGCTGCGACAACATGACATCGAACGGCGACACGCTGCGCGCGCTGCTGATCGACTATGCGGAACGCATCGACGGCACGCTAGCGCGGCGCATCCGCGACGACGTCGCGTTCCCCAACAGCATGGTCGACCGGATCGTGCCGGCCGCGACGCCCGAATCGCTGGACTGGGCACACGCGCGTCTCGGCGCGCACGACGCGGCCGCGATCGTCTGCGAGCCGTTCTCGCAATGGGTGATCGAGGATCGGTTCGCCGGCCCGCGCCCGCGCTGGGAAGACGCCGGCGCGCACATCGTGGCCGACGTACGGCCGTACGAGACGATGAAGCTGCGGTTGCTGAACGGCTCGCATTCGGCCATCGCGTATGCGGGGCAGTTGCGCGGCCGCGCGACCGTGTCCGATGCGATGGCCGATCCGGCGATCGCTGCGCTCGTCGACGGCGTGATGACGCGCGACCTGCTCGCGACCGTCGACGTGCCGTCCGGTTACGACGCGCATGGCTATTGCGCGACGCTCGTGCAGCGCTTCCGCAATCCGACGCTCGCGCATCGGACCGAACAGATCGCGATGGACGGCACGCAGAAGGTGCCGCTGCGCTGGCTGCCGGCGCTCGGCGAAAGCGCGGCGGCCGGCGTCGAACGTCCGTCCCTGGAACGCGCGCTGGCGCTGTGGCTGCACTACCTCGCCACCGCGCGCGACGAATCGGGCCGGCCGCTGACGATCGGCGATCCGGGCGCGGCCGCGCTCGGCGCAGCGCTGTCGGCTGCCGGCGATGCAGCCGGCGCGGTTCGGGCCGCACTCGGCAGCACCACGCTCGCCGGTCCGGCTGCATGGCCGGACGCATTGATCGCACGCGTCGGTACGCATCTGTCGACGCTGCGCTCGCACGGCACCGACGCACTGCTCGCGCCGTTGCACGCGCACTGAACGACCGCTCACCCGGTTCGCCGCAGCCCGCCGCGAACCGCGCAACGCCCCTGCCCGCCGACGTTCATGACGACGCGGCGAACGATCGAAGAGACATGACGGCCGGCCCACCGGCACGAAGGAGACAGACATGAAGCAGAAGTCGCAGGCGTGGTTGACGGTGTTCCTGCTGTTCATCGTGTATGGCATCAACTATCTCGACCGCGTCGCGCTGTCGATCGTCGCGCCGATCGTGCAGACCGATCTCGGTATCGACGCCGCGCAGATGGGCCTCGTGTTCAGCACGTTCTTCATCGGTTACGCACTGTTCAATTTCATCGGCGGCCTCGCGTCCGACCGGCTCGGGCCGAAGCTCGTGTACGTGCTGGCGGTCGGGCTCTGGTCGATCTTCTGCGGGATGACCGCGCTCACCGTCGGCTTCGTGAGCCTGTTGATCGTGCGGCTGCTGTTCGGCATGGCCGAAGGGCCGCTGTGCTCGGCCGCGAACAAGATGGTCAACAACTGGCTGCCGCGCGACGCCGCCGCGACCGCGATGGGCCTGCTCAGCGCCGGCTCGCCGCTCGGCGGCGCGATCGCGGGGCCGATCGTCGGCCTGCTGGCCGCGCAGTTCGGCTGGCGGCCGGCATTCTGGATCGTGTGCGCGATCGGGCTCGCGTGGGTCGTCGTATGGATGATGTCGACGTCGGATCGTCCGGCCGCGCCGGTCAACGACGCACCGGGTGCGCCCGCCGCAACGCCCGTCCACGCCCCTGCGGCCGCCGGCGCGGCCACGCCCGCGCACACGCTGTCGCATTACGTGCGCCAGCCGCGCATCCTCGCGACGGCCGCCGCCTTCTTCAGCTACAACTACGTGCTGTTCTTCTTCCTGAGCTGGTTCCCGAGCTACCTCGTGCGCGCGCATCATCTGAACATCAAGGAGATGAGCGTCGCCACCGTCGTGCCCTGGCTCGTCGGCACGGTCGGCCTCGCGTGCGGCGGAGCGATCTCGGATGCGCTCTACCGGCTCACCGGCAACCTGCTGCTGTCGCGCCGGATCGTGCTCGTCACCTGCCTGCTCGGCGCGGGCGCATGCGTGGCGGTCGCGGGCGCCGTGCAATCGACGCAAGGCGCGGTCGCGCTGATGTCCGTGTCGCTGTTCTTCCTGTACGTGACGGGCGCGATCTACTGGGCGATCGTGCAGGATGTCGTGCACCCGACGCGCGTCGGCGGCGTAAGCGGCTTCCTGCACTGCATGGGCAGCCTGTCGGGCGTGATCGGGCCGGCCGTGACCGGCTTCATCGTCGAACGCAGCGGCTCGTTCGCGACCGCGTTCGTGCTGGCCGGCGCGATCGCGCTGACGGGCGCCGTGCTGGCAGCCGTATTCGTGCGCAACAGCCGGCCGTCGGAAGTCCTGCGCGAACGCGCGGCGCACTGACGTCGTGCGGCCGCGGCCGGCAGCGCGGCGCCGCATTCGTCGGCGCCGCGCTGTCCTGTCGTTTCAGACAATCATCAGACCCCCGAATATCTCCCATCCGATATCGCGATTTCCGGTATCGATCGCGCGCCTCTAGACTGGCTACGTGATGGCGACGCTGCGCCGCCGCACGGCAACGCGACACGCCCCCACAAAAACGATCCTGGGAGACAAGCCATGTCCGACCGGCATGCGCGCCGCGGCGCGCTCAAGACACTCGGCCTCGCGGCCGGCACCGCACTGCTCGCCGCCACGCGCCACGCTCACGCGGCGGCGCCCGAGAGCGGCGCGCTGCTGCCCGGCGGCGCCGCGCGTCTCGCCGACCTCACGCGCCGCCTCGCGGCCGCGCAGAGGCGTCGTGACTTCAAGACGGTGCCGATGATCCTCGAACGTCCCGACCAGTGGGATCACGCTGCGCTCACCGAAGTGATCGGCTATCGCGGCGGCCCGAAGCAGGTGTGGGACAACACCGAGCTCGGCGGCCCGTGGCTGAACCTGATGCGCAATTCGCTAAACGCGCAGATCTGGTCGTACGGTCATCCGGATTTCCTCGTCGTGTCGGCCACGCACGGCAGCGCGCATCTCGCGCTGCTCGACCAGACCGCGTGGGACAAATACGGCCTCGCGAAATTCGCCGGCGCCGCATTCCCGACCAACACGCTGCTCGACGCGAAGCCCGCGCAATCGAAAGGTACGCAGGATCACGCGTTGCCCGACGGCGCATTCTCGTCGCACGACAACAGCATCGCCGCGCTACAGCAGCGCGGCGTCGTGTTCCTGTCGTGCCACAACGCGATCTGGGAACTCGCGGAACGGCTCGACGGCGCGAACGCGAATCCCGACAAGCTGCCGCTCGACGCGCTCGCGGCCGACCTGACCAACCACGTAATCCCGTCGGCGATCGTCACGCCGGGCGCGGTCGGCACGCTGCCCGAGCTGCAGCAGGCCGGTTTCACGTACGCGAAATGAGGCCCACGATGACCTCGATCCACCCGCAATCGCCGTCGCGCCGCCGACGGCGCACGCTACGCGCCGCGCTGGCCGGCTGGCTGTGCTGCGCGTCGGCGCTATCGCTCGCCGCGTCCGCCGACACCGCCGCAAACATCTTCCCGCCCTGGCAGGACGGCCGCAACAACGACGCGCTTCATCGCGGCCTCGAATTCACGGTGCCGCAGGTCGACGTGCTCGCCGATTTCCACGGCGACCTAGCCGCGCCGAAACTCGTGCTGTTCGTCGGCGGCAACTACTTCTTCGCGATGGCGCCGCTCGTCGCGAAGTTCGAGGAAGACCATCCCGAATACCGCGGCCGCATCTACTGGGAAACGATCCCGCCCGGCCTGCTCGTGAAGCAGATCCACGCGGGCGGCACGATCACCGTCGGCAACATGACGTGGACGGTCAAGCCCGACGCGTATTTCGCGGGGCTCGGCAAGATCGACGGACTGATCGCGGACGGCACGCTCGCGGGCCCCGCCGTGCCGTACGTGACGAACCAGTTGACGATCATGGTGCGCGCCGGCAATCCGAAGCGCATCGCGTCGCTGAACGATCTCGCGCGGCCCGACGTGAAGCTCGCGATGCCGAACCCGGCATTCGAAGGCGTCGCGCGGCAGATCCGCGCGTCGCTCGTGAAGGCCGGCGGCGACGCGCTCGCGCGCACCGTCTACGACGACAAGGTGCGCGCCGGCACGACCGAGCTCACGCACATCCACCATCGGGAAACCGCGCTGTTCCTGATGCAGGATCACGCGGACGCCGGCGTGCTGTGGCAATCCGAAGCGGCGTTCCAGGAACAGGTCGGGCATCCGCTGATGCACATCGACATTCCGGCCGCGCAGAATACGACGGCGATCTATGCAGGGGCGATGGTGAAGGACGCGCCGCATCCGGAAGCCGCGCGCGCGTGGCTCGCGTTCATCCGGTCGCCGGAAGCGTTCCGGATATTCCAGCGCTACGGCTTCGGCCGCTACGATGCGACGATACCGGCGCAACACCTCGCGCCGACGGAGGACCGGCCGGACGCAGGCTGACGGACCCGCGCCGGCCGCGCGGCTGCGTGGCGGCGCACACGCGACATACAACAAGGAGGGGACACGTGAACGATAAGGTCGACACACGGCGACGCCGGTGCGCGCCGCTGCTGCTTGCCGCGGCCGCGCTGCTGGCCGGCCATGCGCACGCGGACGACACAACGCTCGGCAAGACGCTCGCGACACAGGGCTCGGCGACGGGCGTCGCGGCCTGCATCGGCTGCCACGGCAGCCAGGGCGAAGGCAACGCGGCGGCCGGCTTCCCGCGCCTTGCGGGCACGAACGCCGCGTATCTGTCCGCGCAGCTTGCCGCGTTCGCGGACGGCAGCCGCCAGAATCCCGTCATGCGGCCGCTCTCGAAACTGCTGACGCCGCACGAGCGCGACGCGGTATCCGCGTACTTCGCGAGCCTGCCCGCGCCGGCCGGCGTCTTTACCCCCGACAACACGTCGATCGATCCGGCCAACACCGGCGCATGGCTCGCGACACGCGGGCGCTGGTCGCAGGGCCTGCCCGCGTGCGCGCAATGCCACGGCCCCGGCGGCCTTGGTGTGGGTACCGCGTTTCCGCCGCTCGCGGGCCAGCCGGCCGCGTACATCGCCGGGCAGTTGAACGGCTGGAAACACGGCACGCGCCCGCCCGGGCCGATGGCGCTGATGCCGATGATCGCCGGCAAGCTGTCCGACGCCGACATCGACGCGGTGGCCGCCTACTACACGCGCGGCGGCGCCGCACAAGGAGACAAGCGATGATCGACCGCACGACGCTGATCCGCCGCGCACGCGCCATGCTGCTAGGCGCGGCCTGGATGCCCGCGCTCACGTTCGCGGCGGCGCCGCAGGACACGCCGGTCGCCACTTCCGCTCCCGTGACCGCACCCGCGACCACAGCCAGGCCGTTCACACCACCCGCCGAATCCGCGATGCCCGCCGACGACTTCGGCAAGACCGTGAAGCTCGGCGAGCAGATCTTCCTGCACACGCCCGAGTTCGCGGGCAAGTACGTCGGCAACAAGCTGACCTGCGCGAGCTGCCACCTCGACGCGGGCCGCCGGCCCGATTCGAGCCCGATGTGGGCCGCGTACCTGCTGTATCCGGCCTACCGCAGCAAGAACGGCCACGTGAACACGTTCGCCGAGCGCCTGCAGGGCTGCTTTCGTTACAGCATGAACGGCAAGGCGCCGCCGGCCGGCGACCCGATCCTCGTCGCGCTCGAAACCTATTCGTACTGGCTCGCGAAGGGCGCGCCGGTCGGCACGAAGCTGCCGGGGCAAGGCTTCCCGAAACTGCCGCCGCCCGCGCAGAAGGCCGACTACGCACGCGGCGCCGCCGTCTACGCGCAGCACTGCGCGCTGTGCCACGGCGCGGACGGCCAGGGGCAGTCGAGCGGTGGCAAGCCGGCCTTCCCGGCGCTGTGGGGCGCGCGCTCGTTCAACTGGGGTGCAGGGATGGGCGACATCCGCAACGCGGCCGGCTTCATCAAGGCCAACATGCCGCTCGGGCTCGGCGGCACGCTGACCGATCAGGAGGCGTGGGACGTCGCGACCTTCATGGACAGCCACGAACGTCCGCAGGACCCGCGCTTCACGGGCTCGGTGCAGGACACGCGCACGAAATTCCACGATTCGCCCGACTCGATGTACGGGCTCGGCGTGAACGGCCGCGTGCTCGGCGCGCCATGACGCCAGGCCGCGCCGGCCGGTGCGGCCGGCGCGGTCACGGATGCCAGCGATACACGACGATGCTCGTCCCGTTGTAGTTGTCCTTGGTTATCACGTACTCGCCGGTCGAGCGCAGGTACGCACGCACGCCGTACATCGAGTCGACGTCGTTGCCGACATCCATCGCCGACGTGTTCGAATTCGTCAGCGTGGTGACGAGCGCACCGGTGTTCAGGTCGAACACGTCGATGTTCGGCACCGTGTGCACGTAGCCGACGAACAGGTAGTGGCCGGCCGCCGCGATCGATTTCGGATTCGCGCTCGTCAGGTTGATCACCGGATTCGGCGCGCTCGTGTTGCCGTTCTTCCAGCCGTGATAGACCTCGATGTGCCCGTTCATCGCGGTCCAGTCCCAATTGCCCGCGAGGCCCTGCGCGAGGATCATCGTGTCGCTGTCCGCCCGGTAGATGATGCGCGTGACCGGCGCCACGGTGCTCGGCACGGGTGTCGTCGTCGGCTTGCCCCACGATGGCTTGCCGGTCGCGTCGAAGCCCGTCATCGGGAAGCGGGAAATCACGTTGGAGCCGTTCAGCCCTGCCCACACGTCGCCGTTGCCGTCGATGTCGAAGCCGGCCGTCACCTGCAGGGTCGTGTTGAACGGCTTGCCCGGGAGCGAGCCGGCCGGAATCGCGATATAGCCGCTCGCCGTGTTGAAGTAATAGAAGTTGAAGTTGCCCGGGTTCTGGCCCGACGCGACGAGAATCCGGTTGCCGCCGACCATCACGAGCTGGCCGAAGTGCTGGCCGCGCTGGTAGTCTTTCATGTCGAGGCGCGGGTCCTTCGGATAGGTGAACGGATCGACCGTGTTCGCGACGAACGTGCCGCCCGCCGAACCCGTGTACACGTTGTTGCCGCTGTAGAAGAGCGCGCCGTCCGTCACCGGGTCGGGCGCGGCGATCCCCTCGAAGTTCAGCGCCTGCAGCTTCCATTGCAGCGCGCCCGTCGGGCTGTACGAATGGAGGTCGGTGCTGCCGTTGCGGCCGAGATCCCAGCCGCCGCCCCATGCGTTGTTCAGCACGTACAGGTTGCCGGCCGAATCCTTGCCGAGCGCGGCGACGCGCGTGAAGCGCTTGTCGCCGACCTGCCCCTTGATGCCCGTCGTCGTGTCGAGATAACCGCCCTGCACGCCGAACGTGCCGACCTGCATCGGCAGGCCGAGGAGCCCGCTGTAGACCTTGATGTTCATGTCGGGCCCTTCGTCGCCCACCATCAACTGGCCCATCGACGCATCGAAGTACAGCGACGCCGGCCGCGCGCCGGCCGCCATCTGGATCGTGTTCATCGCCGTGCCGGTCGCACTGAACTGCGCGACGACGCCCGCGCTCTTGCGCGCGACCCACAGGTTGCCGGCGGCGTCGAGCGCCAGCGCGCCCGGCCCCGATACGCCGATGTCGCGCTGCCAGACGCCGTCCGTCGTATAGACGCGCACGCGGTTGCCGTAGAAGTCGCTCACGTACAGCAGGTTGCCGGCTGTCGCGAGGCCCGTGATCACGTCCGCGTACTGGATGCCCGTCCACGTGCTGACCGGGATGCGCAGGTCGCGCAGGTTCGTGCCGCGGTTGTAGCGGCCCACCGAGCCGCTGCCGAACGTGCGGTTGTAGCCGAGCGCAACGAACAGCGACGTCGAATTGCCGGTGATCGCGCCGCCCTGGAATTCGTCGTGGATGCCGATCGTGCCGAGCGGCTGGCCGTTCTGGTAGATCGCGACGCCGCCCGCGTTCTCGTCCCAGCGCGACGCCGTATAGATCACGCCCTCGGGCGCGACCCACATCGAGCGCGCGCCGTTGCCCACGTGCGCGGCCAGCGTGCCGAACGTGTTCGCGAGCCAGTCCGTCGTGTATTGCACCTGCGCGTGACTCGCCGGTGCCAGCATGGCGATGCACATTCCCAGCAACGCCGCGCGAATTTGTTTCATTGACATGAATAATGCTCCCAGACGATCGTTTGTCGACACTGTAAATCGCCGCGCATGAAATATTGGTGATTCCGGCAAAAGCGCATTCGCCGTTACCCCGAATTATTCACCGCGCGCTTTTTGTCGTCCGGCGCTTTTTTCGTCAACGATGGTCAAACCCGCTCACCGCGCCGCAACGGCCCGCCGGAAGCGCGGTTTCGGCGCTTTTCCCCGGCATTTTCTTCCGGGTCGCCCAATGCGAATGCGTCATTCTTTCTGATGCGCCCGCATTGCTTTTTCATTCCCCGGAAGTTGGTTCGATGATTACAAATCGAAATTAAAATGAAAGAGAAAAAATATTATCCGGTGCAATCGGCTTTTCGCGATTCGGCGTATCGGGCGTACCGCGAACGCGGCGGGCGGAAGAAAGGAAGTGAGAAGAAGGATGCGGCCGAAAAAACCGCGCACCGGCCGTGCCGGCACGCGGTCGCGATCGTTCAGTTCGCGGTGTCGAGCGTCGGGCCGTCCCAGCCGTCGAGGTACTTGGGCAGCGCATCGACGACGTCGATCACGCGCTGCCGGTAGAACAAATGCATCGTCGGCTGCAGGTCGCCCGGCAGTAGCCCGCCGTGCGCACGCGCGGTCAGGCTGTTCGGCACGACGCGCATGCCGAGCCGGTTCGTTCCGGACACGATCTCGCCGCACGACGCGCACCACGTGCGCGACATCGACTTCGACGGATGCGGGAACGTCGCGTGGCCGCCGGCGACGGCAACCTGCTCCGGCGGCCACGCGGTCGCGGACAGCATCGACGTGCCGTAGAAATCGCGGCAGGTCGCGCAATGGCAGTTCGCGCGCGCCGCCGGCTCGCCGCGCAGCGTGACGGTGACGGCGCCGCACAGGCAGCGCGCGGAATGCGTTCGGGTCATGTCGTCTTCTCGAAGAAAGAAGGCGACAGTATAGGAGCAGGCGTGCAACGCGGCCCGCACCGGCTGCGAGTAACGTTGCGACCGCAACGACTGCTGCGCGTCAGAACTTCTGGCGCAGCCCGAGGCTGACGATCGCCTGCGACCGCGCGTCGGACGAGTGGCCGTTCGCCTTGTCGGACACCGATGCGGTCGCGGCCACCGGCCGGCCGAGCGCGTCGAGCGTCATGCCCGACGCATGCTGGTACGCGCCGAGCAGGTACACGCTGGTGCGCTTCGACAGGTCGTAGACGGCGCCGAGCGTCACGTTGTGATACTGCGCGCGGTCGTCGACGCCATCGACATCGCTGCCGCGCGTGTAGCTGTAGCCGGCGAACAGTTGCGTCTGCGGCCGCACGTTCCAGCGCGTGAACACGCCCGCGACGTTGAACGTCGCGTGGCCGGCGAACAGCGATCGGTCGCCGCCGCGGTACTGCACGTTGCTGTAGTTCACGCCGACGACGGCCGGGCCGAAGTCGTACGTCGCGCCCGTCGCGATGACCTGCTGCGACTGCGCGCTCGCATAACCTTCGTTGATCGACGAGTTGAACAGGCCGTCGTCGGTGCTCTGCCACTTTCCGGCCGTCGGGTCGGTCGCGCCCGTCTTGCTGTTGTCCGAGCGCTCGTAGCCGACGCCGACACGCAGCGGGCCCGCCGCGTACGCCGCGCCGACGCTCCACGTATTGCGCTGCTTCATGCTGCCCGGCTGGCCGCCGAAGCCGTACAACGCGCCGAACGTGAAGCCCGCGTAGTTCGCGCTCGTGTACTTGATCGAGCTGTCGACGCGCGCGGTCTGGTCGAGATCGTCGATGTCGCCCGGGTGCGCGCCGAACCCGCCGATGAACGACGACGGGCCGACCGGGCTCACGAAGTCGTCGAGCGACGTGTACTGGCGGCCGAGCGTGACCGAGCCGTAGCGGTCGCTGCCGACGCCGACGAATGCCTGCCGGCCGAACTGGCGGCCGCCCTGGCCCGACGTGCCGTTCGTGATGTCGAAGCCGTTCTCGAGGACGAACAGCGCGCGCATCCCGCCGCCGAGATCCTCGGAACCCTTGATGCCCCAGCGGCTGCCGGACAGGTTGCCGGTCGTGAGCCCGACGCTCGAATGCCCGGTGTATGCGCCGGCCGAGCCGACCCGTTCGTTGCTGCGATAGGTCACGCCTGCATCGACGATGCCGTACAGCGTGACGGAGCTTTGCGCGGATGCGATGCCCGCGAGCGAGAGCAGCAGCGGTGCTGCGATCAGTTGCTTGTTCATGGTTTTATGTCTCCGGGCGGTGAACCCGTTGTTCTGTGCGAGTAGCGCGTGCGGCGGCGAGCTCCGCCGGCCGTGTGCGGCCGTGGCGTCCGCACGCGGGAACGCGCGCATGCGACGGGCGCGCGCGGCGTCGCGGCGGGCAGGCCCGCTGCGGCCGCCATGGTATTTGGAACCGGTTCCTATCGAAAGCGGAATAATGAAAACAATCTCTTGCCAAAATCGAGATAGTCGAAGGCGCAGCCGTCGTGCCTGTACAACGCGGGCGCGGGCACCCGATAATCGAACGCGCGCCTTCCCTCGGGAGTTCCTTCATGCATGAAACGACCCTGTTGATCTTCGCCGCCGTCGCGTTCGTCGGCATCGCGACACCCGGCCCGACCGTGCTGCTCGCGCTGACCAACGGCTCGCGCTACGGCGTACGCCGCGCGGCCTACGGTTTCGCCGGCGCGATGCTGTCCGACTTCGTGCTGATCGTCGCGGTCGCGCTCGGCCTCGGTGCGCTGCTGATGGCGTCGGCGTTCTGGTTCTCGGTGGTGAAGTGGCTCGGCGCCGCGTACCTCGCGTATGTCGGCATCCGGCTGCTGACGTCGAAGGGCTCGCTCGACGTCGCCGCCGCGCATGGCGGCGCCGCGCCCGAGCGCAACACGTCGATCTTCGCGAAAAGCTTCCTGACCGCGGTGACGAACCCGAAGGGCTATCTGTTCTTTTCCGCGTTCCTGCCGCAGTTCCTCGATCCGTCCGCGCCGCTCGCGCCGCAATACGTCGCGCTCGCAGTCACGTTCGCGCTGCTCGACGGCGCGGTGATGTTCGGCTACGCGCTGCTCGGCGCACGCGCGGTGCGGCTGCTGAAGCGCTCGGGCGCGCTGTGGCTCGAACGCACGTGCGGCGCGATGCTGCTCGCGCTCGCCGGTTCGCTGGCGCTGTATCGGCGCCATGCCGCGTAGGCGCGGGTGCCGATGAGAGTCGATGCGCCGCCCCGCTCCGGCTTTCCGGGCCTGTCGCTCAGGCAGCTCGAACGCGCAGATCTCCACGCGTGGTACGCGTACCTGTCGAACCCCGACGTCGTCCGCCACACGAGCTGGAACCTGCGCTCGCGCGACGATCTGCTGCCGCTGTTCGACCACATCGAATCGGCCGACCCGGATTCGGTCCGGCGTCTCGCGATCGTCGACACCGCATCGGGCGCGCTCGCCGGAACGATCGGGCTGCATACGGTATCCACCGCGAACCGCTCGGCGGAAATCGCGTACGACCTCGCGCCGTCGCACTGGGGGCGCGGGATCGCGAGCGCGCTGTGTACCGCCGTCACAGAGTGGGCATTCGCCGACGGTGGCTTCATGCGCATGCAGGCCGTCGTGCTGACCAGCAACGAAGGCTCCGCGCGCGTGCTGCAGAAGTGCGGCTACCGCTACGAAGGGCTGTTGCGCGCATACAAGATGGTGCGCGGCACGCCGGGCGATTTCGCGATGTACGCGCGCCTCGCGACCGACTGACGCACAACCCGCGGCTTCACGCCAAACGCTCACCGCTTCGCATGCGCACGCCATTGGACGGCCCGCACCGAATTGGCGACAATCGCCGTTCCCTGCCTCGACGGTCCGCCATGAAAATCGCCGCGCTCTCCGACATCCACGGCAACCTTGCCGCGCTCGACGCTGTGCTCGACGACGTCCGCCGCCGCGGCGCCGACGTGATCGTCAATCTCGGCGACATCGTGTCGGGCGCGCTCCATCCGGCCGAAACGGCCGACCACCTGATCGCGCTCGACCTGCCGACCGTCAAGGGCAATCACGAACGGCAACTGCTCACCGGCGATCGCGAGTCGATGCGGCTGTCGGATCGCTGGGCGCACGACACGCTGCGCGCCGACCAGCTCGACTGGATCGCCGCGCTGCCCGAACGCGCCACGCTCGACGACGACGTGCTGATGGTGCACGGCACGCCGGCCAGCGACCTCGTCTATTTCCTCGAAACGGTCACGCCCGACGGCTGCCGCGCGGCCACGCCCGACGAGATCGCGCAGCGCGCGGGCGACGCACCGGCGTCGCTGATCCTGTGCGGCCACACGCACGTGCCGCGCACCGCGAAGCTCGCCGACGGCCGGCTGATCGTCAACCCGGGCAGCGTCGGGCTGCAGGCGTACTCGGACGACCTGCCGCATCCGCACCGGATCGAAACGGGCTCGCCGCATGCGCGCTACGCGATGGTGTCGCGCACGGCGGCCGGCTGGAACGTCGAATTCCATGCGGTCGAATACGACTGGCACACGGCCGCCGCCACCGCGGCATCGCGCGGGCGCGACGACTGGACCGTCGCGCTGCGCACCGGCCGGTGCTGACCCGCCGTGCTGCCCTGTCACCCCGCATTCCTGAGCGTCAGCCTCGCCTCCAGCCCGCCGCCGTCCGGCCGGTTGTTCAGCGTGAGCGTGCCGCCCATCGCAAGCGCGAGTTGCCGCGCGATCGCAAGACCGAGCCCCGTGCCGCCCGTCTCGCGGTTGCGCGACGTCTCCACGCGCCGGAACGGCTCGAACACCGCGTCGAGCTGATCGTCCGGAATGCCGGGCCCGCGGTCGAGCACGGCAATCACCGCGCCGCCGTCCGGCGCGGCCTGCACGTCGATCTCGGCCGCGCCCGCGAACTTCAGCGCGTTGTCGACGAGGTTGCCGACGATGCGGCGCAGCGCCTTCGGCCGCGTGACGAGCGCGAGCGGCGCACGGCTGTTCAGCGCGACGTCCCGCCCCGCATCCGTGTAGTCGCACACGATGCTGTCGAGCAGCGCATCGAGATCGATGCGGCGCGCGGCTTCCTCGGTGCCGTGCAGCGTCCGCGCATACGCGACGCCCTCCTTCACCAGATGCTCCATCTCGAGCAGGTCCTGGCGCAGCTTTGCGCCCTGCGCGTCGTCGTCCATCACGTCGACGCGCAACCGCATCCGCGTGATCGGCGTCCGCAGGTCGTGCGAGATCGACGCGAGGATCTGCATGCGTTCGGCCATGTACTGCGCGATGCGATCCTGCATCGCGTTGAACGCCCGCGCGGCGCGCGCGACCTCGGACGGCCCGCCCTCGTTCAGGCGCTCGCCCTTCAGGTCGGGGCCGAGCGCGTCGGCCGCCTGCGCGAGTTGCTTGAGCGGACGCGTCGCGAGCCGCACCGCGAGCCAGCAGCACGCGGCCAGCACCGCGAGCTGCAGCACGAGCACGACCGGCAGCCAGCCCGACAGCGGCACCGTCGACATCGGATGGATGTCGATCGTCAGCGGCGACCCGTCGGTCAGGCGCAGATGCACCTGCAGATGTTCGCGGTCGCCGGGGATCGCGTTCGCGGTCAGCGGGTAGTCGCCGCCGATGCCGTCGGAAATCGACCGCTCGACGCGCGCCGACAGCCGCGCCTCCGGCGGCGTGCCCGTTTCGCCGGGCCCGAGGATGAACGCATAGCTGCGCCGCGCGAGGCGCGGCAGCCACGCGGCCCGCTCGGCGGGCGGCAGGTGGTCGAGCAGCGCGACCGAGCTCGCGACCTCGCGCTCGATGTAGCCCATCATCAGGTTGGTGGTCGCCTGGTCGCGCTCGGTCACGGTGAGCCAGAACGACAGCGTCTGCGCGAGCGCGAGGCCCACGCACAGGATCAGCGCGAGCCGCGCGAACAGCGAGCGCGGCCAGTGCCACGGCGTGCGCGCGCTCATGACGTACCGTCGACGGCGGTCACGGCCGACGAGAACACATAACCCTCGTTGCGCAGTGTCTTGATGTAGCGCGGCTCGCGCGCACCGTCGCGCAAGCGCTGGCGCAGCCGGCTCACGAGCAGGTCGATCGAGCGGTCGAACGGATCGGACTGCCGCCCCTGCGTGAGGTTGAGCAACTGGTCGCGTGTCAGCACGCGCTGCGGATGGTCGAGGAACACGCGCAGCAGCCGGTATTCGGCGCCGCTCAGCGCGACCAGCGTGCCTTCGGCGTCGAGCAGGTGGCGCCCCGTCGTGTCGAGCCGCCATTCACCGAACGCGAGCAGCTCGGCCGTTTCCGTCACCTGCATGCCGGGCGGCAGCATGCGCGCGCGGCGCAGCACCGAGCGGATCCGCGCGAGCAACTCGCGCACCGCGAACGGCTTGGCCAGGTAGTCGTCGGCGCCCATCTCGAGACCGATGATGCGGTCGGTTTCCTCGCCGCGCGCGGTCAGCATCAGCACGGGCACCGTGCGGAACTTGCCGGCGCGCAGGTCGCGGCACAGCGTCAGGCCGTCCTCGCCCGGCAGCATCAGGTCGAGCACGATCAGGTCGGGCGCGCCGTCGTCCAGCAGGTTGCGCATCTCGCGGCCGTTCGCGGCCAGCGACACGCGCATGCCGTTCTTCTCCAGGTAGTCCGCGATCAGTTCGCGGATCGCGCGATCGTCGTCGACGATCAGCACGTGGTCGATCTTGTCCATGAGTCGGTGTCGGTGTCGTGGTGTTCCGCAGGCGATGTCCGCTTTATACCGCACGGCGGGCACGCGTTTGTATCCCAATGTATCGCGCGGCCGTGACGACACACAACATTGCACACGCGCGGCTTGCCGGACACATCGCAGATACGTCGGCGCAGCCTAATGGGGCCTGTCGAAACCCGTCCGGCGGCCGCTCCGAGCGGCCGCCTCCCGATCAGGAGAACGCCATGCTGCCCCGACTCAAGACCGCCGCCCTCGTCATCGCCCTCGCCGCCACGGCCGGGCTCGCCGCCTTCGCGGGCACCCGCGACGACGCGGGCATGACGACCTCGCTGGCCGGCACGCCGGCACCCGACTTCACGGGCATCGAGCGCTGGCACAACAGCGCGCCGCTCAAGCTCGACCAGTTGCGCGGCAAGGTCGTGCTGGTCGATTTCTGGACGTACTCGTGCATCAACTGCATTCATACGATTCCGTTCGTGAAAGACTGGTACCGGAAGTATCGCGACCAGGGGCTCGTCGTGGTCGGCGTGCATACACCCGAGTATCCGTTCGAGCGCGACGCGGGCAACGTCGCCGATGCGATCAAGCGCTTCGGGATCCAGTACCCGGTCGCGCAGGACAACCGCTACGGCACGTGGCGCGCGTACGGCAACCAGTACTGGCCCGCGCTGTACCTGATCGATGCGAACGGCAAGGTCGTCTATACGCGCTATGGCGAAGGCGGGTACGACCAGACCGAGGCGGCGATTCGCGGTGCGCTCGCGCAGGCGGGAGAAGGCATGAAGGGAACGACGCGCACGCAGTAACCCGCCGGCACGCGGGCGCGGCACTCGCCCCCGCGTGCGTCAGGCTCGCTTGCGCTTCGCGTCGGCCGCCGCCAGCATCGCTTCCCCGATCGCGAGATTCCCGTCCGCGATCAGCGCGTCGCCGGCGCCGCGGATATCCTCGACCGCCTTGTTCTGCCCGAGCTTGCGCTTGCCGACGAGCCGCGTGATCTCGATCTGCAGCCCGACGATCGACTGCAGCATCGTGTCGAGATAGTCCTTCGGCGCATCGGCCATCTTCCACGGCGCCGGCTGCGACGCTTCGTGCGTGCGCGTCAGCCGGGCGACCACGCCGCGCACGAACTTCTCGTCGTCGCGCACCGTGACGCGGCCGTGCGCATGCACGACCACGTAGTTCCACGTCGGCACCTGCCGGTGCGCGACGTGCTTGCTCGGGTACCAGTTCGGCGAGATGTACGCATCGCCGGCGCGGAAGATCACGAGCACCTCGTCGCCGTTCGCAACCTCCTGCCAGACCGGATTCGCACGCGCGACGTGCGCGTGCAGCTCGCCGAGCCCGCCGTCGCCCGGCAGCAGCTCGAACGGAATGTGGTTCGCGTCGAGCCCGTTCTTCCCGTGCGTGATCAGGCTGCCGAACGGATGCTGCACGATCAGTTCGCGCAATGCGTCGGGGTTGGGCTCGTTGAAATCGGCAGGGACGTACATGTCGGCTCCACGGTCGTACGGCGGTTGAAATGGCTCGGGCGCTGGCCCGTCATGCGCCGATTGTGATCTCAAACTGGTTTATGCTGTAGAGCCGGTTTGGAACAATTTCAGCAGACCAGAATCATGGCAAGAACAGCCCGGAACGTCGAAATCCCGTCGCTCGGCGCGCTCGATCGCACGGCCGGCGACCTGAGCCGCCAGCTCGCGCAGGCGCTGCGCGACGCCGTGCGCCGCGGCGACGTCCGTCCGGGCGACACGCTGCCGTCCACGCGGCTGCTGGCGGCCGCGCTGCAGGTCGCGCGCGGCACCGTCGTCGACGCGTATGCGCAGCTCGTCGCCGAAGGCTTCCTCGAATCGCGCGGCGGCGCGAGCACGCGCGTCGCGCACGCGCTCGCCGAGCCGCCGCCCGTCGACGAACCTGAAGCGCCTGCCCAACGCGGGCGCCCGGCGCGCGCCGGGCTGCCGGAGCCGGCCGCCACCTTTGCGCGAATCGCCCGCGAATTCCGTCCGCTGCCGGCGCTGCCGTTCGCGATTTCGGTGCCGGTCGGCCTCACCGCGCCCGACGACATCTGGCGCCGGCTCGGCAACCGCCTGCGCGCGCGCGGCGCCGGTGCGCCGTCCGGCTATGCCGATCCGCAAGGCGCGCTGCCGCTGCGCGAAGCGATCGCCGACTACGTGCGCCGGTCGCGCTCGGTGCGCTGCACGGCCGACCAGGTCGTGGTCACGAGCGGCACGCAGCAGGGGCTGCATCTCGCGAGCCAGGTGCTGCTCGGCGCGGACGATCAGGCGTGGGTCGAGAATCCGGCCTATCGCGGCATCACCGCGTTGCTCGAAAGCACCGGGCGGCGCGACGCGATGGTGCGCGTGCCGGTCGACGCCGACGGCCTCGACGTCGACGCGGGCATCCGCCTGGCGCCGCATGCGCGTGCCGCATTCGTCACGCCGTCGCACCAGTACCCGCTCGGCATGCCGCTGAGCATGGCGCGACGCAACGCGCTGCTCGCGTGGGCGCGCGCGCAGCGTGCATGGGTGGTCGAAGACGATTACGACAGCGAGCTGCGCTACGAAGGCTATCCGTTCCCGTCGCTGCAGGGGCTCGACCCCGACCGCGTGATCTATCTCGGCACGTTCAGCAAGATCCTGTTTCCGTCGCTGCGGCTCGGCTACGTGATCGCGCCGGACGATCTCGTGCCCGCGTTCTGCGGCGCGCGCGTGCTGATGGATCGCCATGCGCCGACCGCCGACCAGCACGTGCTGGCCGCGTTCATCGCGGAAGGCCATCTCGACCGCCACATCCGCCGCGTACGCGGCGTGTATGCGGAGCAGCGCGCGCTGCTGATCGACACGCTCGGCACGCGGCTGCCGCGCGAACGCGCATGGGTGCAGCCGGGCGACCAGGGGATGCACGTCGTGCTGTGGCTCGCCGAAGGGATCGACGATCTCGACGTGGTCGCGCGCGCGGCGCAGGCCGGTGTCGCGGTGCGCGCGGTGTCGCCGATGTTCGCGCCGGGCACGGCCCGCCCGGGGCTCGTGCTCGGCTTCGGCGGGTTCGGCCGTGCGCAGATGGAAGCGGCCGCGCAGCGGCTCGCGGACGTGGTTTCGTCGGGAGAATCGCGGCCGGTCGCGCCGCAAAAGGTTGTCCGCAGGCAACAAACGTAATCGTCTGTAAATCCTGCAAGCAAAAGGCCGTTTTGGCCGCCGGCACAGGTGCGCCGTTTGCTAGGATCGCGCCTCTTCCGTCCACGCCCCTGCCACCGTGAATCGCTTCGTGCCGTTTCTTCGAGACGCGTGGCTCCGTTGCCGCGCCCGTGTCGCGCCGCTCGCCGCCGCCTGCCACGCGCGCACCCGCGCGCTGTGCGCAGGCGCCTTGCATCGCCTGCGTCATCCGACGCGGCGCAGCGTGGCGCTGACGCTCGCCGCGATACCGGTGCTGGGCCTGCTGGTCCTGCTCGCGTTCGTCCCGTTCACGCCGAGCATCGGCGACATCCGCAAGGCGCGCATCGACCGCCCCGCTCGCGTACTGTCGGCCGACGGCGAGCTGATCGCCGAGTTCCGGCCCGTCAACCGCGAATGGGTGCCGCTCAAGCAGATCTCGCCGCACATGGTCGACGCACTGATCGCGACCGAGGATCACCGCTTCTACTCGCATCACGGCATCGACTGGCGCCGCACGATCGCGGCAGGGCTGCACACGTTCTCGGGCGCACGCCAGGGCGGCTCGACGATCACGCAGCAGCTCGCGCGCAACCTGTACCCGGACGAAGTCGGCCGTTCGCTGACGCTCACGCGCAAGGTGAAGGAGCTGATCACCGCCTTCAAGATCGAGACGGTGTACAGCAAGGACGAGATCCTCGAGACCTACCTGAATACCGTGCCGTTCCTGTACAACGCGTATGGCGTCGAAATGGCCGCGCGCACCTACTTCGGCAAATCGGCGGACCAGCTCGACATCGCCGAAAGCGCGACGCTCGTCGGGATGCTGAAGGGCAACAGCTACTACAACCCGGTGCTGAATCCGGAACGCGCGGTACAGCGGCGCAACATCGTGCTCGACCGGATGGCGACGATGGGCATGCTGTCGCCGCGACAGCTCGCGAAATTGCAGCGCCAGCCGCTGCGCGTCGACTTCGAGCCGCAGACGGCGCAGCCCGGCCTCGCGCCGCACTTCGCGGTGCAGCTTCGCAAGTGGCTGATCGCGTGGGCCGACCGCAACAACTACGACCTCTACTCGGACGGCCTCGTCGTACGCACGACGCTCGATGCGCGGCTGCAGGACATGGCGACGCAGGCGCTGACACAGCAGACCGAGCGGCTGCAGGCGATCGCCGACAGCGCATGGCGCGGCCCGTCCGGCTGCGGGCTGCGCAACGACCTGTTCCGCGGCTTCATCCGCCAGACACCCGACTATCGCAGCGTCCGCGACGCGGGGCTCACCGATGTAGCCGCACTGAAACAGCTCGGCGCGAATCGCGCATTCGTTCGCGCGCTGTGCGAGCGCAAGACGCAGGTGCAGGCCGGCTTCATCGCGATCGATCCGCGCAACGGCGCGATCCGGGCATGGGTCGGCAGTTCCGATTTCGGCAGCGAGCCGTTCGATCACGTCGCGCAGGCGCGGCGCCAGCCGGGTTCGACGTTCAAGCCGTTCGTCTATGGCGCCGCGTTCGCGGACGGGATGCGGCCGGGCGATACGTTCATCGACCGCCCGGTCGCGATTCCCGTGGACGGCCGTGCGGTCTGGCGCCCGACCGACGAGGAGCCGCCGACGGGCGAGCCGATGACGCTGCGCGACGCGCTCGCGCTGTCGCGCAACCGCATCACCGCGCAGGTGATGCAGCATGAAGGCGCCGCGAAGGTCGCGCAGCTCGCGCGCGCGATGGGCGTGCGCGACAGCCCGCTCGACGCGGTGCCGTCGCTCGCGCTCGGCACGAGCCCCGTCACGCTGAAAGAGATGGTGTCAGCGTACGGCACGATCGCGAATCGCGGCGAGTACGTCGCGCCGCAGATGATCACTCGCATCGAGGATCGCGACGGCAAAGTGCTCGCGGCATTCGGCAGCGCGCCGCCCGAACGCGCGTTGCCGGTGCCTGCCGCGCAGACGCTCGTCGACGTGATGCGCGATGTCGTCGATCACGGCACCGGCGCCGACATCCGCTCGCGCTACGGGATCCGCGTCGACGTCGCCGGCAAGACGGGCACGACGCAGGACAACGCGGACGGCTGGTTCATCCTGATGCATCCGCAACTGGTGGCCGGCGCATGGGTCGGCTTCGACGACGGCAGCGTGACGCTGCGCAGCGACTACTGGGGCGCGGGCGCGCACAGCGCGCTGCCGATCGTCGGCGGTTTCTACGATGCGGCGCTGCGTGCGCGTGCGATCGATCCGCGCGCGCAGTTCTCGCCCGACTTCCGGCCGCGCAGCGCGCCGGCGGCGAGGCGGCGCCCGCATCCCGGCCTGTTCGACTGGCTGAGGTTGTTCCGCTGAACGTGCTGCCGGCTGGCTGATGCACTCGCCGGCGGAAAGCGCAACGGCGCTCAGCCCGCCGCGAGCGTGGCGGCCAACGCATCGAACTCCGGCGCCCACGCCGCACGCCACGCGGCCTTCGTTGCGTCGTCGACCCACGCGCCGTCGATCCCGTTCAGCATGAACTGCTTCAATTCAGCGACCGTGAAGCCGAAATGGCTGAACATCAGCTCCCACGCCTCGCCCGGATTGACCTTGTGCAGCGTCGGATCGTCCGTGTTCGGATGGATCTTCAGCCCGAGGCCCGGCATCTTGCGCATCGGATGCCGTTCCGCCCATTGCTCCGGCGGCAGCGTGCGCAGGTAGTACGAATTCGTCGGCACGACGGTGAAGACGATCCCGCGTTCCGCATAACGTGCGCACAGCTCGGGGTTGTCGACGATCGTATAGCCGTGATCGACGCGATCGACCTGCAGCAGGTCGACGGCCGTCTCGACGTTGCCCCACGGCATCCCGAACTCGCCCGCATGCGCGGTCGTGCGGAAGCCGGCCGCGCGCGCATTGCGGTAAGCCTTCCAGAACAGTTCCGGCGGCCGGTCGTTCTCGCGATAGTCGATCCCGAGCCCTGCGACCTCGTCCGCGCGATTCGCCTTCATCCATTCGACGATCGCGACCGCCTCGTCGGGGTCCTGCTCGCGGTCGATGCTCGGGATCAGGCGCGCACCGATCCCGAAATCGCGCGCAGCGTCGCGGATCGCCGTCACGATCGCGGCCTGCGCGTCCGCATACGCGATGCCCGATACGCGCACCGTGCCGGTCGGATTCCAGAAGAATTCCGCGTGTCGAACGTTGTGCGCAGCCGCGTCCTCCAGATATTCGTATGCAATCTTTCGCAGATCGTCGGGCTGCGTAAGCAGATACTTGTCGAGCGCGCGCAGCACGTGCAGCACGCCGACCGGCTTCTCGCCGCGCGCATAGAACGCGTCGATCTCCGCGCGCTCGATCGGCGCGCCGCTGCGTTCCGCGAGTGCGACGAACGTATCGTGCCGCACCGCGCCGAGCAGATGGCAATGCAGCTCGACCTTCGGCAGCGCGTGGAAGAAGGCCCGATGGGCCGGCGTGATCTCGATGCCCGTGCGCGCGGCCGGGACGTTGCCTGGTGTTCCCTTCATTTCAGTCTCGTTTGGGGTAGTGCCGATACGTCATGGAAGCCGTCTCTCAGTGCGGCTTCACGACGGTCCAGAAGTAATAGCCGAGCGGAATCGCGAGCACGACGAGCCCCCATGACACGTCGCGCCAGCGGCCGGCCAGCAGCTTGACGAGCACGTAGCACAGCAGCCCGCCCGCGATGCCGGTGCCGAAGCTGTTCGACATCAGCGTGAGCAGCACCATCGACATCACGGGCAGCGCATCGGTGAAGTCGTCGAAATGCGTATGGCGGATCGTCGCGAACATCGACAGCCCGATCAGGATCAGTGCCGGCGCGGTCGCCTCCTTCGGGATCGCGAGCGCGACCGGCACGAACAGCAGCATCGCGGCGAACAGCACGGCCGCTGCCAGCGACGACAGCCCGCTGCGCCCGCCGGCCTCGACGCCCGCCGCCGATTCGATCAGCGCGGTCAGCGCGGGGATGCCGAACACGGGCCCGAGCGTCGCGGCGAGCGAATCGACGAGGAACGGCCGGTTGATGTCCGGCAGGTTGCCGTGCTCGTCGAGCAGGTTCGCCTTCGCGCCGACCGCGAGCGCGGTGCCGAGTGTGGAGAAGAATTCCGCCGCGAAGAACGCGAACAGGTACGGCGCGGCCGCCAGGCTCAACGCGCTGCCGATGTCGAGCTTGAACGCGATCGGCGCGATGCTGTGCGGCAGCGACACGAACGACGCGGGCAGGCGCGTGACGCCGAGCGGCACGCCGGCCGCGGCCGCGACGAGGATCGCGATCAGGATCGCGCCCGGCACCTTGCGCGCCTGCAGCACGACCGCGACCGCCAGGCCGATCAGCGCGACGAGCGCGCCCGGCCGCGAGAAGTCGCCGAGCGCGAACGCGTTGGTCTTCGCGTTCGCGACGACCATCCCCGCATTGCGCAGCCCGAGCATCGTGACGAACAACCCGATCGACGCGCCGAGCCCGAGCTTGATCTGCACCGGAATCAGCCGCACCACGACGCCGCGCGCGCCGAGGATCGTCAGCAGGAAGAACAGCACGCCCGACACGCACGCGATACCGAGGCCCGTCTGCCAGCCGATGTGTTCCGTCGTCGCGAGCGTCACGCCGATGATCACCGAGCCGCCGATGCCTGGGCCGACCAGGAACGGCAGGTTCGCGTAGAGCCCCATCAGCGTGGTGAACAGCACGAACACGATGATCGTCGCGGTCGTCGCCGCACCGCGCTCCATGCCGCCGGTGGCGAGCAGCGAGGGGATCACGACGAGCAGGTACGCGGCCGCGAGAAACGACGTGACGCCCGCGATCGTCTCGGTGCGCACGCTCGTGCCGCGCGCGGCGAGCGCGAAGCGGCGTTCGAGCCAGTTGGCCGGCGCACGCGCCGGCATCGTGTCAGTCGCTGACATGGTGGTTCTCCTGTGATTCCGAATATTGTCCTGTGTCGATTCATGCAGCACGGTCTTATACTGCCGCGTACCGCACCCCGACCGTTATTGCCCGATGTCGTCCGACCGCTCGTCGCTGCTGCCCGCGCTCACGCTGCGGCAGGTCCAGCACTTCGTCGTGCTCGCCCATGCACGCAGCTTCACGCAGGCCGCGCAGGCGCTGTCGCTCACGCAGCCCGCGCTGACCGCGTCGATCCGCCAGATCGAGTTCCTGCTCGGCGGGCGCCTGTTCGCGCGGTCCGCGCACCGGCTCACGCTGACGTCCGCAGGCGTTGCCGTGCTGCCGCTCGCCGAACGCCTGCTCAACCACGCGCGCGGCACCTTCGACGACATGACGCGGCTCATCGGCGAGCGCATCCAGACCGTGCGGATCGCGTTCATCCCGTCGGTCGCGGGCCGCTTGCTGCCCGCGCTCAACACACTGCGCGGCACGCATCCGACGCTGCGCTTCACGCTCACCGACCTGCCGAACAGCGCGCTCGTCGAAGCCGTGCGCGACGGCGTCGCCGATCTCGGCATCGGCGTGCGCGAACCGGACGGCGACGACGGCACGCTGCGCTACCGGGAGCTCTTCGAGGACGAAATCGTGATCGTCGTGCGGCATGACGATCCGCTCGCCCGAGCGAAGAGCGTCACGTGGGCGAAGCTCGTCGATCGCGAGCTGGCCGTGTTCGTGCGCGGCAGCGTCAGCGAATCGCTGCATCGCACCGGCGGCGCCGGGAAGCTGCGCCTGAACGTCACGTACCGGATGGAATACACCGAGCCGCTCTACGCGCTCGCGCGCAACGGCCTTGCGACCGCCGTGCTGCCGAGCCTCTACACGATGCATCTGCACGATCCCGAACTCGTCGCGCTGCGCGTCGACAAACCGCGCGTCACGCGCGCGATCTCGCTGATCTCGCTCGCCGCCGACGATCGCGGCCCGCATGTGCGCGCGTGCCGCGAGTGGATTGCGAAGCACATCTGATTCCGTTCGCCGCGCGAAGGCCCGCGTTCAGGGCAGCTTCGCGATGCGCTCGACGAGCGTCGCGTAGAAGCGGTCCGCATCGACCTCGTTGATCCACGTCGCGTTTGCCGCGCGGCCGCTGCGCCCGTTCCAGTCGACGATCGTCTCGCCGAGCGTCCACTGCCCGGTCGTCTCGACCACGACGTTCACCTTGCGTCCGTTGAACAGCGTCGGATCGACGAGATAGCCGACCGCGGTCGGGTCGTACATCGGCCCGTCGTCGACGCCGCGCCGCTTCTTGTTGTACGCCAGCTCGGCCGTCATGATGTCCGCGACGATCGCGCCGCAGCGGTTGCCGAGCGCGCGGAACGGCGCGACGCGCGCCGGCGTGATCGGCGCCTTCACCGCGACGTCGCGCGGCAGCACGACGACCGGCACGCCGCTGCCGAACACCGCTTCTGCCGCCTGCGGATCGACGTAGATGTTGAACTCGGCGGCCGGCGTGATGTTGCCGCGCTCGAAGAACGCGCCGCCCATCAGCACGATTTCGCGCAGCGCGCCGCGAATCTGCGGCGCTTCGACCAGCGCGGTCGCGATGTTCGTCAGCGGGCCGAGCGCGCACAGCGTCACGCTGTTCGGCGCCGCGCGGCTCAGCGTATCGACGAGGTACGACACCGCGTGGCCGGTCGCGAGCGGCGCGCGCGGCTCGTGCAGCTCGACGCCTTCGAGCCCGGTCTTGCCGTGCACGTTCGCGGCCGTCACGAGCTCGCGCACGAGCGGGCGCGGGCAGCCCGCATAGACCGGCAGCGTCTTCGTGCGGCCGGCCCAGTCGCGGATGATCCGTGCATTGCGTTCGGTCAGGTCGAGCGGCACGTTGCCCGCGACGGCGGTCAGCGCGCGGACGTCGAGCCGGTCCTGCGCACCGAGCGCGAACAGGATCGCAATGGCGTCGTCCTGGCCCGGATCGGTATCGATGATCACCGTGCGGCGCGCGGCGTCGCCGCCGGCGGCGAACGCGCCCGTTTCGGGCAGCAGCGCGGTGCCGGCCAGCGCGGCGGACAGTTTCAGGAAGGTGCGGCGGGATGCGATCGGATGGGTCATGGTCGGAATCAGAAAACGTGCCGGACGCCGAGCGTCGCCATCATCTGGCGCGTGCCGGTCGAGCGCGCGTACGCGAAGATCTGCGCGTGGTCCGCGTCGCCGGCCGCCTGCTGCACGATCACCGTCAGCGCGACGTCGGTGCGTTTCGACAGGAAGTAGTCGGCCTGCAGGTTTACCTGGTGCCATTTCGGACGCTTGTCGATCACGTCGTACTTGCCGTTCGTGAACGCATACGCAGCGCCGAGAAAGAGCTGCGGCGTCATCGTGTAGACGACGTTCACGCCGAGGTTCTGCAGGTGCAGGTGCGAATTGTCGAGGTAATCGTAGCGCACGTCGGTAAACATCGCCGCGAACTGCGCGCGGCCGATCGTGTAGAAGCCGCCCGTGCCCGCGATCCGCTGCCGGCTCGCGTATGCCGCCGGCGTCATCGCGCTCTTGCTGAAGATCAGCAGCGGCGACGCATAGTCGTTCGCGATCGCGCCGTCCTGGTTCGTGCTGCTGTACGGATGGTTGTACTGCGCGTAGACCGCACTCCAGCGCAGCGGGCCGCGCTCGTAGCCGAGCCCGAAGCTGTATGCGCTGTTGTTCGCGAAGCCCGTCGCGTTGCTGAAGCCGTACAGCGCGGTGAATTTCAGGCCGTAGTAGACGGGGCTCACGTACTTCACCGAGTTCTGCACGCGGATGTCGTTGTAGCCGTTGTCGTTGTCGCCGATGTTCACGCCGTTGCTCGCGATGATCACGGGCCCGATGTAGTCGTGGATCGCGTCGTACTGGCGGCCGAACGTGACCGAGCCGTACGTGCGGTCGGCAAGGCCGACGTAGGCCATGCGCCCGAACTCGCGGCCGTTTTGCGCGGCCGTGCCCGTCATCACGTTGAAGCCGTTCTCGAGCTGGAAGATCGCGGACAGCCCCTGCCCGAGATCCTCCTTGCCCTTCAGCCCCCAGCGCGGGTTCTGGTTCGTGCCGGACAGCGCCTGCCAGGCGTTCTTGCCGCCCTGGTTCGTCGCGAACCCGACGCCGGCCGAAATGAGACCGTACAGCGTGATGCTGCTTTGCGCACCGGCATGGGTCGCGAAGGCGCCGAGCATCGCGAGCAGCGCGAGCTTGTAGAGAGTTTTCATGCGGGTCGTGTGATCGGTGGTGGTCCAGGCGCGGCAGGGTTCCGCGAAACTGGCCTCGACTATACGAACCCGGATCGGATAATAAAAGTTTGCTTTTCTTATGTATCAATAAAACGGATTTATTCTCATCCTCACGCCTCCCGCGCCCGCCGGAGCGGCCGTCAGTCCGCCGTGTCGCCGCCCTTCGGCAGCTTCGACCACGCCTTGCGCCCCGGCAACGGCGACCACGCCGGGCGGGTCTTGCGTGCACTGTCGATCACGACCAGGTAGCGGCCCGCGATCGGCGTGATGTCGCGATCGCGGCGCAGCACCCACAGCGACTTGCCGGCCTCGACGCGCGCCTGGTAGTCGTCGTCGAGCAGGCCGTGCCGGTCGAAGAACGTATTCAGCGACGCGGGAATCCGCACGCATCCCTTCGAGTGCCGGATGCCGAGCAGCGATTCGAGGCGGTCGGGGTCGGTCGCATGCATCTGGAAGCGCATCGGCGACACGCCGCCCTTGCCCCAGCCGCGCTCGCCGTCCACCCATCCGAAGTCGTAGATGCGCATGTCGCGGCGGCCGTAGCCGCGAATACCGTTCCCGTTCGTCGTGCCCTCCGCGCGGAAATCCATGTTGTCCGGCGAGTGATGGAACACGCCGAGCGGCGTCAGGAAATGATCGTACTTGCCCGGCAGCCCGGTGCCGACCGGCGATGCGCCGATCATCAGCCACGCATTGGCCGGCGTCGCGCGGAAGTAGATGAAAAGCACCTGCACGTTCGGCGCGCGGTCGACCAGCGCGACGTATTCGCCGGCCAGGTCGCCGAGGTCCGCGTCGGCGAGCGCCTTCTGGAGCCGAGAGCCGTATGCGCGCTGCTCGCCCGCCGGCACGTTCAGGCGCCGCGAGACTTCCTGCGCAAAGCGCTTGCGCATGTCGACCGCGCGCACCGTCGCGCTTTTCGCGTCGTCGGCCGACAGCGTCGGATGCCGGCGCGGCGGGGTCGGCGCGGGCAGCTCGGCCTCGCTGGCCGGTACGGCGGACGCGGCCGACGCAGGTGATGCGGCGGACGCGCCAGAAGCCGCCGACGCAGGCGCTGCGGCGGACACGGCAGGAGCCGCCGACGCGCCCGATGCCGTGCTGGCAGGCTCCGCACGATGCACGTGCGATGCCGCGGGCGCGGGCTGCGCGGCCGATGCGCCCGACGACGCGTGCGCGGGCGAGGCCGGATGCGCATGGGAAGCCGCCGACGCGGGCGACACTACTGATGAGGATGACGCAGCAGCGGACGACGGGACGTCGGACGCGGCACTGGCAGGCCGCGCGGCAAGAACGGCAATCGGCAGCGCGACAGCGAACCACACATACGTGGCGACTGCGCGGGTAAGGCAACGCGGCTTCGCAAATCGCCGCGTCAGGCTGGAAAGCATCATACGTTCGAAGCCGTCGGCCGATCCGGCCGCCGCATGCTGCAGTTGCGAGCGGCGCATCTTCCGCGCGAGCCATCGACACGTCCGGCGCATCGTGTGCGCCCGGCGCCGACGCCTCTTCGCGGCGGAGCCGTTCGCTGTTGCAACGCGTGCGGTCCGATGGCGGCTAATGAGTCGTCAGGCCCTTCATTTTACGCGTCCGCGCCAGCGTCTGCAGCGGCGAAAGTCGCGGGTTTGCGGCGGGTTTGCGCTTCGTCACGCAATGTTTCAACTCGTTGCTGCTTCGTTGCGTGGCAACCTTGTACGATCGGCGTTTCAGCGCGTGTGCGCGGGAGGCTTGTGCGTTCCACCCGCACGATGTTCTCGCCAAACAAATTCGCATGCCAAATCATTTTGGCGATGCGACTTCCCAATCGAAACCGCATCGCACGCATGCCGCACAATCCATGCGACACGCGTGCGCAATCACCGACTACTTCGAAATCGTTTCGAGCGCGATGCCCTTCGTGCGCGGCCCCATGAGCCCGATCGCGGCCATCACGATCGCCATCGCGCCCGCGATGAACGCGAACACGCCGAAGGTGCCGAAGCCCTTCAGCACGGCCGCGATCACGAACGACGAGAAGATCGCCGAGAAGCGGCTCCACGAATAGACGAAGCCGACGGCCCGCGCGCGGATCGACGTCGGGAACAGTTCGGCCTGGTACGCGTGGAAGCTGTAGGACATGATGTTGCTCGCGAGCGTGAGGCCGATGCCGAGCACGATCAGGAATGCGCCCACCGTCGTCTGGCTGAACAACAGCCCGCACACGACGATCGCCGCCGCCATCGCGACGATCACCGACTTGCGCTCGAAGCGGTCGGCGATCACGAGGCCGATCAGCGGGCCGATCGGCGCCGCGAGCGCGATCACGCTCGAATACATCAGGCTCGATGTGATCGTGATGCCCTGCTTGATCAGCAGCGTCGGCACCCAGTTCGCGAAGCCGTAGAAGCCGACCGTCTGGAACACGTTGAAAATCGTCATCATGATCGTGCGGCTGCGATACGGCGGCACCCACATGTCGCGGAAGCTGCCGCGCGGCGGCACGGGTTCGGCCGGCGCGGGCGGCGGCAGCGGCCGCCCGTATTCGGCTTCGACCTTCGCTTCGAGCGCGCGCATGATGCGGTCCGCTTCGTCGACCCGGCCCTGCTGCGCGAGCCAGCGCGGGCTTTCCGGCAGTGCGCGGCGAATCCACCACACGAACAACGCGCCATGCGCGCCGATCAGCACGACCCAGCGCCAGCCGTCGAGGCCGAGCGGCGCGTGCGGCACGAACAGGTACGCGAGGAACGCGACCACCGGCACCGCGACGAACCCCACCGCCTGTTCGCACGCGAATGCGCGGCCGCGGATCTGCTTCGGCACGAGTTCGGAGATGTACGTACCGATCGTCACCATCTCGACGCCGAGGCCGAGACCGACGACGAAGCGCCAGAAGTTCAACCCGGCCGCGGTGTCCTGGAACGCCATCACGACGTTGGCGGCCGTGTACCACAGCAGCGACCACGTGAAGATCGCGCGGCGGCCGAAGCGGTCGGCGAGAAAGCCGCATGCGATCGTGCCGATGAACAGCCCGGAGAACAGCGCGGCGATGAAGCTCGCGACGCCCGTGGTGCCGAACAGCCCGTGTGTCGTCGCGGAAAGGATGCCGCTTTTCACGAGGCCGGGCGCGACGTAGCCGCTGTAGAGCAGGTCGTAGAGTTCGAAGAAGAAGCCGAGGCTCAGCAGTACGACGAGTTTCCAGACGCTGCGAGTGGGCGGCAGGCGGTCGAGGCGGGCCGAGATGGAGCCGGGGTCGATGGATGGGGATTGGGAAGATGCCTGCGAAAGGCTGTCCGTTGAGGCCATCTTGGGCGCGTCTCCTGATCGTGTCGTGTTGTGTGTTGTTGTCCGGCGACCGTCGAGCCGCCGTCGGGCGAATCGCTGCATTGTACCGGCACGCCCGTCCGGCGCACGTGCGCGCCAGCGGCCCGGCCGCGTCGCGCGCCCCGAACCGATTCGGACACCCCAATTTCGCGCCGGATAATGTGTAACTTGCGTAACCGTCTATCGGGTACGGGAATCGTGTCGGAACGGCGATCCGGCGCCGCCCGCGCCGCATCCCGGCGGCGCCGGCCCGACGGTATGGGGCTGGCGCGCCGTTTCGCGCCGGCCCGCAGCGCCGGAATCGCCGCAAACGGGGTACGCAATCGGTACAACCACGCGTTCCGTGCCCCGGTAACATGCTTACCGGGCCAACTACCGGCTTCCGGGCGCCTTTCGGCAACCGGTATTGTCGGCAAATCGTAAGCATTCCATGTTCAACCAACGACTATCCACGTACGCCCGCCGGATCGCGCTGATCGCATTGCTGCAGTGCGCGGCGATCGCGACCGCGTCGGCGTTTCCGGCGGCCGCTTCCGCCCCTGGCGCGAGCGGCACCGACGCATCCGTGCCGGCCATCTCGCTGAACGACGCCGTCGCGCAGCTCAAGCGGATGCAGGTCGACCAGGACCACATCAAGCAACAGACTTCGACCGCGTCCAACAGCAAGGAGCTGGACGCGCTCGGCGATGCGACGCAGGAGCTGAGCACCGATGTCGCGAAGCTGCAGAGCGAGCTCGTGCCGCAGCGCGCGCAGGTCCAGGCGCAACTCGACGTGCTCGGCCCTGCGCCGGCCGAAGGCGCCGCGCCGGAAACGCCGGCCGTCGTGAAGCAGCGCGCGACGCTGGACGCGCGCAAGACGCAACTTGACGCCGCGCTGAAACAGGCCGCGGACCAGAAGACCAACCTCGCGAACCTGACCGAACAGTTCGCGAAGCTGCATCGCAGCCAGCTGAAGAACCAGCTCGCGTTCCGTTCGGGCGGCATCTTCAGCGCGCAATTCTGGCTGCCGCTGTTCCAGCGTTCGCCGGACGACATCCAGCGGCTCGAGGATTTCAACGACGAACTGCGCGACATGCTGCACTCGTCGTGGGTGCCCGGACAACGGGCAATCACTGCGCTGCTGCTGATTGTCGCGTTCGCGGTGTGGGTCGGCGGCCGCCGGCTCGTCGAGCGCGGGCTCGCGTGGGTCTGCCTGAACCGCCTGCCGCCCACGCGCCTGCGCCGCAGCGCGCTGGCGCTGTCGACGGTGCTCTCGACGCTGATCACGACCGCCATCGCCGCGCAGATCCTCTATCTCGCGGTGGCACGCCATTACGAACTCACGCCGTCGCTGACCGATCTGTGGGACCAGTTCGCGAAGCTCGCCACGACCTGCGCGCTGATTGCCGGGCTCGGCCGCGCGCTGCTCTGCACGAAGCATCCGTCGTGGCGCCTGCCGGCACTGGCCGATCCCGTCGCGCTTGCGATGAGGCCGTTCCCCGGCATCCTGGCCGCGCTGCTGCTGATGTCCGGCACGCTCGAATCGATCAACCGGATCGTCGACACCAGCCTGTCGGTCACGCTGTTCGGCCGCGGCATCGTATCGCTCGTCGTCGCGCTGACGGTCGGCGCGTCGCTGCTGCGCTCGAACCGCGCGCGCAGCGCGCTTGCGGCGGCCGGCGAAGCGCCCGAGCAGCGCTCGACGCTCGCCGGGGTGATCCATGCCGGCGTCACGCTGGCGATCGTCGTGTCGCTGGTCGCACTCCTGATCGGCTACATCACGGTCGCGCGCTTCATCACCTACGAGCTCGTGTGGTTCGAGATCGTGCTGTGCGCCACCTATATCCTGATCCAGTTGACGCGCGACGCGAGCGAAAGCCTGTTCTCCGCGGGCCTGTCGACGGGCCAGCAGATCAAGCACCTGTTCGCGCTCGAAGACCGGCACCTCGACCAGGCCCGCACGGTCCTGTCCGGTTTCGGCACGAGCCTGCTGATGCTGATCGCGGCCATCGCGCTGCTGACGGGCGGCTTCGGCACGACGCCGGGCGACCTGCTCGACAGCGCGGTCGCGATGATCGGCAGCCAGCGGCTGCAGAGCCTGAACATCATGCCCGACCGGATCATGAACGCCGTAATCGGGTTCGCGCTCGGCTTCTACCTGCTGCGTTCGCTGCGCCGCTGGCTCGACAGCGAGTTCATGCCCGCGCTCGGCATGGATACAGGGATGCGCGTGTCGCTGATCACGCTGTTCACCAACGTCGGCTACGTGCTGCTCGTGCTGATGACGCTCGGGCTGCTCGGCGTCAGGTGGAACAACCTCGCGTGGATCGTCAGTGCGTTGTCGGTGGGTATCGGCTTCGGCCTGCAGGAGATCGTGAAGAACTTCGTGTCGGGGCTGATCCTGCTGACCGAGCGTCCGGTGAAGGTGGGCGACATGATCAGTATCGCGGGCGTCGAAGGCGACATCCGCCGCATCAACGTGCGCGCGACCGAGATCCAGCTCAGCGACCGCTCGACCGTGATCGTGCCGAACTCGCAGCTGATCTCGCAGAACCTGCGCAACGTGACGATGGGCAACAGCACGCAGGGCGTCGCGACGCTGGTGCTGACGTTCCCGCTGAACACCGATCCCGAGCAGGTGCGCGACCTGCTGCTCGATGCGTACCGCACGCATGAGGCGATTCTCGAGAAACCGGCGCCGTCGGTAACGTTCAGCCAGCTCACGCCGGACGGGATCACGCTGAGCGTGACGGGCTACGTGGCGAGCCCGCGGATCGCGAGTTCGACGAAGAGCGATCTGCTGTTCGAGATCCTGAAGCAGTTGCGCGCGGCGGGGATCACATTGTCGAGCCCGCAGATGCTGATGGTGCAGAACATGCCCGCGGTGGGCGACGCGTAACACGGCGCACGCGATCCCGCCGTTGCACAGACGAACAAAGGGCCGGTTGCCGCATCGCGGCAACCGGCCCTTTCGATTCATGCGCCGCGCCCTTTCAGGCGCCCCGCATCAAACGTCGAACTTCACGCCCTGCGCCAGCGGCAGTTGCCGGCTGTAGTTGATGGTATTCGTCGCGCGACGCATATAAGCCTTCCACGCATCCGAACCCGACTCGCGCCCGCCGCCCGTTTCCTTCTCGCCACCGAACGCGCCGCCGATCTCCGCGCCGCTCGTGCCGATGTTCACGTTGACGATCCCGCAATCGCTGCCCGCCGACGACATGAACTGCTCGGCCTCGCGCATGTCGTTCGTGAAGATCGCCGACGACAGCCCTTGCGGCACCGCGTTGTGCACGTCGATCGCGTCTTCGAAGTTGTCGTAGACCATCACGTACAGGATCGGCGCGAACGTCTCGCGCTCGACCACCGCAGATTGCTTCGGCATCCGCACGATCGCCGGACGCACGTAGTACGCATCCGCGTGACCGATGTCGATGCGCTCGCCGCCCTTCACTTCGCCGCCCTGCTCGCGTGCATCGGCCAGCGCCTTCTGCATCGCGTCGAACGACGCGCGATCGACCAGCGGGCCGACCAGCGTGCCGGCTTCGAGCGGGCTGCCGACCTTCACCGACGCGTAGGCCTTCTCGAGGCGCGGCAGCAGTTGCTCGACGATGCTGCGATGCACGATCAGGCGGCGCAGCGTCGTGCAGCGCTGGCCGGCCGTGCCGACCGCCGCGAACGTGACCGCGCGCACGACGAGGTCGAGATCGGCGCTCGGCGCGACGATCATCCCGTTGTTGCCGCCGAGTTCGAGGATGCCGCGCGCGAGACGCTGGCTCAGCACCTTCGCGACTTCGGTACCCATCCGCACGCTGCCCGTCGCGCTGACGACCGGCACCTTCTTCGACGCCGTCAGCACCTCGCCGACATCGCGCATGCCGAGCACCAGTTGGCTCAGCCCTTCCGGCGCGACGCCCGGATGCGTCTTCTCGAACTCGCGCAGCGCCTTCTCGAGCAGCACGTGGCAGGCAATCGCGGTGAGCGGCGTCTTTTCCGACGGCTTCCACACGACCGGGTCGCCGCACACGAACGCGAGCGCCGCATTCCACGCCCACACCGCGACCGGGAAGTTGAACGCCGAAATCACGCCGCACACGCCGATCGGGTGCCACGTTTCCATCATCCGGTGGCCCGGGCGCTCGGACGCGATCGTGAGGCCGTAAAGCTGGCGCGACAGGCCGACCGCGAAATCGCAGATGTCGATCATTTCCTGCACTTCGCCGAGGCCTTCCGACGTGATCTTGCCGGCCTCGAGCGTGACGAGGTGGCCAAGCGCGGCCTTGTGTTCGCGCAGCACGTTGCCGAACACGCGCACGAGTTCGCCGCGCACCGGCGCCGGCACCGTGCGCCACTTGAGGAATGCGTCGTGCGCGGCGTCGATCTTGCGCTCGGCGTCGGCGGGCGTGTCGACAGCCAGCGTCGCGAGCGTCGCGCCGTCGAGCGGCGAACGCGCGGTCAGCGCATTGCCTTTCCACTGGGCGAGATCGATATCGAGCGCGGCAAGAATGTCGTTGAATTGCATCACTTCCTCTTCAGGGACAGATTGATCGGTGCGGCGGCAGCGCCGCCCGCGTGATTCGATTGGAGCGCGTTCGCGCGCCCTGTGCAAGCGGATGCGCAACGCGGCGGGCCCGGTGCGCCGCACGGCGCATCGCGCTGCGCCGCCGCCGGAAGCCCGGCCGGACGGCACGCCCTCGCGTCGCGAGGCACGATCCATGAAACACATTGTCGGCGGCCACAAGTCGGGCCGCTATTGATATTAACTCACGACTTCATTCCCAAAACGCAACACCTCGGCGGGCCAGACCGATGCTTTTTTGTGCCGATATCGGACGTTTCCAAAGCCCCCGGCCGGGCCGCCGGACAGGTCTCGACATGACGCAAGTTGATGACAAAGCCGCATCACCCTGTTCGGAAATATCGTTTGCCGCCCGTGCGCCGGGCACACACAATCGGTGCGACGTCGAGGTGCAACGCACCCGGCGCGCCGCCGGCCGCCACTACGGCAGCCGGACGACAGACGAAGGCGACACGCATCGGGCCCGGTTCATCCGGCCCGTTTCCGCAACGCATCACCGCTGCCCGGCCCGCGGCCGGCAACGCGTCGCGCTTCGTCGCCGAAAAACAATCCCGGAGACAGCACCCAGCGCCCGCCATGCATTCAGATGCCCGCCCCGATTCGCCCCGCCCGTCCGGCTCGCCGCCCGCGAAGCCGTCCCTCCACCGCGCGCTGCAGGCCCGCCATCTGCGGATGATCGCGATCGGCGGATCGATCGGCACGGGCCTGTTCGTCGCGTCCGGCGCGTCGATCTCGCAGGCCGGCCCCGGCGGCGCGATGCTCGCGTACATGGTGATCGGCCTGATGGTCTATTTCCTGATGACGAGCCTCGGCGAAATGGCCGCGTTCATGCCCGTGTCGGGCTCGTTCGCGACCTACGGCGCGAAGTTCGTCGACGAAGGCTTCGGCTTCGCGCTCGGCTGGAACTACTGGTACAGCTGGGCCGTGACGCTGGCGGTGGAGCTCGTCGCCGCGCAGCTCGTGATGAACTACTGGTTTCCGCATGTGCCGGGCGTCTGGTGGAGCGCGCTGTTCCTCACGCTGATCTTCGCGCTCAACGCGCTGTCGGTGCGCGGCTTCGGCGAGGCCGAATACTGGTTCGCGCTGATCAAGGTGCTGACGGTGCTCGCGTTCGTCGGCGTCGGCCTGCTGATGATCTTCGGGATCATGCAGGGCGGCCCGAGCGCGGGCTGGGGCAACTTCACGATCGGCGACGCGCCGTTCGCCGGCGGCTGGGCGACGATGCTCGGCGTCGCGATGATCGCGGGCTTCTCGTTCCAGGGCACCGAAATGATCGGCGTCGCGGCGGGCGAATCGGAAAACCCGCGCACGACGATCCCGCGCGCGGTGAAGCAGATCTTCTGGCGCATCCTGCTGTTCTATGTGTTCGCGATCTTCGTGATCGGCGTGCTGATTCCGTATACCGACCCGAGCCTGCTGAAGAGCGACGTGACCGACATCGGCGTGAGCCCGTTCACGCTCGTGTTCCGCCACGCAGGCCTCGCGTTCGCGGCCGGCGTGATGAACGCGGTGATCCTGACGGCCGTGCTGTCGGCCGGCAACTCGGGCATGTATGCGTCGACACGGATGCTCTACAACCTCGCGGTCGAAGGCCGCGCGCCGCGGCTGTTCGCGAAGCTGTCGCCGGGCGGCGTGCCGCGCAACGCGCTGTATGCGACGACGGCCGTCGGCGCGCTGTGCTTCCTCACGTCGCTGTACGGCGACAAGACGGTCTACCTGTGGCTGCTGAACACGTCGGGCATGGCCGGCTTCATCACGTGGCTCGGCATCGCGGTCAGCCACTACCGCTTCCGCAAGGGCTTCCTGAAGCAGGGCTACCGGCTCGACCAGTTGCCGTACCGGTCGAAGTGGTTCCCGTTCGGCCCGCTGTTCGCGTTCGCGCTGTGCGCGGTCGTCGCGCTCGGTCAGGACTACCAGGCGTTCTTCGCCGACAAGGTCGACTGGGTCGGCATCGCCGCGACCTACATCGGCCTGCCGTTCTTCCTCGCGATCTGGCTCGGCTACGCGCTCGTGCGCAAATGCCGCCTGGTACGCTACGAGGACATGGAGATCGCGCCGTGGATCGAACGCAACGCGACGCCCGAAACGGTACCGCAAGCCGACACCGGCTACGCGGGCTACGTCGCCCGCCCGGCCAACCCGACGCCGGGCGCCTGACGGCACGCATCGCGCCGGCCGCCGTGAGAGCGCGGCAGCCGGAGCCCTGCGCCCTACGCCCCCATTCGACGCGGCGAGCGCGTTCAGGCAAGATCGACGCGCGCCGTCCGTTTTTCCGCCGTTACGAGTCAACGAAATCGCATGCAGAACTTCTACGAAGCCACCGTTACCCGCCAGCCCTACCCGCAACTGACCGGCACGATCGACACGCAGGTCTGCGTCATCGGCGGCGGCCTCGCCGGCCTGTGCACGGCGCTCGGCCTCGTCGAGCGCGGCGTGCACGATGTCGTCGTGCTCGACGGCGAACGGGTCGGCTTCGGCGCATCGGGCCGCAACGGCGGCTTCGTATTCGGCGGCTACAGCCTCGACAACGCGGACCTGCTGCGCACGCTCGGCCGCGACGAAGGGCGCCGGCTGTACCGGCTCACCGTCGATGCGGTCGACCTGATCCGCGCGCGGATCGCGCGCTACGGGATCGACTGCGACATCGTCGACCAGGGCGTGATGCTCGCGAACTGGTTCGACGATCCTTCCAGGCTCGACAGCGTGCGTACGCTGATGAAGAACGAATTTGGCGTCGACTGGGAACCCGTCTCGACCGACGCGCTGCGCGCGCGGCTGAAGACGCATCGCTACCACGGCGGCCTGTTCGAGCCGAACGCATTCCATTTCCATCCGCTCAAGTACGTGCTCGGCGTCGCGGCGGCCGCGGCCCGCGGCGGCGCGCGCATCTACGAACGCTCGGCCGCGCTCGGCATCGCGCGCGACGGCGCCGGGCACATCGTGCGCACGGCGCAGGGCGCGGTGCGCGCGAAGGACGTCGTGTTCGCGGGTGGCGGCTACGCGCGCGGCGTGTCGCCGCGCATCGAGCGCGCGGTGCTGCCGATCGCGACCTACGTGATCGCGACCGAACCGCTCGGCGCGCGCCTGCCGGACGCGATCGACGCGCCGTACGCGATCTACGACACGCGCTTCGCGTTCGACTACTACCGCCCGCTGAAGGACACGCGCATCCTGTGGGGCGGCCGGATCTCGGTGCTCGACCGCGGCCCCGACGCGATCGCGCGCCTGCTGCGGCGCGACCTGCTGCGCGTGTATCCGCAACTCGAAGACGTGAAGGTCGACTACGCGTGGGGCGGCCTGATGAGCTACGCGCGGCACAAGATGCCGCAGATCGGCCGCGACGCGGACGGCGTGTGGCACGCGATCGCGTTCGGCGGCCACGGGATGGCGCCGACCACGGTGGCCGGCGAAGCGCTCGCGGCCGCGCTGGCCGAAGGCCGGCCCGTGCCGGACGGCTTCGCCGCGTTCGGGCTCACGCGCACGTTCGGGCTGGCCGGCCTCGCCGCCGCGCAGCTCACGTACACGGCGTACCAGGCCCGCGACGCGCTCGCGTCCTGCCGCCGCTGAGGGCCGCGGCGGCCGAAACGGCCCTGCCGATTAGAGCGGAAGGTCGGCCGGGCGGGGATTTCCCGCATGCTAGAATGCCTTTTCCAAGCCGCCGCGAACCCACAACAAAGTCACATGAAAGCAGGAAGCAAGGCCGCCACGTCCGACACCCGCGCGCTTGCGTCCGAAGCGCGGCGCAAATACGATCCCGAGCAAACCAAGCGCAACATCCTCGATGTCGCCACGCAGGAATTCTCCGCGATGGGCCTCGCCGGTGCGCGCGTCGACGCGATCGCCGAGCGCACGAACACGACGAAGCGCATGCTCTATTACTACTTCGAAAGCAAGGAAGGCCTGTACGAGGCCGTGCTGGAGAAGGTGTACGGCGACATCCGCGCGCTCGAGCAAGAACTGCACGTCGGCGACATGGAGCCGCGAGAAGGCATGCGCCGCCTCGTCGAATTCACGTTCGACTATCACGACAAGCATCGCGACTTCGTCCGCCTCGTATCGATCGAGAACATCCACGGCGCGAAGTATCTCGAACAGCTCAAGTCGTTCAAGAACCGCAACGTCAGCATCATCAAGACGCTCGAGGAACTGGTCGAGCGCGGCGCGGCAAGCGGCGCGTTCCGCAAGGACATCGACGCGTTCGACCTGCACCTGCTGATCAGCTCGTTCTGCTTCCACCGCGTGTCGAACCGCTACACGTTCGGCGCCGCGTTCGGCCGCGATCCGTCGGCGCCGCGCCTGCGCGCGCGGCATCGCGACACGATCGCCGACGCCGTGCTGCGCTACGTCGCCGCGTAAGCGGCGGCTGTAGCCGCCGCGGGCACGAAACCTCCGTGCCCTGCGCGCGTCGGCCCGTCAATCCGTCGGCGCGGTCGACGCCAGCGCGATCCGCGCCTTCTCTTCCGGGCTTCCCGCCACGTAATACTTCTTCGCCCAGCTCGAATCGGGCGCGAGCGCGAGCCGCGCATGCGTACCGGTGCCCGCGCCGTGCTGCTTCGCATCGATCGCCAGCGCCCGTGCGCGATAGTGCTCGTAGAGCCGCAAGAATTCCGCGAGATAGATCGCCGCGATCCGCTGGTCGCGAATCTCGAGCAGGTTCTCGTCGTTGTACTGCTCGGAATTGCGGCTCATGTTCGCCGAACCCGTATAGACGACCGGATTCGCGCCTTCCGCATCGATCACGATGAACTTGTGATGGATCACGACGGGCGGATAGGCCGGCGCCGGTTCGCCCGGAAACTGCCGCAATTCCGGCTCGAAGCCCTGCGGCACCGTCGCCGGCGAAAAGTACTCGGCATCGATCACGTCGTGGTTGTCGCGGCTGCGGTGATACAGCTCGAGGTTCGCGAGCGTCGCCGCATCGAGCGGCTGGCCGGCCTGCTGCGCGGCGTCGGCCTTCGTCGCGCTGCCGATGTTGATCTTGTTCACCAGCCCGAACATCATCAGCCCGCGGTCGCCGGCCGCGAAGCACGCGTCGCGCAAGGCCGCGTCGGTCGGCATGAACAGGCAGAACGACACCGAATGCTTCGCGGCCGCGATCGCGGCAACGATCGTGTCGATCTCGGTGCGCTGCCCCGCCGGTTCGGGCGAGAACGCCAGCCTCACCTGCGCGCTGCCGATCGTCATCGGCGCCGACCAGCCCGGCGACAGGCGCGCCGTGTCCGCGATCGACGGATTGCCGGCCAGCGCATGCGCACGGTCGTTGTACAGCGCGGCAAGCGCGGGCGAGTCGAATGCATGCAGCACATTGGCCTGCTCCGTCAGCCCTTCGGTCGTGAAGTTCGCGGAACCGGTCAACACGCGCGCGGGCGCCGGGTTCGACGGCGCGTCGGTCACGATGAACTTGTCGTGCATGATGTGCGTCTTGTCGCGCGGCGCGAGCGTCGCGAGCCCCTGCAATGCGTCGACGGCCGGCTGGTTCGGCGACGGCAGCGGGGGCTTGCCCTTGCGCGCCGTCGTGTGCGCGTCGTAGACGATCGCGAGCGACGCGCCGCCGTGCTTGCGCCCGAACGCTTCGAACGCGGGCAACGCCCACAGCGTATCGGTCAGGTGATAGACGGCCGACGCCGCGCGCGACGCGGGGTCGAGCATCTCCGCGAACACCTGCTCCATGTCGTTCGCGAGCCAGGTGCGCAGCTTCAGCGCCTGTGCATCGCTCGGCGCCGCATTCGGCGCAAGGCCCAGCGCCGCGACCTGCTTCGCAAAGGCCTGCGAGCTCACCACCGCGCGGTTGAACCACGTGCCGATACCGTCCTCGATATGCGCGGGCAGCACGACGTTGCACACGCCGGCCTGCGCATCGAGCACCTGCAGGTTCGCCGGCGTGCCGACGACCGGATACACGTCGTAGCGGAACGACGCGCCGCGGTCCTGCGGATCGATGCGCGCGTCCCACCACATGAATTTCTGGATCGGCGCCTGGTCGGTCGGCGCATCGCCCTGCGTGTCGGCGGCCGGGCCGTCGAACGTCAGGCGGTTCGGCAGCCAGCTGTTCGGTGCACGCGTCTTGCCGTCGGCCGACCAGAATCCCGGCGTGCGCTGGATCGCGAAGCCGAGGAAATCGGTACGCGTCGCCGCATCGGGCCAGTCGAAGGCCAGCAGGACCAGGGTGGGGGAAAGATAGCTGCGCACGCTGACGGTCATTCGTTGCTCCCTGGCCTTGCGGCCGATCGAGATGAATGGGTCAGTGTTGACGGCGGTTCTTCCCGCAGGATGACGGTTCGATGAACCTTGTATGTCGGACGCGCGTCAGTCGCACACGAGCAGCTCGATCCCGCGCGCGGTCAACGCGCGGCGCACGGCCTTGTCGGGCGCGCGTTCGGTCACGAGATAACGCGCGGCGGCCGCGCCGTTGATCCGCACCGGCGTCACGCGGCCGAATTTCGAATGGTCGGCGACGATCATTGCCGTGCCGGCCGCCGCGATCATCCGGCTGCGCACCTCGGCCGCGATCCGCGAGTAGTCGGTGCACTCGCCGTCGGGTGTGATGCCGCCGGCGCCGACGAACGCGAAATCGACGTGGTATTGCGCGAGCTGGTGGATCGTGTCGAGCCCGAATGTCGCGTCCTCGTCGTCGGACAGCTCGCCGCCGAGCAGCGTCACGCGGTTGCCGTTGCGCCGCGCGAGCACGAACGCGGTGCGCCAGTCGTTCGTGTAGATCGACAGCCGGTGCCGGTCGGCGAGCGCCAGCGCAACCGCGTGCGGCGTGCTGCCCGAATCGATCAGCACCGATGCGTCGTCGGGCACGAATTCGGCCGCGCGCCGCCCGATCGTGCGCTTCGCTTCGGCGTTCGCCGCTTCGCGCTCGGACAGGCTCGGCTCGCGGCGGTCGGCGGCCAGCGCGCCGCCATGCGTCATCACGAGCAGGCCGCGCGCGGCGAGCGCGTTCAGGTCGCGCCGCACGGTCTCGCGCGACACGTCGAGCGAGCGCACGAGTTCCGCGACCGACAACGCGCCCGACCGTCCGAGCTCCGACAGGATGTATTGATGACGTTGTTCCGCCAGCATCGCGTGTGCGCCCGAGGCGACTGGTAATGGGTGAGCCGGCTATTGTATTACGGCCGCTTTACCGGCATTTGACTGCGGCGCGAAACGCGGCCGGCCGGTTTCGCGAAAGCGAAATTCTGTATTGCCTGACGCGCGCGAATCGGCGCGGCGCCGATTGCTACACTTTGCGCTTCGCCGAACGACAGACCAAGCAAAGGGGCTCGCACCATGTATCGCAAAGGCAGCGTGATCGAAATCCAGTTTCCGCCCGAACGACTCAACGATGCGGCCGGCGATCCGTACTGGATCGACCTGACGCTCGACGAGGCCCGCCGGCTCTACGAGCAGCTCGCCGCGCGCTTCGCGACCGACGCGCGCGCCAACCAGCCGCTCGACACGTTCTCGATCGACTGATCTCCGCTGCTGCGCGCCCGCCCGCGCAGCGAGCGGTGCGGCGCCCTTCCCGTCCGCGCCCCGCTCGCACCGGCCGTTAGCCGGCCCGCGCCGGAAGCCGGATGCCGGATGCCGGATGCCCGGCACGCAACGTGCGCGGCGCATTCACGCGATGCGCGGCATGAGTGCAGGATTCGACAAGACGCCGGTGCCGCTTCCCCCGATACTGGCCGACTTTACGGTTCTGTCCGGCCGCATCGCGGCCCGCCTCGCATGCTTACCTCGATCGTCGCCGCCGCGTTCGTCGCGCTGTGGTCCACCGGCTTCATCGTTGCACGGGCAATCAAGCCCTACGCCGATCCCAACCTGTTCCTGCTCGCGCGTTTCGCGGGCACGGCCGCGCTGTTCGGCGCGGTTGCGCTCGTCGCGCGCGCGCCGTGGCCGGCCCGCCGCGAGTGGCCGCGCCACCTGATCGCGGGCGCGCTGCTGCAGGGCGTCTATCTCGGCGCGAGCTACTGGGCCGTCGCGCAAGGGCTGAACGCGGGCGTCATGGCGCTGCTCGGCGCGCTGCAGCCGCTCGCCACCGCCGTGCTCGCCGTGCCGCTGTTCAACGAACGGCTGCCCGTGCGCGGCTGGTTCGGGATGGCGCTCGGGCTCGCCGGCGTCGCGCTCGTACTGGCGCCGAAGGTCGCGGGCGGCGTCGCGCCGCCGCCGGGCTCGGCGCCTGCATGGTTCGTGGTCGCCGTGTCGGTGCTCGCGGTCGGGTCGATCACCGCCGGTTCGCTGTACCAGAAGGGCAAGCTCGCGCAGAGCGACCTGCGCACCGCGGTCGCCGTGCAGAACTTCGGCGCGGCGCTCGTCGCGGCGATCTTCGTCGTGCTGCTGCATGAAACACGCTGGATCGGCGCGCCGGTGCTGTGGGTGTCGCTCGTGTGGGGCGTCGTGTTCCTGTCCGGCGGCGCGGTCACGATGCTGATGTGGATGCTGCGGCGCGGCAACGCGGCGCGCGCCACGTCGCTGCTGTTCCTCGCGCCGCCGCTTGCCGCGCTGCAGGGCTACCTGCTGTTCGGCGAGACCCTCGCGGCGATCAAGCTATTCGGTTTCGCGCTCGCGCTGGCGGGCGTCGTGCTCGCGCGGCGCTGACGAGCGCGGTCGTGTGGTCGTGCGGTCGTGTGGTCGTGTGGTCGTGTGGTCGTGTGGTCGTGCGGTCGTGCGGCCGCGCCGACGCTTGCCGACAAGCTCATTGAAGACCACCACACGGATGCCCTTCCCGCGGCATCCCGCACCCGCCCGGCGCACCGTGCACCACGGCGAGGCAGCGCGTCTCGCCGAAGCAACGCAAGGCGGCCGGATCGCATGCCCAGCGCGGCGCCCCGCCGCGATTGCGCTTATGATGAGCGCCTTGCATTTCGTTCCGGAACCCCCTTCATGACATCCGCCGATTACGCCAGCCGCCAACGCGCGATCATTGCCGAACTGAACGTCGCCTCGCAATTCGACGCCGAGGCCGAAATCGCCCGCCGCGTCGATTTCCTCGCGCAGTACCTGCGTTCGACCGGCCTGCGGACCTACGTGCTCGGCATCAGCGGCGGCGTCGATTCGTCGACGGCCGGGCGGCTCGCGCAACTGTCGGTCGAACAACTGCGCGCCGGCGGCTACGATGCGCGCTTCATCGCGATGCGCTTGCCGAACGGCGTGCAGAACGACGAAGCCGATGCGCAGCGCGCGCTCGCGTTCGTGCGCGCGGACGAGACACTGACGGTCGACGTGAAACCGGCCGCCGAAGCGATGCTCCGCTCGCTGGTCGCGTCCGGCCATGCGTTCGAAACGCCCGCGCAACAGGATTTCGTGCACGGCAACATCAAGGCGCGCGAGCGCATGATCGCGCAGTACGCGGTGGCCGGCGCGCGGCGCGGCATCGTGATCGGCACCGATCACGCGGCCGAATCGCTGATGGGTTTCTTCACGAAATTCGGCGACGGCGGCGCGGACGTGCTGCCGCTCGCGGGCCTGAACAAGCGTCGCGTGCGCGCGGTCGCGCGCACGCTCGGCGGCGAGGAAGCGATCGTGATGAAGGTGCCGACGGCCGACCTCGAGGAACTCCGCCCGCTGCGCCCCGACGAGCACGCATACGGGGTCAGCTACGACGAGATCGACGATTTCCTTGAAGGCAAGCCGGTCGAAGACCGCGTGTACGAAACGGTGCTGCGCTTCTACGACGGTTCGCGCCACAAGCGCGCGCTGCCGTATACGCCGTTCGACTGGCCGACCGCATAAGCCGGCCACTGACGCGGCAATACCGCCGCGTCGCAATCCGGCGCTGCAGCCTCAAGACGAGGCGGGCAGCGTCGGAACCCGACTGCCGCGCGAGCCATGGCGGCTACGCGCGGCAACCGGGAGACCGGGAGACCGGGAGACCGGCAACGCTACGCGTGCCCGCCCGTCTTCTTCGCCTGCAACGCGCGAATCCGCAGCCGCGCGCCCGTATCGCTGACCGTCGCGTCGTACATCGTCGCGAGATCGCGCTTGAGCGCGGTGCGCGAGCCGCCGTCGAGATACACCATGTGCCCCGACGGATAGAAACGCGCGGACAGGTTCTGCCGCACCTTCAGATCCTCGAGCGGCATCTGCTGCAGGTCGATCACGGTCTGGTAGAACGGCGTGACGAAATCGTAGAAGCCGTTCGCCGACAGCACCTTCAGGTCGACGTTCAACGCCATCACCGCGGCGAGATCGCCGGCCGTGTAGAGGATCACGTTCCCCTGCGCATCGACACCCTGCTGCGCGCCGGTCGGGTCGATGTGGCTGAAATCCCAGTTCTGGAATGCCTGGTCGTTCAGGTCCGTGAACGCGGAATTCGACGTGTACTTCAGTTGCTCGTTCAGGTAGCTGTTCCACATCGCCGTATAGACGCCCGTCACGGCCGTCATCGTCGGGTCGTTGCCGCCCGAGTTCGGGTCGATCTTGCCGGCGATGCCCGTCGAGATCGCGGTCACGCGGCCGTCGTACGAACCGAGCGCGAGCCCCTGCGCATGCAGCAGCGTCGTCAGGAACAGCGAATTGCCGCGCGTGTCGTAGCCGGCGACGTTGAGGCTCCACGATTGCAGCGTCGCCGTGTCGATGCCCGTGTATTGCGACAGTTTCTGCACGGCGGCCGGGTCCGCATGCGGGACCGTGCGCAGCGCGTTCAGGTAGTCGGTGCGCGAGAACTGCGCGACTTCCTCGACGAACGCGCCGAGATCGGTCGGCGCCGGCGTGACGCCGAGTTTCTTGTGATACCACGCGTCGGCCGCCGCGGTCGGCAGCGCGCCGACCGGGTTGCCGGCCTGCCGGTAGTCGAGGATCGACGATTGCAGCGTGACGCCGTTCAGGTCGATGCCGTCCTCGTGCAGCTTGTACGCGAGCACGCAGCTGCGCGCGGTGCCGTACGATTCGCCGAACAGGTATTTCGGCGAATTCCAGCGGTTGTTCTTCGTCAGATAGCGCTTGATGAACTGCTTCAGCGAATCCGCATCCTGGTCGACACCCCAGAAGTTGCGGTTCTTGTTCGGCGCGACGGCCGCCGAATAGCCGGTGCCGACCGGGTTGATGAACACGAGGTCGCTGTGGTCGATCATGCTGTCCGGGTTGTCTTCCATCTGGTACGGCGCGGGCGGCGTGAAACCCGGCATCGACGTCTTGATGCGCTTCGGCGCGAACGAGCCGAGCAGCACGAACACCGACGACGAACCGGGCCCGCCGTTATAGAAGAATGTCACGGGCCGCGTTTCTTCCTTCGCGCCGTCGGCCGTGAACGCGACATAGAAGATCTTCGCGGCCGGCTGCGAACTGCTCGGGTCGACCGTCACGAGGTGGCCGGCCGTCGCCGTGTACGCGATGCGCTTCCCGTCGATCAGGATCGTGTGATGCGTGATCGCGGCCGCTTCGGTCGTGTCGGTCACCGAATCGTCGGGGCCGTTGCCGTACGCAACCGGATCGAAGAACGGCTGGTCGCGGCCGTGGCTCAGCGCGACCGGATTGATGGTCGGCGGCACGCTCTGCGAATTGTGGTCGCCGTGATGCAGCGGATAAACGCCGCCGGAAGATGCGGAATCGATGCCCATCGTGCTGCTCCTGGAGGTGAAAAAAGACGCGGGCAGGAAACCCGCGTCGAACGGAAAGGCGTGTGGCGATGCGTCAGCTCGACGGCTTGCGCGCGAGGATCGCGGCGAGCTGCGCGCCGTCCGGGCTGCCGAGGCCCGTGCAGGCGTCCCAGCCCGACGCGGCCGCATACGTGCCGTTCGATCCTTTCGTGACATCGCGCAGCGCGCCCGGATTCTTGTACAGCACCGGATTGACCCAGCCGGCCGATGCGCCGGCCGCCGCGTTGATCCGTGCGATCAGCCCGGCCCACAGCGGCGCGACCGCGCTCGTGCCGCCCATCACGGCGGCCGTCCCGGCGACCGACACCTCGTAGCCCGTCTGCGGCGAGGCATCGCCGGCGACGTCCGGCACGCCGCGCTTCGCGAGCGGCGTGCTGCTGCCGTCGGCGAGCGTGACGGCAAGCCCCTGCTGCCACGCCGGCAAGTCGAACAGCGTACTGACGCCGCCACCGCCCGCGCCGCCGCCCGACGCCTCGTCGTTCCACGTGACCTCGCTGCGGATGCCCTGCCCGGGCAGCGCGTCGAGCTGCGTGCCGCCGCAGCCGAGCACGTACGGGCTCGATGCGGGGAAGTCGACGTGATCGGCGCCGTCCTGCAGCCCGTCGCCCGAGCCGCTGTCGCCCGACGCCGCGCACACCGTGATGCCCTGCGCGGCCGCCGCCTGCAGCACGCGGTTGAATGCCTGCGCCGACTGCGCCTGCCAGACCGCTTCCGGGCCGCCCCAGCTGATCGAGATGACGGACGGCTTGTTGGTCCTGTCGCTGACGGCCGCGTTGACGGCCTGGATGAAGCCCGCGTCGCTGTTCGACGCGAAGTAGACCGCGATCTTCGCGGCCGGCGCGATCGCACCGGCGATCTCGATGTCGAGTGCGACTTCGCCGTCCGGGCCATTCGGATCGCCGGACGGCGCATTGCGGCCGGTGCCGACGTTTACGTCGACGAGCGTCGGCGGCGTCTTGATGCCGAGCCCGCGGAAATACTGCTGGATGTCGGCCGCGCGATAGCCGCCGCCCAGTTCGACGATCGCGATGCATTGCCCGGCGCCGTCGCCGGCCGGAAAGCCGTACAGCGACGCGAGCTGGACCGGCGTGAACGTGACGCCCGCCGCGCCGCGCGCGGGCTGGAACGGCGGACGCAGCCGGAAGTGCGGCCGCGCCTGCGGGCGGCTGTCGAGGCCGAGCACGGCCGTGACGGCGTCGCCGAGATCGTCGGGCAGCGCGATCGGGCCCGAGCGGCCGCGATACTGGCCGATCGAGCGATGCTCGAAACGCTCGAGCTTCACGCCGAACGCCGCTTCGAACTGCTGGATCGTGCCGGACAGCACGACGACGCTTTCGACCGGATCGACCCGATCGACCGCGAGCTGATGCCGACGCGCGAAGTCCTCGGTCTTGCGGATGTCGTCGGGATTGGCGGAGAAACGCTGCGCGAACGCTTCGCGCGACAGCGGTTTTGCCTGTAAGTCGCCGGTGGCGAGCTGGTGGACCAACGTATCGAGTTGCCCTTCTTCCTGCCGCCGCAACATGATCGTGACGTGGATGCGTTCTGCCGGATCGCACGGGCCGAGGCACTTGGACTCGGCGACGATTCGGGGTTCACGGTCGGCGTGAAGATGCCTTGCCATGTTCAGACCCTCCTTGGTACCGCGTTGCACGGAACAGCCAGGAAATCGGACATAGCCGGCGGAAGTCGGTTCCGTTCGGTCAGTCGGTTCGCGTCAGCGCGAAGTTAAAGGGAGTTTAGATCAGTCAGACGATTTGCGCGCACGCCCTTCTGCAGCGGGGCTTGCGCGCGAAGAGGCCGGCATTGCACACGGCGTGCGCCGATCGGCGCATCGATACCGCGCGGCCCGTGTCGACCTGCGCGGCAACGACGCGGCCGCGACGCTCAGTCCATCGACAGGCGCAACGCGAAACCGATCAGCGCCGCCGAAAACGTCCAGCGCTGCACCGTTTGCGCCAGCGGATGCGCACGCATCCACGCCGCGATGCGCGACGCGCCGAACACGCACGCGAGGTCGAAGCACACACCGGCCGCGACCAGCAGCGCACCGAGTTCGAACATCTGCCACACGACGGGCCCGGCCTCCGGCCGCACGAACTGCGGCAGCAACACCGAGCAGAACAGCAGCGCCTTCGGGTTCAGCAGGTTCGTCAGCAGCCCCTTCACGAACGACTGCCGCAACTCGCCGGCGGTCGCTGCCGCATCGCTGTCGCCGAGCGCGAACACGGGCGAGCGGAACACCTGGATCGCGACATACGCGAGATACAGCGCGCCGCCGTAGCGGATCACCTCATACAGCCACGGCGCGCTGCGAATCAGCGCCGCGACGCCGCATGCGGACAGCGTCACGTGCGCGGTGCGCGCGAGCGACAGCCCGGCCGCCGCCGCCATCCCCGGGCGCACGCCGCGGCCGATGCTGGTCTGCAGCACGAGCGCCATGTCGGGCCCCGGCACCGCATAAATGGCCGCCAGCGCGGCGAGATAGATCAACAGCAAATGCGTGGAAATCATGTTCTGCCCCCGTCCTTCAATGACGCTATGTTGCCGCTGAAGGTGGAGGGATTATTGGCCATCTTTGGCTCTGGATTGGCGATTCATAGGGGAATCCGCCACAATCATGAAACCTGAAAACGGATTCCGCCAATATGACCGAACTCGACAAAACCGATCGCGCGATCCTCGCTGCGGTGCAGCGCGACGGCCGCCTGCCGATCGCGCGTCTCGCCGAATCCGTCGGCCTGTCCGAGACGCCTTGCGCGCGGCGCCTGAAACGTCTCGAAACCGACGGCTACATCGAGCGCTACCGTGCGCAACTGTCGCGCCAGGCGCTCGGCTTCGGCGTCGTCGCGTTCGTGCTCGTGCGGTTCGCGACGCACGACCGCAAGGTCGCCGACCGGTTCGAACGGGAAGTGCTGGGCATCGAGCGGATTCTCGCGTGCCACAACGTCGCGGGCACGGCCGACTACCTGCTGCAAGTGGTCGCGCGCGACCTCGACGACTACGGCACGTTCGTGCGCGACTCGCTGCGGATGCTGCCGGGCGTCACGTCGATCGAATCCGCGCTGTCGCTGCGCGAGGTGAAGCACGACGCGGGGTTGCCGGTGCCGTGATGCGCGCAGCGGGCCGCGCCGATGTAACACTCGTTCACATTGCGGGCAGCGCCGGCGTCACGCGAGGTCCGGCGACTGGTGCGCGCGCTCGAGATCCTCGAGGAACGCCTCCACGAGCGGATTACCGCGCCCGTTGCGCGCGACGACCATGTGGAACGTCACGTCGTAGCGCAGTTGCTCCGGATTGAGCGGCGCGAGCAGCCCCTGCGCGACATACGGCGCCGCGAAGTGCTGCGGCAGGTAGCCGAGGTGGTGGCCGGACAGGATCAGCAGCGCGACGGCTTCCATGTTGTCGGCGGTCGCGGTCACGCGGTCGGGCGTCGTCGACATCTGCGCTTCCGGCAGCGGATACGAGCGCCACGCCCATTCGAAGCCCGCGACGTCGGCCGGCGTCAGCGTGCCGGCGCCGTCGAACAGCGGATGGCCGCGCCCGCAGTACGCGACCTGGCGCTCGATGAACAGCGGCGTGTAGTGCAGCGACGGCACGCGATGCCAGAAGTAGCCGACCGCGATCTGGATCTCGTCGCTCAGCAGCTTCTCCTCGAGATCGCCCGGCGCGCGCACGGAGATCGAGAAACGCACGGCCTCGTCGCGCGTGCGGAACGCGGCGATCGCCTCGGCGATCCGCGCGTTCTGGCTCACCGGCGTATGGCCGATCAGGCCGATGTTCAGCGTGCCGACCAACTGGCGGTCCATGTGCCGCGCGGCCATCCCGAATTCGTCGAGCGCCGCGAGCAGCTTGCGGCTCATCGCATGGAACCGTTCGCCCTTCGGCGTGAGCCGGAAGCCGCTGCGGCCGCGCTCGCAGAGCCGGTAGCCGAGCCGCGTCTCGAGCGACGACAACTGCGCGCTGATCGTCGACTGCCCGACGTTCAGCACGGACTGCGCGGCCGATACGCCGCCCGCGTCCGTGACCGCAAGAAACACGCGGATCAACCGCAGATCGAGGGTCGACAGATTCCCCAGCACGCTCATCCCCTTCCATACATCGATGAAGATCGATGTTTACGTCGATATCTTCGCATTCTTCTTTCCCGGCGGAGCGCGTACAACTGTGCGCCAAGCCGCGTCGAATGATACGGCAACCCCACATCGGAAGAGGCGCCCCATGAACGACCACACCCATTTCCAGCCGCTCGGCGGCAATGAGATGCCGCGCTGCGGCGGCATCGCGACGATGATGCGCCTGCCGCACGTGGCGAGCGCCGAAGGCCTCGACGCATGCTTCGTCGGCGTGCCGTTCGATCTCGGCACGTCCAACCGCACCGGTGCGCGCTTCGGCCCGCGCCAGATCCGCACCGAATCCGTGCTGCTGCGCCCGTACAACATGGCCACGCGCGCCGCGCCGTTCGACTCGCTGCAGATCGCCGACATCGGCGACGTCGCCATCAACCCCTACAACCTGCACGATTCCATCGCGCGCATCGAAGCCGCATACGACGCGATCCTCGAGCACGACTGCAAGCCGATCACGCTCGGCGGCGACCATACGATCGCGCTGCCGATCCTGCGCGCGATCCACCGCAAGCACGGCAAGGTTGCATTGATCCACGTCGATGCACACGCCGACGTGAACGACACGATGATGGGCGAAAAGATCGCGCACGGCACGCCGTTCCGCCGCGCGGTCGAGGAAGGCCTGCTGCACGGCGACAAGGTCACGCAGATCGGCCTGCGCGGCACGGGCTACGCGGCCGAGGATTTCGACTGGTGCCGCGAGCAGGGCTTCCGCGTCGTCCAGGCCGAGGAATGCTGGAACAAGTCGCTCGCGCCGCTGATGGAAGAAGTGCGCGCCCGCGTCGGCGACACGCCCGTCTACATCAGCTTCGACATCGACGGCATCGACCCGGCCTACGCGCCGGGCACGGGCACGCCGGAAATCGCGGGCCTCACGGTGCCGCAGGCGCTCGAGATCATCCGCGGCGCGAAGGGGCTGAACATCGTCGGCTGCGATCTCGTTGAAGTCGCGCCGCCGTACGACCCGTTCGGCACCACGGCGCTGCTCGGCGCGAACCTCGCGTACGAACTGCTGTGCGTGCTGCCGGGTGTCAAGTACCGCGACTGATCCCCGCAAGACACGACCCATTCCAAATCAGAGAATTCAGAGGAGCACACATAAAGATGGGGACTTCCGTCAAACAACCGAAGCGGGCGGCGCTCGCGTCGTTCGTCGGCACCACGATCGAGTGGTACGACTTCTATAGCTACGCGACCGCCGCCGCCATCGTGTTCGGGCCGCTGTTCTTCCCCGGCGAAAACCGCTTCGTCAGCCTGCTCGCCTCGTTCGGCTCGTTCGCGGTCGGCTTCTTCGCGCGGCCGCTCGGCGGCGTGATGTTCGGTTATCTCGGCGACCGCTTCGGCCGCAAGCGTTCGCTGCTCGCGACGCTGATGCTGATGGCTGTGTCGACGGTCGCGATCGGCCTGCTGCCGACCCATGCGCAAGCCGGTGTGATCGCGCCGATCCTGCTCGTGCTGATGCGCGTGCTGCAAGGCATCGCGGTCGGCGGCGAATGGGGCGGCGCGGTGCTGCTCGCCGGCGAGCATGCGCCCGAAGGCAAGCGCACGTTCTTCGCGTCGTTCGCGCAGCTCGGCAGCGCGAGCGGCCTGATCCTGTCGATGCTCGCGTTCGGCGCAATCAGCACGCTGTCGAAGGACGACATGATGAGCTGGGGCTGGCGCGTGCCGTTCCTCGCGAGCGCCGTGCTGCTGGTGGTCGGCTTCGTGATCCGCGCGAGCGTGTCCGAGTCGCCCGAGTTCGAGGAAGTCAGGAAGAGCGGCAACACCGCGCAAAACCCGCTGCGCGAAGCGCTCAAGTACTGGCCGCTGCTGCTGCTCGCGATCGGCGCGAACGTGTACGGCATCGCCGGCGTGTATTTCAGCAACATCTTCATGATCAGCTACGCGACGCAGTTCCTGTCGCTCGACCGGTCGATGGTGCTGCATTGCATGACGATCGTCGCGGTGCTGCAGTTCGTCGTGCAGCTTGCGGCCGCGTTCCTCGCGCAGCGCTTCGGCACCACGCGCGTGCTGCTGATCACCGGCGCATGGGCCGCGATCGTCCCGTTCGTGATGCTGCCGCTCGTACACATGGGCACGCCGCTGTCGATCACGGTCGGCGTCGGCCTCGCGACGCTCGCGGAATCGGGCTACTACTCGGTGGTCGCGGGCTTCGTCAGCGGCATCTTCGTCGCGCGGATCCGCTATACGGCAATCTCGATCGCGTACCAGGTGTGCGGCGCGCTCGCCGGCGGCCTCACGCCGCTCGTCGCGACCGTCATCGCGCAGAACGTCGCGCCGCAATGGTGGCCGCTCGCGATCCAGTACACGAGTGCCGCCGTGCTGTCGTCGCTGTGCGTGTGGCTGATCTCGCGCCGCGTCAGCATCGACGATGCCGGCGCGCCCGGCAAGACGAACGAATCGCTGCCGCGCGGCGCGCGTACCGCGTAATTTCCGCACGACGGGCAGGCGGCTTCGCCTGCCCGGTTCTCGCGCATACGGGGCAGCCGACAGGTCGCCCGTTCCCGTTCCGGGAATCCCCTCCCTCGCCTGTTTCGCGACGACGTCGCCGTCAGTCTTCCCGACGGCCATCTTCAGGCGTTTTCACGCGGTAGTACTTCACGCCGATCCGGATAACGAAGCGTCCCGGGGCGCGCCCGGGACGGTCTGGATCGGTGCCGCGCCTGTCGCCGGAACGTCGATCGCGGCGGCAGGCACGCAACGTTCGCGCGTTATTGCATCGGGTTGCGCAGTGTCTTCGCGGCGGCGACCATGTTCGTCAGCGCCGGAATCACTTCCGCCCACTGGCGCGTCTTCAGGCCGCAGTCCGGGTTCACCCACAGACGCTCCGCCGGAATCCGTTCGGCCGCCTTCTTCATCAGGCCGACGATGTGATCCTGCGTCGGGATGTTCGGCGAATGGATGTCGTACACGCCCGGCCCGATCTCGTTCGGATACCTGAAGTGGTCGAACGCGTCGAGCAGCTCCATGTCCGAGCGCGACGTCTCGATCGTAATCACGTCCGCATCCATGTCGGCGATCGACGCGATGATGTCGTTGAACTCCGAATAGCACATGTGCGTGTGGATCTGCGTATCGTCCTGCACGCCGTTCGCGGTGATGCGGAACGATTCGACCGCCCACTTCAGGTACTCGCTCCATTGCGCGCGGCGCAGTGGCAATCCTTCGCGCAACGCAGCCTCGTCGATCTGGATCACGCGCACGCCGGCCTTCTCGAGATCGAGCACTTCGTCGCGGATCGCGAGCGCGAGCTGGTAGCACGACACCGAGCGAGGCTGGTCGTCGCGCACGAACGACCAGTTCAGGATCGTCACGGGGCCGGTCAGCATGCCCTTCATCGGCTTGTTCGTCAGCGACTGCGCATACGTGATCCATTCGACCGTCATCGCCTTCGGGCGGCTGATGTCGCCGAACAGGATCGGCGGCTTCACGCAGCGCGAACCGTACGACTGCACCCAGCCGAACTGGCTGAATGCGTAGCCGTCGAGCTGCTCGCCGAAGTATTCGACCATGTCGTTGCGCTCGGCTTCGCCGTGCACGAGCACGTCGAGTTCGAGCGATTCCTGTTCGCGCACGCTGCGTTCGATTTCAGCCTTCATCGCCGTGCGATAGCCCGCTTCATCCAGCGCGCCGGCCTTGAACTGGCTGCGCGCCTGGCGGATTTCGGCGGTCTGCGGGAACGAGCCGATCGTCGTCGTCGGGAAGGCCGGCAGGTTCAGTCGCGCCGACTGCTTCGGCGCACGCTGCGGATACGGGCTCGCACGGTTGCCGAGCTGCGCGTCGATGCGCGCGATCGCGGCCTTCACCGCCGGGTTGTTCACGCGCGGCGAGCGGCGGCGCGAGTCGATCGCGGCGGCGTTCGCGGCAAGCGCATCGGCCACCTTGTCGCGGCCTTCGTTCAGTGCGGTCGCGAGCACCCTCAGCTCGTCGAGCTTCTGCAGCGCGAACGCGAGCCACGATCGGATCTCCGCGTCGAGCTTTTCTTCGCTCGCGAGATCGACCGGCACGTGCAGCAGCGAACACGACGGCGCGAGCCACAGGCGCTCGCCCAATTGCTTCGCGAGCGGTTCGAGCCAGTCGAGCGTCGCGTTCAGGTCCGTCTTCCAGATGTTGCGGCCGTTGATCGCCCCAACCGACAGCACGCGCTCGGCCGGCAGTTCGAGCACCAATGCATCGACCTCGTCACGCGCATTGATCGCGTCGACATGCAGGCCGTCGACCGGCAGCGAGCTCGCGAGCGTCAGGTTGTCCTGGAGCTGGCCGAAGTACGTGGCAAGCAGCAGCTTGATGCGACGCGTCTCCAGCGCCGCATAGGCGGTGCGGAATGCCTGCCGCCATTCGGCGTCGAGCTCGGTGACGAGGATCGGTTCGTCGATCTGCACCCATTCGACGCCCTGCGCGGTCAGCGTGTCGAGCAGCGCGCCGTACACGGGCAGCAGCTTCGGCAGCAGCGCGAGACGGTCGGAATCGTCCTTCGCCTTGCCGAGCCACAGGTACGTGACGGGGCCGAGGATCACCGGCTTCGCGTTCACGCCCTGCGCGTTCGCCTCGGCCAGTTGCTGCAGCAGGCGCGACGGGTCGAGCGAGAAGTTCGTGTCCGCGTGGAATTCCGGCACGATGAAGTGGTAGTTCGTATCGAACCACTTCGTCATTTCAACGGCCGCGACACCGCCGCAGCACGCCGCGTGCCCTTCCGCCGACTGCGCCGAACGGCCGCGCGCAACGCGGAAATAGTTGTCGAGCGCGTCGCCCTGGAAGCCCTGCACGCGCTTCGGCAGGTTGCCGAGCGTGAAACTCATGTCGAGCACCTGGTCGTAGAACGCGAAGTCGCCGATCGGTGCCAGGTCCAGATCGCGCTGGTCGTTCCAGTGACGCTGGCGCAGCTCGGCGCCGAGCGCCTTCAACTCGTCGCGCGACGATTCGCCCTTCCAGTAGCGCTCGAGACCGAACTTGAGTTCGCGCTTCGCACCGATGCGCGGAAAACCGAGGTTGTGTGTCCTGACCATGAAGCTGCCGTCCCGATGTAGTGAATGTCCGGCAGCCATGATAGGGATTTCAAACCATGAAATAAAATGGCATTATTTCATTCATCCATTAAATCTGTTCATGTATCTGTTGCGCGAGCGATATCCATGCTGGAACGATTCCATCTCGTCGTCATACGTGAAGTCGAGCGCCAGGGCTCGCTGACCGCGGCCGCCAATGCGTTGCACCTCACGCAATCGGCACTCAGCCATACCGTCCGGAAAATCGAGCAGCAGCTCGGCACGCCGATCTGGGATCGGGAAGGCCGCGGCCTGCGGCTCACGCAGGGCGGGCAATATCTGCTGAAGCTGGCGAACCGGCTGCTGCCGCAGTTCGAGCTCGCCGAGGAGCGGATGAAACAGTACGCGAAGGGCGAGCGCGGCACGCTGCGCATCGGGATGGAGTGCCACCCGTGCTACCAGTGGCTGCTGAAGGTCGTGTCGCCGTACCTGTCGCGCTGGCCCGACGTCGACGTGGACGTGAAGCAGCGCTTCCAGTTCGGCGGCATCGGCGCGCTGTTCGGCTATGACATCGACGTGCTCGTCACGCCCGATCCGCTGAACAAGCCGGGCCTGCGCTTCGATCCCGTGTTCGACTACGAGCAGGTGCTGGTGGTCGCCGACTCGCACCGGTTCGCGAACGCCGACTACGTGACGCCCGAACAACTGACCGACGAGATCCTGATCACCTACCCGGTCGAGACCGACCGGCTCGACATCTACAACCAGTTCCTGACGCCGGCCGGCATCGTGCCGAGACGGCACAAGTCGATCGAGACGACCGACATCATGCTGCAGATGGTCGCAAGCGGGCGCGGCGTGGCCGCGCTGCCGAGATGGCTTGCCGATGAATACGCGGACCGGATGCCCGTCGTGCCGGTCAAGCTCGGCAAGAAGGGGATCGCGAAGCAGATCTTCCTCGGCATCCGCGAAGCGGACGCGTCGATCGACTACCTTGCCGCGTTCGTCGCGCTTGCGCGCGAATCGACGTGGAGCGCGCCGCGCATGCTGCGCTAGGCGCGCTCGCTTGCAATACGCGTCGGGCGGCGCGCATGCCGATGCGTTCGCCGCGCTCGACCCATGCGCCGAACCGCAGGCCGATCGTCGTCCACATGATCACCTGCATGCCGATGGCCGCGACGCGGAACTTCCACAGCACGGCGGCCGGGAAAGCGGCCGGCACTTCGTTGATCGACGGCAGCCCGAGCTGCACGGCGGCGAATCGTTCGACGCAGCCACGCGGCGCGTCGGCGCATGGTTGAACGCGCTGCAGCACGGCCGCGACATCGTCGCGATCACGCATGCGGCGATCGTTCGCGCGGCCGTCGCGCATGGGCTGCGGATGGATTCCAGGGCTGCAACTCGCATCGACGTCGCGCCGCTGTCGTGCACGACGTTCGTTGCATCGTCGCACGGCTGGACGTTGATCGCGGACGATGATCGGCGCAACACTGACGCGTAGGCCCCTGCTGTGTTGTGCTCACTATGTGGACCGCGATACGGGCCGACGTGTCTCGTCGCAGTCGCTCGTCGACACTCGCCTTACGTCTCTGCAAGAGACACCGTTGGTCGTCCCGACTGTCATCAAACTGACTACTGGCCGAAGCTAGGATCAGACGCGATTCCATTGCGAGATACCGTCATGAATCAACCTGCTTCGTCCGCCTCGAACAATCCGGGCTCCGTCGAGCGCACCCGGCAGGCCGGCTATGCCGTCTTCCTGCTGGTGCTCGCGATCGGCGCCGTCTATATCGCCACGCACCTGATCGACGATCTGTCGCCGGTCCGCGAAGGGTCGCTGTTCCCGTACGTGATGCTCGGCGCTGCGCTGCTGATCGCGCTCGGCTTCGAATTCGTCAACGGTTTCCACGACACCGCGAACGCGGTCGCCACCGTGATCTATACGCACTCGCTGACGCCGAACGTCGCGGTGATCTGGTCCGGCATGTGGAACTTCCTCGGCGTGATGGTCTCGAGCGGCGCCGTCGCGTTCGGCATCCTGCAATTGCTGCCGGTCGAGCTGATCCTGCAGGTCGGCAGTGGCGCGGGCTTCGCGATGGTGTTCGCGCTGCTGATCGCCGCGATCGTGTGGAACCTCGCGACGTGGTATTTCGGGTTGCCGTCGTCGAGCTCGCATACGCTGATCGGGTCGATCATCGGCGTCGGGTTGATGAACCAGTTGATGCACGGGCCGTCGGGCACGAGCGGCGTCGACTGGGGCCAGGCGCTCGGCGTCGGCAAGTCGCTGCTGTTCTCGCCGATCGTCGGCTTCCTGTGCGCGTCGCTGCTGCTGCTCGTGCTGAAGGCCGTCGTGCGGATTCCCGAGCTGTACAAGGCGCCGCCGAAGGACCAGCCGCCGCCGTTCTGGATCCGCTGCCTGCTGATCCTGACCTGCACGGGCGTGTCGTTCGCGCACGGTTCGAACGACGGGCAGAAAGGGATGGGCCTCATCATGCTGATCCTGATCGGCACGGTACCGACCGCGTATGCGCTGAACAAGGCCGTCACGCCGGCCGAATCGCAGACCTTCGTTGCGGTCGCGAACCAGGCGGCCGCGACGTTCGGAAAGTACACGAACGGCGTTGCGCCGTCCGCGAACCCGCGCGCCGACGTCGAACACTACGTGCAGCGTCGTGAACTGACGCCCGCCGTGCTGCCGGCCGTACAGCAGTTGTCCACGTCGCTCGCGACCGCGGTCGGCGCGTCGGGCTCGATGGCGGCCGTGCCGCAGCGCGACGTCGACAACGTGCGCAACACGATGTATCTGGTGTCCGAAGCCATTCGCCTGATCGAGAAGTCGGGTCAGCCCGCGTTCGCCGCCGACGACAAGCTCGCGATCGACAACTATCGCAAGCAGCTCGATCACGCGACGAAGTTCATTCCGACGTGGGTGAAGGTTGCCGTCGCGATCGCGCTGGGCCTCGGCACGATGGTCGGCTGGAAGCGGATCGTCGTGACCGTCGGCGAGAAAATCGGCAAGCAGCATTTGACCTACGGACAGGGCGCATCGGCCGAACTCGTCGCGATGCTGACGATCGGCGCCGCCGACGTGTACGGGCTGCCCGTGTCGACAACACACGTGCTGTCGTCGGGCGTCGCAGGCACGATGGCGGCGAACGGGTCCGGGTTGCAATGGAGCACGGTCCGCAGCCTCGTGCTCGCGTGGGTGCTGACGCTGCCGGCGTCGATCGCGCTTGCCGGCGGGCTCTACTGGTTGTTCCGGTCGCTGGGCTGAACGGGAAACGGTGGGTGGCCGGCGGAAGCCGGCCGCCTGCTGTAGAAGATTCAACCCTCGCTTCTCCACTTCTCCACTTCTCCACTTCTCCGCTCCGACACGTCGACGCATTCGGTGCGTCCATGCGACGTCGCGGGCTTTCCCTTCTTCCTTTTCCGAATTGGAGCGCAAGATCTGGAGCGCGCCGGCGCCTGGACGTCGCTAGACTGGGTTCATCAACTTTCACCGTGGATTCAACCGTGCGCGCGACGCTTCCCGAGCATTCCGCGCGACCGCACGGTGCCACACTGCCGACGAACGAGGCCCGCCCGTGAACATTGCCGATCTGCAACCTGCCGTCGAATCGCTGGACATCGCGCAACGCGTCGACACGGTCGACTGGTCGACCGTCGATGCCGAACTCGATCGCTACGGATGCGCACGCGTGCCGGGCCTGATCTCGACAAGCGAGTGCGATGCGCTCGCATCGCTCTATCCGCGGGACGCGCTCTATCGTTCACGCGTCGTGATGGCACGACACGGATTCGGGCGCGGCGAATACAAGTATTTCGCGTACCCGCTGCCCGCGATCGTCGCTGAGTTGCGTACGGCGATCTACCCGCATCTCGCACCGATCGCGAATCGCTGGAACCAGGCACTCGGGATCGACGTCCGCTATCCGAAAGACCATGCGACCTTCCTCGAGCGCTGCCACGCGGCGGGACAGGCACGGCCGACGCCACTGATCCTGCAATACGGTGCCGACGACTACAACTGCCTCCATCAGGATTTGTATGGCGAGCACGTGTTTCCGCTGCAAGTTGCGATCCTGCTGTCGGCGCCGGGCCGCGATTTCACCGGAGGGGAGTTCGTGTTGACGGAACAGCGGCCACGCATGCAGTCCCGTGCGGAAGTGGTGCCACTGACGCAAGGCGACGCGGTGATCTTCGCCGTGCACGGCAGACCCGTGCAGGGAACGCGCGGCGTCTATCGCGTCAACCTGCGCCATGGCGTGAGCCGGATCAGAAGCGGACACCGCCACACGGTCGGCATCATCTTCCATGACGCGCAGTAACGGTAATCCGGACGAACACGATACGGTCGTGCGACTTGTCGCGCCGATGGATTCGCGCAGGAAACGCCATGCGGCTGTCGCGCCATTCGCGCGTCATCACGCACAGTTCGTTGCGACCGGACATCGCCCTGCGATCTGCTCACTCGTCCACTGTGACAGATGGTGGATTTCGCTACCCGTCAGGCCATCACAGCCATGATGGATCGACGTTTCAAGTGAGCGACTGGAAGTAAAAGCACTCACCTGTCGCCACACAAGAACGATCAGCGGTCCGGCCTACCCTCGCGCCACATTCGCCCGCAGCCGGTCGCCTGCATCGGAAGCCAATCGCGCGTAGCCCGGCAACGTCAGCAGTGCGAGCACGCCCGCCGCGAAGAACGCCCAGCGGAAATCGTCGAGCACGTAGTGCATACCGGCCGCATCGCCGCGCACCAACGCCGCGAGCCGCAGCGACAACGCGCCGAACGCGATCCCCATCCCGATCGTCATCTGCTGTGCGGCGCTCCACAGCGTGCTGGCCGCGCTCGTCTGCTGGGCCGGGATATCCGCGTAGGCCAGCGTCGCGAGCGTCGTGAACTGCATCGACCGCGTAAGCCCGTAGACGAATACGACGAACAGCGTGATCGTCAGCGGCGTCGATGCGGTGAGCCAGCCGCACGCGATCGTGAAGATGCCGACGATCGTCACATCGACGAGCGCGACGCGCCGGAAACCGTAGCGGTCGAGGATCCACGACGTTCCCGCTTTCATGCCGAGATTGCCGAGCGCGCTCGCCAGCAGCAGCAGGCCGGACTGGAACGGCGACAGCCCGAAGCCGATCTGGAACAGCAGCGGCAACAGGTACGGCACGGCGTTGATCGCCATCCTCGTGATCGAGCCGGTGATCACCGTCACCGAGAACGTCGGCACCTTCAGCGTCGTGAAATCGAGCAGCGGATGCGCGCAACGTCGCGCATGCAACCACGCTGCGATGCCGAACGACACGCTCGCACCCACCAGGACGGCCGCACGCGTGAAGTGGACATCCTGCTGGCCAGCCGCCTCGGTGCCGATCAACAGACAGGTCAGTGCTCCACCGGCCAGCACGAAGCCGACCCAGTCGAGCGGCCGTTGCTCGTCGGCCCGCGTGTTCCGGACGATCAGCCAGGTACAGACGAGCGCGGCGATGCCGAACGGGACGTTCAACAGGAAGATCCATCGCCAGGACGCATAGGTCGTGATGAAGCCACCGATCGGCGGCCCGACGACAGGCGCGACGATGCCCGGCCACGTGATCGTCGCGATCGCGCGCATCAGCCTTGCCTTCTCGGTGCTCCGCACGACGATCATCCGTCCGACCGGCACCATCATCGCCCCGCCGACACCCTGCAGCAGCCGCGCAGCCGTGAACGTCGCCACGCCATTGGATAGCCCGCACAGCACCGACGCACCGGTAAAGACGACGATCGCACTGGCGAACACCGTGCGCGATCCATACCGGTCCGCGATCCAGCCGCTGATCGGGATGAACACCGCGAGCGCAAGCATGTAGGCCGTCATCCCGAGGCTCAGCGCGTTCGGCCCGACGCCGAACGAGTGTGCCATTTGCGGCAGCGCGGTCGCGATCACGGTCGTGTCGAGGTACTCCATGAAGAACGTTGCGGCGACGAGATACGGCAAGAAGTCGGTCGTCCGACCACCTTGGGCAGGGCTGTCAATCATGAACGGTGCAGGAGACGGAATGCAGAAGACACCGACCGCCAGCGGATGCAGACAAGCGCCGGGGATCGGGACGAATGGCGATATTACCCTGAAGGGCTTGGTCTCCGCTTTGCCAGCTCATGTCGAGCGAATGCACTTTATGCGCATAGATTTCGGGGACGGTTTCGTGCTGCGTTCGCCGAATGACGTTCTCGAACAGGTTGAGGCGAAGCGTGGAAGGACGGGAGGTAAGGCTGGATGCCTTTCGCACAAGCGCGCCATTTATCGAACATTGTCGACGAACGTCGCCCATCAGAAGCCATTACACATCATCTTTGGGCGTATCGACATGCGCAAAGCGCCGGCTGGAGGTGCATCGATGCGATGCATAGAGGAAGGCATCTGAAGATTTCAGCAGCGCAGAATTGCGGATCTGCCCGGGAACGGTAGCGGTCCAAATCGACGCCTGCGGGACCCCGCTCCGACCACGCTGCCCCTTGCTCGGCCGGCCTGCAATTTGGCCGCGCCAATGCAAAAACCCCCGCCTTTACGGGCGGGGGTTTCTGGCTTAGGGAGCCTGACGATTACCTACTTTCACACGGGAATCCGCACTATCATCGGCGTAGAGTCGTTTCACGGTCCTGTTCGGGATGGGAAGGGGTGGGACCGACTCGCTATGGTCATCAGGCAAAGAGGGGTGTCGCGCGGCTTCGCAGCGCGACCAATCGGGAAGAAGCAGTAATCTTGGGTTGTGTGTATCACACACGAGAATCCAACCCGTCTCTCTCGGATGGCAGCACGTGCATCGCACGGCGCTCATCTACAAGGCAGACTTGTTATAGGATCAAGCCTTACGGGCAATTAGTATCAGTTAGCTGAACGCATTACTGCGCTTACACACCTGACCTATCAACGTCCTGGTCTCGAACGACCCTTCAAGGGGATCTAGTCCCCAGGGATATCTCATCTTAAGGCGAGTTTCCCGCTTAGATGCTTTCAGCGGTTATCTCTTCCGAACATAGCTACCCGGCGATGCCACTGGCGTGACAACCGGTACACCAGAGGTTCGTCCACTCCGGTCCTCTCGTACTAGGAGCAGCCCCCTTCAAATATCCAACGCCCACGGCAGATAGGGACCAAACTGTCTCACGACGTTTTAAACCCAGCTCACGTACCTCTTTAAATGGCGAACAGCCATACCCTTGGGACCGGCTACAGCCCCAGGATGAGATGAGCCGACATCGAGGTGCCAAACACCGCCGTCGATATGAACTCTTGGGCGGTATCAGCCTGTTATCCCCAGAGTACCTTTTATCCGTTGAGCGATGGCCCTTCCATACAGAACCACCGGATCACTATGACCTGCTTTCGCACCTGCTCGACTTGTCGGTCTCGCAGTTAAGCACGCTTATGCCATTGCACTATCAGCACGATTTCCGACCGTACCTAGCGTACCTTCGTACTCCTCCGTTACGCTTTGGGAGGAGACCGCCCCAGTCAAACTGCCTACCATGCACTGTCCCCGACCCGGATCACGGGCCAAGGTTAGAACCTCAAACAAACCAGGGTGGTATTTCAAGGACGGCTCCACCGAAACTAGCGTTCCGGTTTCATAGCCTCCCACCTATCCTACACAGATCGGTTCAAAGTCCAATGCAAAGCTACAGTAAAGGTTCATGGGGTCTTTCCGTCTAGCCGCGGGTAGATTGCATCATCACAAACACTTCAACTTCGCTGAGTCTCGGGAGGAGACAGTGTGGCCATCGTTACGCCATTCGTGCAGGTCGGAACTTACCCGACAAGGAATTTCGCTACCTTAGGACCGTTATAGTTACGGCCGCCGTTTACCGGGACTTCAATCAAGAGCTTGCACCCCATCATTTAATCTTCCGGCACCGGGCAGGCGTCACACCCTATACGTCCACTTTCGTGTTTGCAGAGTGCTGTGTTTTTATTAAACAGTCGCAGCCACCAGTTTATTGCAACCCCTTCACCCTTTGCCCGCAGGGGCATCAAGCTACAAGGGCGTACCTTATCCCGAAGTTACGGTACCAATTTGCCGAGTTCCTTCTCCCGAGTTCTCTCAAGCGCCTTAGAATACTCATCTCGCCCACCTGTGTCGGTTTGCGGTACGGTCATCGTTAGACTGAAGCTTAGAGGCTTTTCTTGGAACCACTTCCAATTGCTTCGCTCCCTAAGGAGCTCGCGCCACACCCTTGAATTCCGCGCCCGGATTTGCCTAAGCGCCTTCTCCAATGCAGCGACCGGGACTTCCAACACCCGGACAACCTTCCGCGATCCGTCCCCCCATCGCATCTAACAATGGTGCAGGAATATTGACCTGCTTCCCATCAGCTACGCATTTCTGCCTCGCCTTAGGGGCCGACTCACCCTACGCCGATGAACGTTGCGTAGGAAACCTTGGGCTTACGGCGAGGGGGCCTTTCACCCCCTTTATCGCTACTCATGTCAGCATTCGCACTTCCGATACCTCCAGCACGCTTTTCAACGCACCTTCGCAGGCTTACGGAACGCTCTCCTACCATGCGAGCATAGCTCGCATCCGCAGCTTCGGTATATAGCTTAGCCCCGTTACATCTTCCGCGCAGGACGACTCGATCAGTGAGCTATTACGCTTTCTTTAAAGGGTGGCTGCTTCTAAGCCAACCTCCTGACTGTTTTAGCCTTCCCACTTCGTTTCCCACTTAGCTATATTTGGGGACCTTAGCTGGCGGTCTGGGTTGTTTCCCTCTTGACACCGGACGTTAGCACCCGATGTCTGTCTCCCGTGATTGCACTCTTCGGTATTCGGAGTTTGCTATGGCGGGGTAATCTGCAATAGACCCCCCAACCATGACAGTGCTCTACCCCCGAAGGTGAGACACGAGGCACTACCTAAATAGTTTTCGGAGAGAACCAGCTATTTCCAAGTTTGTTTAGCCTTTCACCCCTATCCACAGCTCATCCCCTAACTTTTCAACGTTAGTGGGTTCGGACCTCCAGTACGTGTTACCGCACCTTCATCCTGGCCATGGATAGATCACTTGGTTTCGGGTCTACGCCCAGCAACTGAACGCCCTATTCGGACTCGCTTTCGCTACGCCTGCCCTATACGGTTAAGCTTGCTACTGAACGTAAGTCGCTGACCCATTATACAAAAGGTACGCCGTCACCCCTTGCGAGGCTCCGACTGTTTGTATGCATGCGGTTTCAGGATCTATTTCACTCCCCTCCCGGGGTTCTTTTCGCCTTTCCCTCACGGTACTGGTTCACTATCGGTCGATCACGAGTATTTAGCCTTGGAGGATGGTCCCCCCATCTTCAGACAGGATTTCACGTGTCCCGCCCTACTTGTCGTACACTTAGTTCTTTCATACTGTTTTCGCCTACAGGGCTATCACCTGCTATGGCCGCACTTTCCAGAGCGTTCGGCTAACAATACAAATAAAGAGTACAAGGCTCATCCCATTTCGCTCGCCACTACTTTGGGAATCTCGGTTGATTTCTTTTCCTGCGGTTACTTAGATGTTTCAGTTCACCGCGTTCGCTTCACTGGACCTATGTATTCAGTCCAGGATGACCCAAAAGGGCCGGGTTTCCCCATTCGGACATCTACGGATCAAAGCTCGTTTGCCAGCTCCCCGTAGCTTTTCGCAGGCTACCGCGTCCTTCATCGCCTGTGATCGCCAAGGCATCCACCACATGCACTTGTTCGCTTGACCCTATAACGAGTCTGTCTCGTTACAGGTTGAGTTCTCGCGTTGTGCCGTATTCCAAAATCGAGTCGAACATGAAGTTCGAATCATCTTGAGATACATCGATACAATCACAACCCGGATAGTTTTCACGTCCATCTCATAGACGCTTCCGCTATCCAAATTACTTGCTTCTTCCAGATTGTTAAAGAACGACAGCCGATATGGTGTTACTCATATCACTCTGACTGGCTCAATCGCCAATGGCAAATGCTCGTCTCACACGTCACTTTCGTGTGATCCAAACGCTTCCCATTGAAGATTGGTGGAGGCAGACGGGATCGAACCGACGACCCCCTGCTTGCAAAGCAGGTGCTCTCCCAGCTGAGCTATGCCCCCATGTACAGAGACCTCAGGTACCCACATACCGCCAGACAATGGTGGGTCTGGTTGGATTCGAACCAACGACCCCCGCCTTATCAAGACGGTGCTCTAACCGACTGAGCTACAGACCCCTGAGTCTGTCTTTAATTTACAGCCGATAAGCGTGAGCGCTCAACTTTGCGAGATAGCTCTGGAAAGGAGGTGATCCAGCCGCACCTTCCGATACGGCTACCTTGTTACGACTTCACCCCAGTCATGAATCCTACCGTGGTGACCGTCCTCCTTGCGGTTAGACTAGCCACTTCTGGTAAAACCCACTCCCATGGTGTGACGGGCGGTGTGTACAAGACCCGGGAACGTATTCACCGCGGCATGCTGATCCGCGATTACTAGCGATTCCAGCTTCATGCACTCGAGTTGCAGAGTGCAATCCGGACTACGATCGGTTTTCTGGGATTAGCTCCCCCTCGCGGGTTGGCAACCCTCTGTTCCGACCATTGTATGACGTGTGAAGCCCTACCCATAAGGGCCATGAGGACTTGACGTCATCCCCACCTTCCTCCGGTTTGTCACCGGCAGTCTCCTTAGAGTGCTCTTGCGTAGCAACTAAGGACAAGGGTTGCGCTCGTTGCGGGACTTAACCCAACATCTCACGACACGAGCTGACGACAGCCATGCAGCACCTGTGTATCGGTTCTCTTTCGAGCACTCCCGCCTCTCAGCAGGATTCCGACCATGTCAAGGGTAGGTAAGGTTTTTCGCGTTGCATCGAATTAATCCACATCATCCACCGCTTGTGCGGGTCCCCGTCAATTCCTTTGAGTTTTAATCTTGCGACCGTACTCCCCAGGCGGTCAACTTCACGCGTTAGCTACGTTACTAAGGAAATGAATCCCCAACAACTAGTTGACATCGTTTAGGGCGTGGACTACCAGGGTATCTAATCCTGTTTGCTCCCCACGCTTTCGTGCATGAGCGTCAGTATTGGCCCAGGGGGCTGCCTTCGCCATCGGTATTCCTCCACATCTCTACGCATTTCACTGCTACACGTGGAATTCTACCCCCCTCTGCCATACTCTAGCCTGCCAGTCACCAATGCAGTTCCCAGGTTGAGCCCGGGGATTTCACATCGGTCTTAGCAAACCGCCTGCGCACGCTTTACGCCCAGTAATTCCGATTAACGCTCGCACCCTACGTATTACCGCGGCTGCTGGCACGTAGTTAGCCGGTGCTTATTCTTCCGGTACCGTCATCCCCCGGCTGTATTAGAACCAAGGATTTCTTTCCGGACAAAAGTGCTTTACAACCCGAAGGCCTTCTTCACACACGCGGCATTGCTGGATCAGGCTTTCGCCCATTGTCCAAAATTCCCCACTGCTGCCTCCCGTAGGAGTCTGGGCCGTGTCTCAGTCCCAGTGTGGCTGGTCGTCCTCTCAGACCAGCTACTGATCGTCGCCTTGGTAGGCCTTTACCCCACCAACTAGCTAATCAGCCATCGGCCAACCCTATAGCGCGAGGCCCGAAGGTCCCCCGCTTTCATCCGTAGATCGTATGCGGTATTAATCCGGCTTTCGCCGGGCTATCCCCCACTACAGGACATGTTCCGATGTATTACTCACCCGTTCGCCACTCGCCACCAGGTGCAAGCACCCGTGCTGCCGTTCGACTTGCATGTGTAAGGCATGCCGCCAGCGTTCAATCTGAGCCAGGATCAAACTCTTCAGTTTAAACCTGTTACTGTTTTCGGTTCTTTCGAACCGGTCGCTCACTCAAAGCTGACAGGTATATGAATCACTTCATAAACCTGACTTACTTTAGTGTGAGACTCTTGATACTTTCGCTATCTGATCCGAGGATCAGCTCGCTTCCATCAAGCGCCCACACTTATCGGCTGTTAATTTTTAAAGAGCGGTTCTGCGAGAAATTCGGCGTTGGCTTCGTTTCCCGGCAGCGCTGCGTTTTCAGCAGCAGAGAAGCGAGATTATGAACCGTGTTTCGCAGCGCGTCAACAACTTTCTGAACGACTTCGTTGCGACTGCGGGGCCCATCTTCCGTCGCCAGCCGTGCGCCCAACCTGCTGCACACCACCGACTCCGCTTCCCTCTCCCGCGCCGCGTTTCCGTGAGCGCGAAAGAGGCGTGATTCTATGCAGCCCGCGGCAATCGTGCAAGGGGTTTCGCAAAAAATATAAGGCCCCGCACGCTACCGCGTGCGGGGCCTTATATAGAAGCAGCCAAACCGTCAGGCCGCGCGTACCTGGCGCGCGACGATCTCCATATAGTGATCGAGATCCGGCGTCGTTTTTCCTTCTTCCTTCGCCGTATCGTCCCAGCGGCGCAGACGCAGCGCGTCCTCCGCGAACGGGCGCTGCAGGAATGCCGCCGTCTCCTCTTCACTGAAGATGCCGCCCTGCAGCGCGAGGCTGCGCACCGAGTCCGGCGACAGGCTCTTGAAGTAGCCGGCGTCCGTGCGGCACAGGCAGCGCTTCGCGTCGACGTGCAGCCGGATCGGCTCCAGCACCGCGTCGGAAAACAGCGGCCGCACGAACGGCAGCACGTAATACTGATGCAGGTCGTCGATCCCGCGCGCGCTCGGCGTCTCGCCCTGGCGATTCAGCAGATGCCCGAGATCGTGCAGGAACGCCGCCGCAACCAGCGCTTCGTCCGCGCCCGCCTCTTCCGCCAGCAATCCGCTTTGCAACGCATGCTCGAGCTGCGTGACAGGTTCACCGCTATAAGCCACATGGCCATGCTCGCGATACAGCCCGTGGATCTCTTCCACCGTCAATGCCATTCGTTCACTCCCAGGGCAGCGAAAACGTCTTCAGGTTCGTGAAGCTCTTCATCGCCTCCTGAACGCCTTCCTTGTAACCGAGCCCCGAATCCTTGATCCCGCCGAACGGCGACAGTTCGATCCGGTATCCGGGCACTTCCCATACATTCACGGTGCCGACGTTCAACTCGTTCACGAACCGCACGACGGCAGCCGTGCTGTCGGTGCAGACACCCGACGACAATCCGAACGCCGTCCCGTTGCTGATCCGGATCGCGTCGTCGATCGTGTCGAACGTGATGACGGGCGATACGGGACCGAACGTCTCCTCGCGCACGATCGTCATCGACGGATCGACGTTGTCGAGCACGGTCGGCGCGTAAAGCGCGCCGCGCCGCACGTTGCCGGTCAGCAGGCGTGCGCCCCGCGCGACCGCCTCTTCGACCCGCGCCTCGAACAGCCGCGCCGCCGCCTCGTCGATCACCGTGCCCATTTCGTTCGCGGGATCGAACGGATCGCCGTACTTCCACGCGCGCGTCTTCTCGACGAGCAACTCGGTGAACGCGGGCGCGATCGAACGCTGCACCAGCATCCGCTTGACGGCCGTGCAGCGCTGGCCCGAATTCCGGTACGAGCCGAGCACCGCCAGCGATGCCGCACGTTCGAGATCGGCGTCTTCGAGGACGATCAGCGGATCGTTGCCGCCCAGTTCCAGCACGATGCGCCGGTAGCCGGCCCGCGCAGCAATCGCCTTGCCGATCGCCACGCCGCCGGTAAACGTGATCAGCGACGCATGCGGATGCGTGACAAGCTCGTCCGCGATCTCGCGCGGATCGCCGGTCAGTACCTGCAGCATCGGCTCCGGCAATCCGGCCTCGACCAGCAGGTCGGCCAGATAGAACGCCGACAGCGGCACCTTCTCCGACGGCTTCACGATCACGCGGTTGTTGGTCGCGATCGCCGGCGCGATCTTGTGCGCCACCTGGTTCATCGGATGATTGAACGGCGTGATCGCGACGATCACGCCGTCGAGCGGCTGCCGCTGCGAGAACACGCGCCGAGCCTTGCCGTGGGGCGTCAGGTCGCACGAAAAACTTTGCGCGTCGTCGCGCAGCGCCTCGACCGCCGCGAACTTCAGCACGTCGGCAACGCGGCCGATCTCGTAGCGGGAATCCCGTTTCGACAGCCCCGATTCGAGCGTGATCAGGTCGGACGCTTCCTCGGTGCGCTCGCGCAGCAGCGCGGCCGCGCGCTCGAGGATCTGCGAACGCTCGTAGCGCGTGAGCTTCGGCCGGTAGGCCATCGCATAATCGAACGCGGCGCGCACGTCGTCGACACTGGCGAGCGGCGCGGTGCCGACCCGGGCGCCCGTATAAGGATCGTCGATGTCGAAGGTGCGCTCGCGCGTCGCGCGCGTGCCGCACCAGCGCAGCGCCTCGGCGCGAAACTCGGGGTGGTCTTGCCGGGGGTGAGCCATCATGTCGCGATCCGGTTCAGCACGAAATCGAACACGTCGAAGTTGCGCGGGCGACGCGCGGGATCGTCCCGCTCGATACGGCGATTGAACAGCAGCGGCACTTCCTGCTCCGACACACCGCCATGCGAACGCAGCGGCACCGTGAGGCCCGACAGATCATGTTCGCGCTCGCGCGTACCAAGCGTCGTGTCGCGGCGGCCGATCACGACGAGATCGCCGATCCGGTCGGCCGGCAGCTCGAAGCGTGCGGCGGCTTCCGCGTTGTCGAGCACGAGCTCGACGCCGTCGAGGCCGCCGACGCGCCACATCGCCTCGGCCCGGTCGACGCCCGGCGCGAGATAGACGGTCGCAAACGAGCCCAGCGCGCCGTGGTGCACGACGTACGGATCGGTAATCGGCAGGATCACGCGCGCAGCCTGCGCGCCGTACCAGCCGTCGAACGCATCCTGCAGATAGATCACGTTCGGCCGACCGGTCGCGGGATCGTGCTTCGCGTTCATCCCGTGGTCGGCCGTGAGCCCGATCGCCCAGCCGAGCGCGTCGAGCTGCGCGAGGTAGCCGTCCATCATCGCGTAGAACGCGTTCGCGCCGGCGCTGCCCGGCTCGCACTTGTGCTGCACGTAGTCGGTGGTCGACAGGTACATCAGGTCGACCTGGCGCGTCTGCGCGAGCCGCACGCCGGCCGCGAATACGAATTCGGACAACGCCGCGCTGTATACATCCGGCGACGGCAGGCCGACCCAGTCGAGCACGTCGACGATGCCGTTTTCCGCGAGATTCGCCTGCGCGGCCTTCTCGGCGGAAAAGCAGATGCCGTTCATCTGCCAGCCGAGCAGCCGGCGCAGCTTGTCCTTCGCCGTCACGACGGCCACCCGTGCACCGTCGTCGGACACCGCCGCGAGCAGCGTGCCGGCCCGCAGATAGGCCGGGTCGTTCATCATCACTTCGGCGCCGCGCCCGCCGTCGGCGGTCGCGTCCCAGAAATAGTTGCCGCAGATCCCGTGGACCGACGGCGGCACGCCGCAGACGATCGACAGGTTGTTCGGGTTGGTGAAGGTCGGCACGACGCAATCGGCGCGCCACGCCGTACCTTCCGCGATCATCCGGCCGATGAACGGCGCGACGCCCGCCTCCACCGCGCGTTCGAGATAGTCGTACTCGCAGCCGTCGACGCAGACGACCACGGTCGGCTCGACCGGCAGCCGGTAGCGCCGGCCGTTGACGTCGACGGATCGTCCCGCGAGATCCGGCGATGCGCCGGGCGCCGACGCTTCACCGGGATGGCGCAATGCGAACGCGGCGTTCATGATGCCGCGCGCGTGCCGCGCGGCACGCGCGCGGCGATCAGCAGCAGCGCCGCGAGCGACGCACCGAGCATCAGCAGCGACAGCGCCGATGCCGGGAGGTAATAACCACGCTCCACCTGGCCGATCACGACGATCGGCACGGTCGCGAAGCCGGGCGGATAAACCGTCAGCGTCGCGCCGAGCTCGCCGAGCGACAGCGCGAAGCCGAGTGCGAGGCTCGCGCGCAGCGCCGGCACGAGTTGCGGCAGCAGCACGCGGCGCAGCACCATCGCGGGCGGCGCACCGAGGCTCGCCGCGGCTTCGCGCAGCACGGTCAGTTCCGGACGCAGCGCGGCGGCCGCGCAGCGATAGCAGAACGGCAGAATCAGCGCGAGCTGCACGAGCACGACGATCGCCGCCGAGCTCGACAGGTCGAGCGGCTTCTGGTGATACGCGATCAGCACCGCGAGCCCGAGCACGACGCTCGGCACACCGTTCGGCACCATCACGAGCGCGTCGACGACCGCGCCGAGGCCGCGCCGGTCGCGCCCTTCGAGCGCAAGCGCGAGCCACAGCCCGAGGATCGTGCCGATCGCCGCCACGCCGAAGCCGATCTCGAGGCTCGTCAGCAGCGCGTCGTATTCCGGCGACCCGAGCCGCTCGAACCAGCGCAGGCTGTAGCCGGCCGGCAAGATCGTGCCCGACCATTGCGTCGACACGCTCGACAGCGCGACGACGATGACGGGCAGTACGAACAACCAGAAGCACGCGAATGCGGCCAGCGCGAGCGCCGCGCGAGACGCATGCTTGAGCAGCGCGTCGCTCCAGCCGATCTGGTGACGCGGCACGCCCTGCCCGATACGGAATTCAGCGGACATCGTTTCCTCCCGTCGCGCGCCGGTTCACCCGGCGATAAACCATGTACAACGCCAGCGACAGCGCGAGCATCACGACCGCGCCGGCCGACGCGGTCGGCAGGTCGAGATCGACGGTCGCGCTGCTGTAGATCGCGACCGGCAGCGTCACGAGCCGCGCGCTGCCAAGCACGAGCAAAATCCCGAATTCGTTCAGCGTCAGCAGGAAGCACAGCACGGTGCCGGCGGCGATGCCCGGCCACGCGATCGGCAGCACGACGCGGCGCGCGAGCATCCAGCCAGGCGCGCCGAGGCTGCGCGCGGCTTCGATCAGCCGCAGGTCGAGCGTCGCGAACGATGCGAGCGTCGGCCGCACGACGAACGGCGTATAGAACACGGTCTGCGCGAGAATCACGCCACCGATGCCGAACAGGAAATCGAGCGGCGGATTCTCGAGATGGAACAGGTGCTGCAGCGCGATGCTGATCGACCCTTGCGAGCCGTACAGGAAGATCAGCGTGAACGCGACGAGGAACGACGGAAACGCGACGTACAGTTCCAGGAAGCGCGTGACGAGCGATGCGCCCGGAAACGGCTTGAAGAACAGCAGCGCGGCCAGCAGCACGCCGAGCACCGACGCGGTGCCGGCGCTCGCGAACAGCACGCCGAGCGTCGTCAGCAGCACGTTGCGCGTGTCGGGGTTGCCGAAGAAGGTCCGGTACGCGGCCAGGCTCAGCCCGTGATCGCCCGATACGCTCAGCAGCACGAGCCGCACCAACGGATAGATGACAAGCGGGCCCAGCACGACGGCTGCGAGCGCGGCCAGGTGCAGGTCGCCCATGCGCTTGCGGCGCCGCGCGACGGCGGCGTGCGCGGCGGCGGACGCGAGCACGTGCGGCGGCAGGCCGGCTTCAGGGCTCGATAAGGACGACATCGTCTGCCTCGCAATGCAGGGAAACGCGCGCACCGCGCTCGGGGGCCGCGCCGCGGCCGCGTTGCATCGTCACGCGCACGGGTTCGTCGGGTGCCGCGTCGATCACGACCGCGATCGACAGGTCCGCGCCCTGCCATTCGACGGACGACACCGTGCCGTGCAGGCCGCCCGCCGCGGGCGGCATCACGGTCAGGCGCTCGGGGCGCACGCACGCGACCTTGCCGCGCACGTCGTGGCGCGGATCGCCGAGCGGGAAGATCACGTGCGGCGGCAGCAGGTTCGCCGGGCCGAGATAGCGTGCGACGTAGCCGTCCCGCGGCTCGTCGTAAAGCTGCTGCGGCGTGCCGAGCTGCGCGATGTGGCCGTCGCGCATCAGCAGCGCGCGGTCGGACAGCACGAGCGCGTCGTCGCGGTCGTGCGTCACGCAGACGACGGTCAGGTTCGGCAGGCGCTCGTGCAGCGCCTTCAGTTCGCTGCGCACCGACGCGCGCAGGTTGGCGTCGAGCGCCGACAGCGGCTCGTCGAGCAGCAGCACGTCCGGCTCGATCACGAGCGCGCGGGCCAGCGCGACGCGCTGCTGCATCCCGCCCGACAGTTGCGCGGGCAGGTGGTGGCCCGCATCGCCGAGCTGCACGAGCTTCAGCGCGTCGGCGACGCGTCGCGTCACTTCCGCCGACGCCATGCTGCGCGCGCGCAGCCCGAATGCGACGTTCTCGAACACCGACAGGTGCGGGAACAGCGCGTAATTCTGGAACAGCAGACCGAGATTGCGCTTGTGCGGCGGCGCATAGGTCAGGTCACGTCCGGCAACGGTCAGCGTGCCGGTCAGGCCGTCGGCCTTCACGAACCCGGCGATGAAGCGCAGCAGCGTGGTCTTGCCGCAGCCGCTCTTGCCGAGCACGGTCAGAAATTCGCCGGCGCCGATCGACAGCGACAGATCTTCCAGCACCGTGCGTGCGCCGTAGCGCACGCTCAGGTGCTCGACCTGCACGCCGCCCGGCGCGCCGGACCGCAGCGTCGCGTGCGGTGCGGCGGCGCCGAATGCGCCGGGATGGGTCAGGGTGGTTTCCACCGGGTTCGTCCTCTTGCTCGCTAATACAGGCGGCGTGCGCCGATCACTTCGGCTTGACGACGTCGAGCTGCTTGCCCGAGCTGCCGATCACGTCCTTCTTCCAGCGCTCGATCCACACCGGCTTCTTCGCCATCACCTGGGTCCAGTCGACCGGGATCAGCTTCACGCCCGCGATCGCCTTCTTGACCGCGTCGCCGTTCTTGCCGGCCAGCGGCACGTCCGTGCGGCCCGGGATGCCGTACATGTCCGGCACCTTCGACTGCACTTCCGTCGACATCAGGTAGTCGATCAGCTTCTTGCCGACGTCCTGGTTCGGGCCGCTCTTGATCAGGCCGATGCCGTACGGGAGCTGGAACGTGGTCGGCTGGTCGCCTTCCTTCGCGGCCAGGAAGATCGGCTTGACGGACAGCGCGCCGTGTTCGGCGTCGTCGAGGTCCATCTGCAGGTCGCCGTTCGCGACGCTGATCTCGTTACGCGACAGCAGCACGTTCAGGTAGCCCGTGCCCTTCGTGTGGAACTTCACGCTCTGCGACAGCTTCGCGAGGTAGTCGAACGCCTTGTCCTCGCCCATCAGCGAGGTCGTCAGGATCAGCACCGCCATCCCGTCGCCGGCCGTGGCCGGGTTCGAGTACGCAACCTTGCCGGCATACGCCGGCGACAGCAGGTCGGCGAACGTCTTCGGCTGGTTCTTCACGACGTCCGGGTTGATCGCGAACGAGAAGTAGTTGTTCACGAACGTCGCCCACATGCCGTCCTCGGACTTCGCGATGGCCGGCACGTTCTTGTAGTTCACGCTCTGGTACGGCTGCAGCAGGCCCATCTGGCCGGCCTGCTGAATGAACGGCGGCAGCGTGACGATCACGTCGGCCTTCGGGGAATTCTTCTCGATGTTCGCGCGGTTGACGACCTCGCCGCTACCCGCCGTCACGATGTTGACCTTGACGCCTTCCTTCTTCTCGAAGGCCGGCAGTACATCGCGATAGAGGTTCTCGAGACCGTCCGCCGTATACAGCACGACCGCGTTTGCCGCATGCGCCGGCATCGCGGCACCTTGCAGCAGACCGGCGGCGCAGGCGGCCAGCGCGAGCTTGCGGAACGCGCCGGCAGCGGCGCGCGAGGAATTCTGCAGTGTCATCTCACTTCTCCGTAGGCGGAACACCAAACGGCCGGGGCACGATCCGGCGCCTGTTATCGATCCGGGCGAACCGCTTGGCCGGCCCGCCTCGTTGCCGCGCTGAAGGTGGTTTCGCGCGGCAACCGAAGGATCACAGCGTTCGATGACAAACCCATGACGAGTGCCACAATTTCCAAAAAATGACACATTTTGCCACTATCATGCAAGTCATTCAGAAATGCCGCCCGGCGTTTCGTCCGACCTTCGCTAGAGAAAACCCATGCCCGATCCGATCCTGCTCACGCCCGGCCCGCTCACCACGTCCGCCACAACCCGCCACGCAATGCAACATGACTGGGGGTCGTGGGACGCCCCTTTCAACCAACTGACGGCCAGCGTCTGCGCGGACCTCGTCACCATCGCGCGCGGCGGTGACGACTACGTGTGCGTGCCGATGCAGGGCAGCGGCACGTTCTCGGTCGAGGCCGCGCTCGGCACGCTGGTGCCGCGCGATGGCGTCGTGCTCGTGCCCGACAACGGCGCGTATTGCGCGCGCATCCTGAAGATCCTCGGCCGCATCGGCATCGACGCGATCGCATTGCCGTTCGGCGAGGACGCGGCCGTCGACGCGGCAGCGGTCGAGGCCGCGTTCGCACGCGAGCCGCGCATCACGCACGTCGCGCTCGTGCACCTGGAAACGAGCGCCGGCATCCTGAATCCGCTGGACGCAATCGCGGCCGTGTGCCGACGCCACAACAAGCGGCTGATCGTCGACGCAATGAGTTCGTTCGGCGCGCTGCCGATCGCGCTGGCGGACAGCGGCATCGACGCGTTGATCTCGGCGAGCGGCAAATGCCTCGAAGGCGTGCCGGGGATGGGTTTCGCGATCGTGCGGCGCGACGCGCTCGACGCAAGCGAAGGCAACTCGCGGTCGCTCGCGCTCGATCTCCACGATCAATATGCGTACCTGCGCAAGACGGGTCAGTGGCGCTTCACGCCGCCGACGCACGTGATCGCCGCGCTGCGCGCCGCGCTCGACCAGTATCTCGCCGAAGGCGGCCAGCCGGCGCGCGGCGCGCGCTATGCGGAGAACTGCCGGACGCTGGTCGAATCGATGCGCGCGCTCGGCTTTGTCCCATTCCTCGACGCGAGCGTGCAGGCGCCCGTGATCGTCACGTTCCACGCGCCCGACCATCCGGCCTACGATTTCCGCCGCTTCTACGACGCGGTGCGCGACGCGGGTTTCATCCTGTATCCGGGCAAGCTCACGCAGCTCGAGACGTTCCGCGTCGGCTGCATCGGCGCGATCGATGCCGACGATATCCGGCGCGCGGTCGCGGCGATCGCGCAGGCGGTCGAATCGCTCGGCATCGCCGTGCAGCGCGCTTGACGCGGCACGCGAGCCGGGACACAAGTCGGCACACCCGCCGGCGCACCAACAAAAAGCCCGGCGGCCAACCGGCCGCCGGGCGAACGCACGCGAGGTGCGTGGAGCCGGTGCTTAAAGCTCGATCCGCTTGATGTCGCCGACGACGAAGATGTACGACAGCGCACCGACCAGCGCGATCACGCCGATGAACACGAGCGCGCCGACGAACGACCCGGTCGACGCGACGATGAAGCCGACGACCAGCGGCGTGACGATCCCCGCGAGGTTCGCCGCGAAGTTGAAGATGCCGCCCGTCACGCCGAGCAGCCCGTCCGGCGCGATGTCCGACACGAGCGTCCAGCCGAGTGCGGCCATCCCCTGCGCGAAGAACGCAACCGACATGATCGCGATCACGGCTTCATTGCTCTTCACGTAGTTCGCGAGAATGATCGTCGATGCGAGCAGCAGGCCCGCGATGATCGGCAGCTTGCGTGCGAGGTTCGCGGACTTGCCGCGGCGCAGCAGCCAGTCGGAGAAGATCCCGCCGAACATCACGCCGACCGACGCGGCGATGAACGGCATCACCGCGAAGAAGCCGATCTTCAGCCAGCCCATGTGGCGCTCGGTCGCGAGGTAGGTCGGGAACCAGGTCAGGAAGAACACGAGCGTCGAGTTGCCGGCGAACTGGCCGAGGCAGATGCCCGCGAGCTGGCGCTTCTTCAGCAACTGGCCGGCCATCGCCCAGCTGAACTTCTTCTGCTCGCCCTTGCCGCCGTTGTCGCCGTCCTTGCGTGCAGCGTGCACGAGACCGCCGCCCGCCTCGATATACGCAAGCTCTTCCGAGTTGGCGCCCGGATGGTTGCGCGGCTCGTGATAGAACTTCCACCAGACCAGGCCGAACGCGATGCCGACCGCGCCGACGACCCAGAACAGCGAGCGCCAGCCGAACGCGCCCATCAGCGCGAACAGCACGGGGCTGAAGAACGCGAGACCGATGTACTCGCCGACGGTATAGGTGCCGGTCGCCATCGCGCGTTCGTTCTGCGGGAACCACGTCGCGACGACGCGGCTGTTGGTCGGGAAGCACGGCGCCTCTGTCACGCCGAGGCCGAGCCGGCATGCGAACAGCGTCGCGATGCCCGGCACGAAGCCCTGCAGGAACGTGCACAGCGACCACAGCGTCATCGACCAGTAATAGGTGATCTTGCTGCCGAAGCGGTCGAGGAACAGGCCGCCGGGCACCTGCATCGCGACGTACGTCCACGAGAACGCGGAGAACATGATGCCCATCACGGCCGCGTTGATGCCGAGTTCCTTGGTGAGCTGCGGCGCAGCCACCCCCAGCACGGTACGGTCGAGATAGTTGATCATCGTGCCGATCGCGAGCAGCGCGAGAATCTTGTAGCGCGCTGACGTGCGCCGGACCGTGCCGGTCGCCTGCGCCGGCGCGGCATTCGTGTGGGTGGTGTGCTGCATGGTCGTCTCCTGGTCTCTCTTTCTGTATCTACAAGGTCTACAAGGGGGTCAGCGCGCGACGAGCGACTGAAAGTGATCGAACATCCGCTCGGCGTCGGGCGTACGTCCGGTGAAGATCTCGAACGCGTCGACAGCCTGGTAGACGGCCATCCCGCCGCCCGGCAGCGTGGCGCAGCCGGCCGCACGCGCGGCACGGATCAGTTCGGTTTCGAGCGGGAAATACACGATGTCGGCCACCCACATGCCCGCATGGAGCAGTTCGGCCGGCAGCGGCAGGCCGGGGTGCTTGGTCATGCCGGTCGGCGTCGCGTGGATCAGGCCCGTCGCGGCACGCATCGCGGCCGCGAGATCGTCGCCCTGCACGACCCGTGCCGCAGAGAAACGCTGCTGCAGCTCGGCCGCGAGCGCGGCGGCACGCGTGCCGTCGACGTCGAAAATCGTCAGTTCTGCCGCGCCCATCTGCAGCGCCGCGTGGGCCACGGCCGCGCCCGCGCCGCCGGCGCCGAGTTGAACGACGCGCTCGAGCGACGCGCCGGGCAGCCCGCGGCGGAATGATTTCGCGAAGCCCGACCAGTCGGTGTTGTGGCCGATCCGCTTGCCGTCGTTGAACAGCACGGTGTTCACCGCGCCGAGCGCGCGGGCGTCGTCCGACAGCGCGTCGAGGTGCTCGATCACGCGCTGCTTGCACGGGTGCGTGATGTTGAGGCCGTTGTAGCCCATCCGCTGCGCGGCATCGAGCAGTTGCGGCAGCGCGTCGACGGTCACGCCGAGCGCGTCGAGATCGATGCGCCGGTAGACGTAGCCGAAGCCCTGGCGGAATCCCTCTTCCTCGTGCATCGCGGGCGACAGCGAACCGCCGATACCCTGGCCGATCAGGCCGATCAGAAACGACGGGCGGCTCATCGCGCGGCTCCCTGCGCAAACAGCGTCGACAGACGCTGCAGCGCGAACACGTAGCCTTCGGTGCCGCAGCCGCAGATCACGGCTTCGGCGACCGCCGACACATAGGAATGGTGGCGGAACGCCTCGCGGCGATGCACGTTCGAGATATGCACTTCGATCACCGGCTTCGCGATCGCGGAAAGCGCATCGGCCAGCGCCACCGACGTATGCGTATAGGCGGCCGGGTTGATCACGATGCCGTGCGTGTCGTGACGCGCGGCATGCAGCCAGTCGATCAGTTCGTGCTCGGCGTTCGACTGGCGGAAGTCGATTTCCAGCCCGAGCCCGTCGGCCGCCGCGCGGCAGCGCTGCTCGACGTCGGCGAGCGTTTCCGCGCCGTAGATGTGGGGCTCGCGCGTCCCCAGCAGATTCAGGTTCGGGCCGTTCAGCACCAGCACCTTGTGCTTGCTCATGTGATTTTGCTCCAGAAACGGGGGCGAATCGTTAGCCGACTCCGCCCCCTGACGTCAAGATTTGGCGCTAGTGTGCGCTTGCGCAAGCTCGATGTCTTTTCGGGTTTTCGCTAATTTGTACCACCTAGTTAGTTTGTATAATTCGTCTCACTTACCCAGTAAATTCGGGATATGGCGTGTGCCCGGAACTCAACGACTGGTTCATTCAGGGCCGGTTCGACCGACGCCACGCCCCGCTCATCCGCAGGAATCGCCCCATGCAGCGCTCGATCGCCACCGTGTCACTGTCCGGCACGCTCGCCGAGAAGCTCGCCGCCATCCAGGCCGCAGGCTTCGACGGCGTCGAAATCTTCGAAAACGACCTCGTCTACTTCGACGGATCGCCCGCCGACGTCCGGCGCATGGCCGCCGATCTCGGCCTCGACATCGTGCTGTTCCAGCCGTTTCGCGATTTCGAGGGCGTGAGTGCGGCACAGCTCGCGCGCAACCTCGATCGAATCAAGCGCAAGTTCGACGTGATGCACGCGCTCGGCACCGACCGCATCCTCGTCTGCAGCAACGTGTCGGCCGACACGATCGCGGACGACGGGCTGCTCGTCGACCAGCTCGGCGCGCTCGCCGAAGCCGCGCGGCAGGCCGGCGTGGTCGCCGCGTACGAAGCGCTCGCGTGGGGCCGCGTCGTGAACCGGTACGACCATGCGTGGAAACTCGTGGATGCGGTGAACAGCCCGCATCTCGGCCTCGCGCTCGACAGCTTCCACACGCTTTCGCTCGACGATTCACCGGATGCGATCGCCGGGATTCCCGGCGACCGGATCGCCTTCGTGCAGATCGCCGATGCGCCGAAACTCGCGATGGACGTGCTCGAATGGAGCCGCCACTACCGCTCGTTCCCGGGCCAGGGCGACTTCGACCTTGCGCGCTTCACCGCGCGCGTGATCGAGTCGGGCTACACGGGGCCGCTGTCGCTCGAGATTTTCAACGACGGCTTCCGCGCGGCGCCGACCGCGATCACGGCCGCCGACGGCCATCGCTCGCTGCTCTATCTGGAGGAACTGACGCGCACGCGGCTCGCGCAGGACGGCCGTGCGCCGGCCGCCGGCCAGCCGCTCTTCGCGCCGCCGGCACCGCCCGCGCACGTCGGGTTCCAGTTCATCGAATTCGCGGTCGACGCGCAGGCGGCGGCGACCGTCGGCGAATGGCTCGGCAGGATGCGCTTCCGGCTCGCCGGCCGGCATCGCTCGAAGGACGTGACGCTGTTCCAGCACGGCGCCGCGTCGATCGTGCTGAACGCGGAGCGCGACTCGTTCGCCGATGCGTTCTTCCAGCAGCACGGGCTGTCGCTGTGCGCGTCGGCGTTCCGCGTCGACGACGCGAAAGTGGCATTCGAGCGCGCAGCCGGCTTCGGCTACGCGCCGTTCTCCGGCCGCGTCGGCCCGAACGAGCGCGTGTTGCCGAGCGTGCAGGCGCCGGACGGCAGCCTCGAGTATTTCGTCGACGAAGCGCCGAACGCGCCGACGCTGTATGAATCGGACTTCGTGCTGACCGACATCGACGGCCCGAGCGAAGTCGGCCCGCTGACGGGCATCGACCATGTGTGCCTCGCGCTGCCGGCCGACGCGCTCGACACGTGGATCCTGTTCTTCAAGACGGCGTTCGGCTTCGAGGCCGAGCGTAGCTGGCTCGTGCCCGATCCGTACGGCCTGATGCGCAGCCGCGCGGTGCGCAGCGCCGACGGCTCGGTGCGGATCGCGCTGAACGCGTCGGTCGACCGTCACACGGCCGTCGCCGAATCGCTCGACCGCTACCACGGCACCGGGCTGAACCACGTCGCGTTCCGCACGGACGACATCGTGAAGACGGTCGCCGCGTTCGCGGCCGACGGCGTGCCGTTCCTGCGCATTCCGCCGAACTACTACGACGATCTCGCCGCGCGCTACGCGTTGCCGGACGAACTGATCGACACGCTGAGCGCGCACCACCTGCTGTACGACCGCGACGAGCACGGCGGCGAATTCCTGCACGCGTATACGGAACTGGTCGACAACCGCTTCTCGCTCGAGATCGTCGAGCGGCGCGGCGGATATGACGGCTATGGCGCGACGAACGCGGCCGTCCGGCTCGCCGCACAGGCGCAGCGCAGGAAATAAGGGAAGGATACGAATCGCGCTTTTCGAGGCCGAATTGCATCGCGGCCAGCGGCCGACGCAAAGGGCCGCATCCGACGCGCACCATCATGGTGAATCGTGTGGCCCCGCACCAGCCCGCGCGGCTGCACGCGACCCGGCCGGGCGCCGCGCTCCGTATGACGTTACATCCGGTAACCCGTACCGCAGCGCAGCATCCCGTCACCGGCCACGGTTTTAAGAATCGCTTAAGTCTTCGACGGCACCATCCGCAACCAGTACCCGATGGATATCTCGAAAAGGAGGAAAGCGATGAGCGCCGTAGAAGCACCCGCGGGCCGCCAGGCCGCGCCCCCTGCAAAGAAGACGATGCTGCGCCGCCTGCTCAGTCATCATGAAATCGCGACGCTGCTCGTGCTGCTGCATGCACCGATCGGCGCGAACGCCAAACCCGAACTGCCTGCGCTGCAGGAAGCCGGCCTCGTGGAGATGGTCAAGCTCGACCCCGATACGGCCCCGAGCTTCCGGCTGACCGACGACGGCACGGCCGTCCTGAAAGGGCTCGGCTACCGCTGAGCCGCCGTTTTCCCCGTTTCCCCGTATTGCCCCGATCCCTGCGACGCGTCGGCCCGGCCGGCGTCTCGCGTCACCCCGCCCGCTCCTGCAACATCAGCCGGTATTCCGTCGGCGTCACGCCGACCGTCGCCTTGAACTGGCGCGTGAACGCGCTGTGATCCGTATAGCCGCATAGCGCCGCAACGTCGGTCACCTTGTCGTGCGTGATCAGCAGCGCGGTAGCCGCATCGAGCCGCGTCTTCAGCAGTACCTGGCGCGGCGTCAGGTGGAACACCTTGTGGAAGTAGCGTTCGAGCTGCGCGACCGACATCCCGGCCATCTGCGCAAGCTGCTTCAGGTTCAGCGGCTGCACGTAGTGATCCTGGATGTGCTGGACCACGTCGGCGAGCCGGCTGTAGGCCGGATGCGATCCCTCGTGCGCCTTCAGGTCTCGCGAGATGCCCGCGAGGCCGACCACCTTGCCCGCGGCATCGCGCAACGGCTCCTTGCAGGTCAGGCACCAGCCCGGCTGGCGGCCCGGATACAGGTGCAGCTCGAGCTGGTCCATCAGTTGCTGGCCGGCGTTGATCGTCGCCATGTCCTGCTCGAAATAGCTGCGGCCGAAGCGGCGCGGAAACACTTCGTCGGCCGTCTTGCCGAGCAGGTCGCGCTTGTCCTTGTAGCCGCAGCGCATCGCCAGCGTGCGGTTGACGAGCGCGTAGCGGCCGTTCGCATCCTTCACGAAGAACGCGACGTCCGGCAGCGCATCGAACACCGGTTCGAGCAGGCGGAAGTGCGCGAGCATCGCGCCGAGATCGGCGTTGTCGGGCTGGTTGCGCAACGTATCGGGCAGGCTCATGGGCGGTACGGCAAGCAAGGTCGTCATCCCGGCAACCGCGAAGCGAGTGGCAGATGGCGTCGATTATAGGAGCGCCGCTTCAATCGCGTCGTGACGATTGCAAGGGCGGACAAGCTGGCGACAGCCGTCGCATCGCGTCGCCGATCGGCCAGCATCGGCAAGCGACACACGTTGCGCGCGCAACCACTGTGCCGCGCGTACACGGCCGGCTGCGAATCCGCTTGCACCGCCGCATGCGGTCACACATGCACCGATGCCGACCTGCCGCATTGGCGCACCGGCACCGCGCGCCCGAATCTACCATCCTAAAAATGCGGGCGTGCAGCGTCTTGGCGCGATTGTGCATTCCGGGTGACGATTTCGGCATATATCAGGGTTATCGACGATATGCCGATATCGTCGCCGGCCACGCACCGTACGCGCAAGACGCGCGCATTTTCGCTATCTAGACTTCGCTTCACGGTCACGAGACGACTTCGCGCCGCTGCAGCAATCGGCACGCACGGCCCGCTCAAGCAACCGTCGCGCACGCCGATTCCGGCACAAGCCGGGCAGCGCGCGGCGAGCAGGTACGGCCCTCGCATCCGCCTGCCGACCGAAACGTCTCGCCCGGTTTACCGGCGCCGGCCCGCTGGCCGGCGGCGGCCCAACCACGCCATCAAGGGGAAGTGAAAGTGAAGCTGAAGGTATCGCACGTCGCGCTGGCCGCTGCCTGCGCACTGTCGGGCGCGCACGCCATCGCCGCCGACGTCGTCAAGATCGGTTTCGCCGCACCGCTGACCGGCCCGCAGTCGAACTACGGCACGGACATGCAGAAGGGCGTGCAGCTCGCGATCGCCGACTTCAACGCGACGCGTCCGACGATCGGCGGCAAGCCCGTCACGTTCCAGCTCGACTCGCAGGACGACCAGGCCGACCCGCGCACGGGTACGACCGTCGCGCAGCGGCTGATCGACGACAACGTCCGCGGGGTCATCGGTCACTTCAATTCGGGCACCAGCATTCCGGCGTCCGACCTGTACGATCGCGCGGGGCTGCCGCAGATCTCGATGGCGACGTCGCCGCAGTACACCGCGCGCGGCTACAAGACGACCTACCGGCTGCTGACGAGCGACGCGCAAGCGGGCCGCATCGTGGGCACGTACGCGGTGAAGACGCTGCGCTACAAGCGCATCGCGATCATCGACGACCGCACGGCCTACGGCCAGGGCATCGCCGACGAATTCGCGAAGGCCGTCGAGGCGGCGGGCGGCACGATCGTCAAGCGCGACTTCACGAACGACAAGGCGCTCGATTTCTCCGCGATCCTGACCAACCTGAAGGGCGTCAATCCGGATGCGGTCTTCTACGGCGGCGGCGACGCGCAATCGTCGCCGATGATCCGCAAGATGCGCCAGCTCGGGATGAAGTCGGCGTTCGTGACGGGCGAGATGTCGCGCTCGCCGACGTTCCTGAAGGTCGGCGGCGAAGCGGCCGAAGGCGCGATCGTCTACATGGGCGGGCTGCCGAAGGAAAAGATGCCGGGCTTCGCCGGCTACGCGGCACGCTACAAGGCGCGCTTCAACGAAGACGTGATCACGTATTCGCCGTACGCGTACGACGGCACGATCGCGCTGCTCACCGCGATGAAGGACGCGAACTCGACCGACCCGAAGGTGTACACGCCGTATCTCGGCAAGGTGTCGATCAAGGGCGTGTCGGCCCCCAGCATCGCGTACGACACGAAAGGCGACCTGAAGGATGCGCCGGTCACGATCTACAAGGTCGAGCGCGGCGCGTTCAAGCCGGTCGATACGATCGCCGGCAACTGATCCGCGAGACCCTGCCTCGCGCGGCGCGTCAGCGGCTCACCGGCCGCCCGCGCCGCGCGCACTTCGGCTGCACGGTCCGAAACGTTCCTCGACGCGCACCCGCGCGCGCATTTCGCGCTCCTGTAGAATCCCCTCACCCGCTTTGACGCTTCGTCTGCGCCGCGCCCCATCCCGGTGCGGCGGCGCGTGTCTCGTGCCCTATCCGGCACCCGGCACGCTTCGACGACGCAAGCCGCGCCTTGTCAGTCCATGCCGATAGCGGGCCCTGGAGACGCAGCACCGACAACAACATTCGAAAACCGATCGTCCTGACCATGCAAGCTTCCGAATTGAGCGGCGTGCCTCGCGCCGCCGAACGCGCGCTCACGCGCAGCGACTACAAGACCCTTGGCCTTGCCGCACTCGGCGGCGCCCTCGAGTTCTACGACTTCATCATCTTCGTGTTCTTCGCCCCGGCGATAGGACAGCTCTTCTTCCCGCACGACATTCCCGACTGGCTGCGCCAGTTGCAGACGTTCGGCATCTTCGCGGCCGGCTATCTCGCGCGCCCGCTCGGCGGCGTGATCATGGCGCACTTCGGCGACCTGTTCGGCCGCAAGCGGATGTTCACGCTGAGCGTGCTGATGATGTCCGTGCCGACGCTGCTGATGGGCCTGCTGCCGACCTACGACACGATCGGCATCCTCGCACCGGTGTTGCTGCTGCTGTTCCGCGTGCTGCAGGGCGCGGCGGTCGGCGGCGAAGTGCCGGGCGCGTGGGTGTTCGTGTCCGAGCATGTGCCGTCGCGTCATATCGGTTATGCGTGCGGCACGCTGACCGCGGGCCTCACGGCCGGCATCCTGCTCGGCTCGCTGGTCGCCGCCGGCATCAACAGCCGTTACTCGACCGCCGAAGTCGGGGCGTTCGCATGGCGCATCCCGTTCCTGCTCGGCGGCGTGTTTGGGCTGTTCTCCGTGTACCTGCGCCGCTGGCTGCATGAAACGCCGGTGTTCGCCGAGATGAAGGCGAAGAAGGCGCTCGCGGCCGAGATTCCGCTGAAGGCTGTGCTGCGCGACCACGGCCGCGCGGTGATCGTGTCGATGCTGCTCACGTGGATGCTGTCGGCGGCGATCGTCGTCGTGATCCTGATGACGCCCGCGCTGCTGCAGAAGCAGTTCCACCTGACGCCCGCGACCACGCTGTTCGCGAACAGCGTCGCGACGCTGTGCCTGACGGCCGGCTGCATCACCGCGGGTTCGCTCGCGGGCTGGATCGGCGCGAAGCGCGTGCTCGCCATCGGCGGCCTCGGGCTGGCCGCGTGCTACTACCTGCTGTTCGTGCAGGTCGCGGCCGACGCGTCGACGCTGCCGCTCTACTACGGGATCGCGGGCTTCATGGTCGGCACGATCGGCGCGGTGCCGTTCGTGATGGTCAGGAGCTTCCCGGCCGTCGTGCGCTTCTCGGGCATCTCGTTCTCGTACAACGTCGCCTATGCGATCTTCGGCGGCCTCACGCCGGTGATCGTGTCGCTGATGATGAAGTCGAATCCGCTCGCGCCGGTCGTGTACGTCGCGGCGATCTGCGTGCTCGGCGCGATCGCCGTGCAGTTCTCGAAGGATGCGAAGGACGTGAAGGACACGCACTGAACGCGGCGCGCGACCGTTCCATGAACAAAGGGCCGAATCCCGCGGGATTCGGCCCTTTTGTTTTGCTTCAGCGCAACGGCGTGCGCGAGGTCAGCGCAAGCCGCCGTACGACGAACTCGGCCGGCGCAGGCCGTCGATGCTCGCGCCGCCGGCGCCGGTGACGAACAGCAGCAGGAAACCGCCGGCGATCGAGATGTTCTTCCAGAAGTGGATCACCATGTCGTGCTGGACCGCGGCGTCCGTCGCGTCCCAGAAATTGTGCCCGACCATCGCGGTCGCGACCGTATAGAACGCCATCATCAGCGCGAGCGGCTTCACCTTGTAGCCGACGATCAGCAGCAGGCCGCCGAGCCCCTCGATCGCGACGACGATCGGCCCGATGACCTGCGGATACGGCACGTTCAGCCCATGCAGGTAACCGACGAAATCGCTGTAGCCGAGCAGCTTCATCACGCCGCCCCACAAGAACAACGCCGCCAGTGCCAGGCGTGCGAAAAAAATGACGCCGGAATCGACGGAACGCGTCATGCCTCTCTCCTCGTATGCAATTCGGCCGGCCGCACGGGGCGCGCCCGTGAAGCTCGGGGCCGCGCGACCCTGCGGGGCCCGCGGCAAATGGGCCAGCATAGAGGGTCTTTCGGCCGGGTCCAAGAAAAAGGTTGTAGCAAATCTTTACACGGCGGCGGCCGTGCGGCTCGATGGCGGCGGCACGAAAAAGACGCAACAAGGGGCGTTTAGCCCGCGTCGCTCAACAACACGCCTTTCTTGAAGAGGAAGCAGCCGTAGCCGCGCAGCTCGCCGGTGACGATCACCGCGTACGCCTGCTGCGCGCGCTCGTAGAACGCGAAACGGTCGACGCCCGCGAGCGGCACCGCGCGCCCTTCCGCTCGGTCGATCTCGGCCTGCACCTCGCGCTGCACGGGCGGCACCGCCGCCGCATCGCCGACGACTTCCATCCGCCACGCGGGCGTGTCGACGAACGTGTCGAGCGGCAGCACGGACAGCACCGCACGCGCGACGCGCGCCGAATCGGCGCCGTCGATCCGCAGCGCGCGGCCGACCACCGTGTGCTCCGCGACGGATTCCGCCGGAAAATTCGCGTCGCAGATCGCGATTTCGTCACCGTGGCCCATCGCGCGCAGCGCGTGCAGGATGTCGGCGTGCAGCAGCGGGTCGAGATTCTTCAGCATGTCGGCTAGTCTCCGGGATCAGGAACGAACCGCATAACGTTACCCGATCCCGGCGGCGGCTGCGCATGCGTCGCTCGCGTCACGACGCCGCGGCCGGCATTTCGTCGATGAAACCGGTGACCGACTTCAGGCGGCCCGACGCGTCGACGGTGCCGAAGTCCGAGCCCTTCACGATCGCCGCGCCGTCGGGCGACACGAGCGCCCACGAGAACCGCAGGTGCTGGCCGAACGCGTCGACGTCGGTCGTGCGGCGGAAGCGGTATGCGGGGAAGCGCTCCTGCACGGCCGCGATCATCGTGTCGATGCCCGCGTGGCCGTCGCCGGCCATCAGCGGATCGCGATAGGCCGCGTCGCTCGCGTAGGCCGCATCGATCAGTGCGCGGCGGCGCACGACGTCGGGTTCGTTCCATGCGTCGAAGTAGCGGTCGATCAGGTCGGCGTGAGCGGACTGGGCGGACGGTGCGGATTGGGCGGTGTTCATTGCGAGGCTCCTTGTATCGATGAGGGGACGATGTCGCGAACGATTCGTGTCCGCGTGCAGCCATCGTCGCCGGCCTCGCGCGGGCGGTCGATTACGTGACAGGTAAGGAATTCGCACCGTGTGCGTACGACACGCATGCGCCGAATCGCGAACCCGCCGCCGCAATTAAAACGGGCGCCCGAAGGCGCCCGCGTCGTCTGCCGTCACCGCCGTGCGCATCAGGTCACCGGCGCCGGATTGAACAGCGTCAGCGCATTCGCGAGCTTCCATTGCTCGGCCCATGTGCGGCGCTTGCCGCTCGCGACGTCGAGCATCAGCCGGAACAGTTCCCAGCCCACGTCCTCGATCGTGGCCGCGCCCGTCGCGATCTGCCCCGCGTCGAGATCCATCAGGTCGTGCCAGCGGCGCGCGAGGTCGCTGCGCGTCGCGACCTTGATCACCGGCACCTGCGCAAGACCGTACGGCGTGCCGCGACCCGTCGTGAAAATGTGCAGGTTCATCCCCGCCGCGAGCTGCAGCGTGCCGCAGATGAAGTCGCTCGCGGGCGTCGCCGCGTACAGCAGCCCCTTCTGCCGCGCGCGATCGCCGGGGCGCACGACGCCGGCGATCGGCGCGCTGCCCGACTTCACGATCGAGCCCATCGCCTTCTCGACGATGTTCGACAGGCCGCCCTTCTTGTTGCCGGGTGTCGTGTTCGCGCTGCGGTCGACGCGGCCGCGCTGCAGGTAGCGGTCGTACCAGTCCATCTCGCGGATGATGTCGCGCGCAATATCCTCGTTCGCCGCGCGCGACGTGAGCTGCGCGACGCCGTCGCGCACTTCCGTCACCTCGGAGAACATGATCGTCGCGCCCGCGCGCACGAGCAGGTCGGCCGCGAAGCCAACGGCCGGGTTCGCGGTGAGCCCCGAGAACGCGTCGCTGCCGCCGCACTGCACGCCGACGACGAGGTCCGACGCGGGGCACGTCTCGCGGCGGCGGCGGTTCAGCCGCTCGAGATGGGATTCGGCCATCTTCATGATCGAGTCGATCATCGAGTTGAAGCCGACGTGCGCGGCATCCTGCAGGCACACGACGCCGCCGTTGTCGGTCGCGCCGTCGGCAGCCACCGGAATCGTGCCGGGCGGCAGCAGGCGCTCGGGCTGCAGCTTCTCGCAGCCGAGGCTCACGGTCATCACCTCGCCGCCGAAGTTCGGATTCAGGCTGATGTTGCGCAACGTGCGGATCGGAATGTCGGCGTCGGGCGCATCGATCGCGACGCCGCAGCCGTACGTGTGCTCGAGCCCGACCACGTCGTCGACGTTCGGGTAGCGCGGCAGCAGCTCGGCCTTGATCCGCTTCACCGCATGCTCGACGACGCCCGACACGCACTGCACGGTCGTCGTGATCGCGAGGATGTTGCGCGTGCCGACCGAGCCGTCCGCATTGCGGAAACCCTCGAACGTATAGCCTTCGAGCGGCGCGAGCGGCGGCGCGGCACGCGTCGCGAGCGGCAGGTCGTCGAGCCCCGGCGGCTCGGGCATGCGCATCGTGCGCTCGTTGACCCAGCTGCCGCGCCGCAGGTCGGCCAGCGCATAGCCGATCACCACGTTGTAGCGGACGATCGGGTCGCCGGCCGCGAGATCGGCAAGCGCGACCTTGTGCCCCTGCGGCACGCCTTCGCGCAGCGTCAGCCCGTCGGCAAACGTCGCGCCTTCGGGCAGGCCGCCGTCGTTGACGACGATCGCGACGTTGTCGTCCGGGTGCACGCGGATGTAGAGAGGGGAGGCAGTCATCGGAATTCCTGGAGGCTATCGGCCATATTGTTAGTCATCATACAACACTCGCCCTCAACCGGTGATGCTGCGTAAACCCTTATCCGGAAAGACCCTACTATCGAACCGCCAGCAAACCGCTTGCGTCACCTTTCCCCTCGTTGTACGATGACATACAACGACATCGCCAATGTGGCTCGTATGCCGTTCCCGACGAACCCAGCACTCGCGCTAGACGGACGACCCCAACCATGACTTCACCGCAAGAACTCAAACAGATCATCTCCCACGGCCTGCTGTCGTTTCCGCTGACGGATTTCGACACCGACGGCAGCTTCCGCCCGACCACGTATGCCGAACGCCTCGAATGGCTGGCGCCGTATGGCGCCAGCGCGCTGTTCGCGGCCGGCGGCACCGGTGAATTCTTCTCGCTCACGCAGCGCGAGTATTCGGACGTGATCCGCGTCGCGACGGAAACCTGCAAGGGCAAGGTGCCGATCCTCGCCGGCGCGGGCGGCGCGACGCGCGTCGCGATCGAATATGCGCAGGAAGCCGAGCGCCTCGGCGCGAGCGGCGTGCTGCTGATGCCGCACTACCTGACCGAAGCGAGCCAGGAAGGGATCGCCGAGCACGTCGAGCAGGTGTGCCGCGCGCTGAAGATCGGCGTCGTGGTGTACAACCGCGCGAATTCGAAGCTGAACGCCGACATGCTCGAGCGCCTCGCCGACCGTTGCCCGAACCTGATCGGCTTCAAGGACGGCGTCGGCGAAATCGAGAGCATGGTCACGATCCGCCGCCGCCTCGGCGACCGGTTCGCGTACCTCGGCGGCCTGCCGACGGCCGAAGTCTATGCGGCCGCGTACAAGGCGCTCGGCGTGCCGGTGTACTCGTCGGCCGTGTTCAACTTCATCCCGAAGACAGCGATGGATTTCTACGAAGCGATCGCGAAGGACGACCACGCAACGGTCGGCCGCCTGATCGACGATTTCTTCCTGCCGTACCTGAAGATCCGCAATCGCCGCGCGGGTTATGCGGTCAGCATCGTGAAGGCGGGCGCGAAGCTCGTCGGCCACGACGCGGGCCCGGTGCGCGCGCCGCTCGTCGACCTCACCGAGGCCGAAGCGGCCGAGCTCGACGTGCTGATCAAGAAGATGGGCCCGCAGTAAGCGGGTGTGGCCGGCGCGGCGCCTTTATCGGCACCGCGGCCGGCTATCTTTGCGGCGCGGCCGGTTTGCACCCGTCGCGACCGCTTGTATCGGCAAGCGCGCATGCATCCACTGCGATGCATGCCGCGTCGGGCGCAGCGCTCAGCCGCTCAGCCCTCCGCCCGACGCCGGCCCGCTTCGCTTCGCGGGCTGGCCGTCCCCGTCACATCTGCGCGATGATCCCGACGATCCGGTAGCGCACGTTCCCCAGCTTGACCCGCGTCGTCTCGATCTGGCCCTGCGCGCCCGTACGCGCACGCGCATTCGATTCGCCGTCGAGAATCTGCCCGAGCACGTCGCGGTCGACGACCGCATCGAAGAACCGGCCGACCGTGATCGTCGCCGACTGCTTCGCGGTCGCGAGCTGGCTGTTCGCCTGCGTCAGCGCTTCGGCACGCAGGCCCTGGTCGCGTTCGTCGATGCTGCGCCGGTATTGGAGCGCGAACACCAGCGCTTCCATGTCCTGCCGGAAGCGGCGAACGGCTTGCCCGAACACGAGCGAATGCGCGTCGGCACCGGTGACGAGCCGCCCCTGGTTGATCGTCACGTCGAATTCGCTGCCGCCCAGGTCGCGCTGGAATTCCAGCAGCGCATTCGCGAGCACGCGCCCTTCGCTGTACTGGCCGATCTGGGTGCGCACGGATTTCGCGACATCGCCGATCGCTTTCCACAATCCGGCCGCGAACAAGTGATCGCCACGCTTGTTGATGTTCATCGGAGGGTTCCCTCGTTGTCTTTTGTCGGTCTCTCAGGCTCGCCCGCGGACCGTGTGGTCCGGGGACTCGCTACTGTAGGAGAAATTCGGGGGACGTGGAAGGCACCATGAAAAAAGCGGAGACAGCCAGCCGGCCGCCTCCGCTTTCGCACATTCGGCGAGCGGCCCGGCATTTTGCCGCCGGGCCGCCCCTCGTCACTCCGCCTTCCCGTCCCGCAGACGCGGAATCGCGAGCGGATTGCGTTCCTGCAACCCTTCGGGCAGCAGGTCGTCCGGGAAGTCCTGGTAGCACACGGGCCGCAGGAAACGCTCGATCGCCGTCGCACCGACCGACGTGACGGCCGGGTTCGACGTCGCGGGGAACGGCCCGCCGTGCACCATCGCATCGCACACCTCGACGCCGGTCGGGTAACCGTTGACGAGCAGGCGCCCGGCCTTGCGCTCGAGGATCGGCAGCAGCCGGCGCGCGAGCGGCTTGTCGTCGGCGTCCATCTGCAGCGTGGCCGTGAGTTGGCCTTCGAGCGCGTCGAGCACGCGCGCGACTTCGTCGAGATCGCGGCAGCGCACGATCAGCGACGCCGGCCCGAACATCTCGTGGCTGAACGCCGGTTCGGCCAGGAACGCCTGCGCGCCGACTTCGTACAGCGCGCCGCCCGCCTGACATTCGGTTTGCGCCGCCTCACCCGCGCCGATTTCGCGCACGCCCGGCAGTTCGGCCAGCTTGCCGCGGCCGCTGCGATACGCATCGGCGATGCCGCGCGTGAGCATCACGCCGGCCGGCTTCTTCGCGAGCGCCTGCGCGGCGACGGCTTCGAAGCGGTCGAGGTCGGGGCCGTCGATCGCGAGCACGAGGCCGGGGTTCGTACAGAACTGGCCGACGCCGAGCGTCAGCGAATCGACGAAGCCTGTCGCGATCGCCTCGCCGCGCGCGGCGAGCGCGGCCGGGAACAGCACGACGGGGTTGATGCTGCTCATTTCCGCGTAGACGGGAATCGGCTGCGGGCGCGCGTTCGCAAGCTGCACGAGCGCCATGCCGCCCTGCCGCGAACCCGTGAAGCCGACGGCCTGGATCGCCGGATGGCTGACCAGCGCCGCGCCGATCACGCGGCCCGGGCCGACCAGCAGCGAGAACACGCCGTCCGGCATCCCGCATTTCGCGACGGCGGCGCGGATCGCGCGGCCGACCAGCTCGGACGTGCCGAGGTGCGCCTCGTGCGCCTTCACGATCACCGGACAGCCGGCCGCGAGCGCCGACGCCGTATCGCCGCCGGCCACCGAAAACGCGAGCGGGAAGTTGCTCGCACCGAACACGACGACGGGCCCGAGCCCGACCTTCTGCAGCCGCAGGTCCGCACGCGGCAGCGGCGTGCGCGCGGGCTGCGCGGGATCGATCGACGCGGCAAGGAAGCGCCCGTCGCGCACGACACGCGCGAACAACCGGAGCTGGCCGACGGTGCGGCCGCGCTCGCCCTGCAGCCGCGCGACGGGCAGGCCCGTTTCGGCGTGCGCGCGCTCGATCAGCGCGTCGCCGAGCGCGACGATTTCATCCGCGATCGCGTCGAGAAACGCCGCGCGGACCGCGAGCGGCTGCGCGCGGTACGCATCGAACGCGTCGCGCGCGAGTTCGCATGCGCGGTCGACGTCGGCCTGCGTCGCGACGCCGAACGCCGGCGCATCGATCGGCGTGCCCTTCGTCGGGTCGAACGCGAGCAAGGTTCCGGCCGAGCCGGTCACCGCGTCGGCGCCGATCAGCATCTCTCCTGTCAGTTGCATGGGGTGTGCTCCGTGGTTCGGGAATGGATCGCCCATTGTAGCTCAACAGATATGATGTCTGCCGACGACATTTCATGTTTCGCCTGTCCTGCCGGCCATCCGGCGACTCGCCCGAAATCCTTGCCCAGCGCACCCTATCGCCATATTTTTACCACTTCGCGTCATCACCCAGAGGGAAAACCCGAGGTTTCTGCGTCCGGACAATGCCCATAAACTTCCGCTCATGTCATACGACGACGTACACTAAAGTGCCTAATCAGACCACCCCTCGCGATCTTCCGATCGAGCTCGCGCGCACCGCGCGCCGGACCGCCGTGCGCTACTGGATCCTGGCGATGCTGTTCGTCGTCACGACGCTCAACTATGCGGACCGCGCGACGCTGTCGATCACCGGCACGCCGATCCGCAAGGCGTTCGGCATCGATCCGGTGACGATGGGCTACATCTTCTCGGCGTTCAGCTGGGCGTACGTGCTCGCGCAACTGCCGAGCGGCTGGCTGCTCGACCGCTTCGGCGCGCGGCGCGTATATGCGGCGAGCATCTTCCTGTGGTCGGCGTTCACGTTGCTGCAGAGCACGATCGGCCTCGGCGGCAGCGCCGCGTTCGCGGTCGCCGCGCTGTTCGCGATGCGCTTCGCGGTCGGCATCGCCGAAGCGCCCGCGTTCCCCGCCAACGCGAAGGTCGTCGCGAGCTGGTTCCCGACCGCCGAGCGCGGCACCGCGTCGGCGATCTTCAACGCCGCGCAGTATTTCGCGGCCGTCGTGTTCTCGCCGCTTATGGCGTGGCTCACGCATGCGTACGGCTGGCACCAGGTGTACCTGTGGCTCGGCCTCGCGGGCATCGCGCTCGCGTTCCTGTGGCTGCGCGTCGTGAAGGATCCGGCCGACCATCCGGCCGTGAACCGCGCGGAGCTCGACCATATCGAGCAGGGCGGCGGCCTCGTGCGGTCGAAGTCACGCGGCACCGGCGCGGCGTCCGAAGGCAGCCGCGTGGCCGGCTGGTATTACGTGCGCCAGCTTCTGTCGAACCGGATGCTGATCGGCGTGTACCTCGGCCAGTACTGCGTGAACGTGCTCACGTACTTCTTCCTCACGTGGTTCCCGATCTACCTCGTGCAGGCGCGCGGGATGTCGCTGCTGAAGGCCGGCTTCATGACGTCGCTGCCCGCGATCTGCGGGTTCCTCGGCGGCGTGCTCGGCGGGATGCTGTCGGACGGGCTGATCCGCCGCGGCGTATCGCTGACGCTCGCGCGCAAGATCCCGATCGTCTGCGGGATGGCGCTGTCGATGGTCATCATCGGCTGCAATTACGTCGACAGCGAAGCGCTGGTGATCGTGCTGATGGCCGTGTCGTTCTTCGGCAAGGGGATCGGCTCGCTCGGCTGGGCCGTCGTCGCGGATACCGCGCCGAAGGAAGCGATCGGCCTGTCGGGCAGCCTGTTCAACATGTTCGGCAACACGGCCGGCATCGTCGCGCCGATCGCGATCGGCTACCTCGTCGGCGCAAGCGGCTCGTTCAACGGCGCGCTCGTGTTCGTCGGGCTGAACGCGCTCGTCACCGTGTTCAGCTATCTCGTGATCGTGAAGGACATCAGGCGTGTCGAGCTGCGTCATCGAGACGCTTGAGCATCGGCGGAAAAGAAAGGAAGACGACGGCGGCCGCGTAACAGCGGCCGCCGTTTTTGCGTCAGGTCGCGGAATGCGCGACGCGCAGCATGTCGTGCACGCCGGACGTCATCAGCGCGAGGAACGCGAGCAGGCCGACGTAGCAGAGCGCGTACGTCGTCTTCGTCTCGATCGACGTCGCGTAGTACACGCGGTTCTCCGGCGCGTCGGGATCGTAGCGCCACGCGCGCTTCAGTTGCGGCAGCGCGAGGATCGCCATCACGATCAGCAGCGGGCTCGGGCGATACACGAACAGCGCGATCAGCACCGGCACGCCCGCGAACCAGATGCGCGGCGACAGCACCGCGGTGATCCGCCCGCCGTCGAACGGCGACAGCGGGATCATGTTGAACAGGTTCAGGAAGAAGCCCGTGTACGACAGCGCGAGCAGCAGGTTGCTGTCGTAGTGGCGCGCGGCCGCGTAGCAGGCCAGCGCGCCGAGCGTGCCGACGAACGGCCCGGCGAGCCCGACATACGCTTCGGTTTCCGCGTCGTGCGGCATCTCCTTCAACTGGATCCATGCGCCGACGAACGGGATGAACGTCGGCAGCCCGACGTCGAGCCCGCGCCGCTGCGCGGCCAGGTAGTGACCGGCCTCGTGCACCAGCAGCAGCGCGACGAAACCGGCCGCGAACCGCCAGCCGTAGAACAGCGCGTAGACCGCGATCGACGCCAGCATGGTGCCCGCCGAAACGAGCACCTTGCCGAGCTTGAGGCCGCCGAAGATCAGCAGCAGCAGCTTCGTCATTCCTTGCGCTCCGCGCCGGATACGTCGGACGCGTCGGCGACGGCCGGCACCGCGGCCGCCTTCGGCTTGCGCCCGAAGAAGCGCTTCAGCGCCGCACCGCCGGCCAGCAGCGCGACCGCGCCGATCTTGAAGAACTTCACCGCGAACGCGCCGATCAGCGCGAGCAGGCCGAGCTTCTTCGCGCCGACGCCGACGATCAGCGCCGCGAGGCCGTACTCGGCGACGTGGTCGGTCGACTTGTTGAAATCGGCGTAGCGCTTGCCGTCGTTGAAGCTGATGTTCGACAGCAGGTCGTCGGCCGACGCCTTGTACTTCGGCAGATCGGCCAGCGTCGACGCCATCGTCAGCGACAGGTAGCCGTCGCGGCCGAGCACGAGCGTCCGGTAGTTCACGCCGTCGTTCCCGGCGTTCGGGGCCGCGCCCTTGTCGCGGATGATCGCGGACCACACGAGCCGGTGCGTGGCCGCGTCGTACGCGGGCGCCTTCGCCCAGCCGACCACCTCGGTTTCGGGCAGGCCGCGCTCCTTGCGCGCCGGGTTGTCTTCCTCGGTGCCGGCCTGCAGGCTCTTCAGCAACTCGTCGGGCTTCCAGTCCTTCGCGTCGTCGTCGCGGATGTAGCCGCTCGGCTCGAACGACACGACCGAGATCCAGTCGGCATCGGGGTCGTCGGGCAGCACGAGGCCGACCAGCTTCGATTCGTCGATCGAGTTGCCCATCGAGCGCAGGTAGCGGCCGGCTTCGGCGGCCGGCACGAACGACTCGCCGGCCTTCAGCTTCAGCACGACTTCATGCTTCACGTCGATGTCGGTCGGCCCCTTCACGACGGCCTCGTTGGCGGCCGCGGCGGCGGCCCTCATTTCCACCTGCGCAGCTTCGGTCTGCGCATGGCCGCTGGTCGCGGCGAGTGCGAGCGTCGCCACGCAGGCGAGCCGGACGGCAAGTTTTTTCATTTTCATTGTTGGATTCCCCTGGAATGCCTTGTTGTGAATGTGCACGACAACGGCCCATGCGTTGTCGTCGCGGGTCCGGCGTCGCCTCTCAGTTGGCACGGGGGCTATGGTAACGCAGCGCCGGGACGCGCCCGGGAAGCGGCGCGATGCTTACGTCGCAGGTAATGCCCAACGCGCGCAGGATTGCCTATCATCTGCGTCATGAACCCGACCGCCGCCCTCCATTCGCCCTCCCCGTCCGCCGGCCGCGCGTCCGGCATCGGCCCGCTGCTGCGCACGTGGCGGCAACGCCGGCGCCTGAGCCAGATGGCGCTCGCGCTCGACGCGGAAGTCTCCGCGCGCCACCTGAGCTTCGTCGAATCGGGCCGCGCGCAGCCGAGCCGCGAGATGGTGCTGCATCTCGCGGAGCGGCTCGACGTACCGCTGCGCGAACGCAACGCGCTGCTGGTTGCGGCGGGCTTTGCGCCGCTGTTTCGCGAACGGCCGTTTTCGGATCCGCAGCTGGATGCCGCGCGCCATGCCGTCGAAGCGGTGCTGCGCGGCCATGAGCCGTACCCGGCGCTCGCGGTGGACCGCCACTGGACGCTGCTCGCCGCGAACCGGATGCTCGGCGCGCTGGTCGCGCAGGCCGATCCGTCGCTGCTGCAGCCGCCCGTCAACGTGTTGCGGCTGAGCCTGCATCCGGACGGCCTCGCATCGCAGATCGTCAACTGGCATGAATGGCGCGCGCACATCCTGCATCGGCTGCAGCGGCAGATCGATGCGAGCGGCGACCGCACGCTGCACGCGCTGCGCGATGAGCTTGCCGCGTATCCGGCACCGGCCGGCCAGCCCGACGACACGCAGGCGCGCACCGACTTCGCGGATATCGCCGTGCCGCTGCGGCTGCGCACCGCGGCCGGCGAGCTGACGTTCTTCAGCACGACGACGGTATTCGGCACGCCGGTCGACGTGACGCTGTCGGAGCTCGCGATCGAGGCGTTCTTTCCGGCGGATCGGGACACGGTGGACGCGATGCGGGCGCTGGCGGATGCGTTGGCGGCGTAACCACACGCGCATGGCGCACCTCGCTCTTGTCAGACAATTGCATTTGAACATTACAATGTGCGCCATTCGTACAAGCCCTTGAAGCGTCGTTCGCCACCGCGGCTGCTCAGGCGGCGGCAACCGCCGCCTGACGATGTCGGCATGCCCGGCGGTACCAGGGCAATTCCAACCATGATCCCGTTCGGGCGCTCGCCTTTCCGATGATTCCCGCTCCGATTTTCTCCGGCACCCTCTTCATCGTTCTCGGCATTTCGTTTCTCGCAACCGTGTCCGTGCTGGTGTGGGCCGCCGCGCTGGCGTTGTTTCCGCGCGCACGACGATCGTTTCGCACGCATCGGGTACGCGCCACCGCCATCTTGGCCGCGCTATGCGTGATGAGCAGTTTCTTCGTTTTCATGGCAACGATCTGGCTGCGGGTCGATCTGAACATGAGAAAAGAGGAGGCCGCGCGGCACCCCACGCTGGAGAAGGGCGCGCATCTGCTGGGTATCGACATGCCGCCCGGTACCAGACTGTCGCTCTATACCGCCGGCGACATGAAATCGATCGAGCGAGCCGAGTTCCCGCACGCGGTCGGCGTCTACGGAATTCCCGCCGTGGCGGTGGAGATCGTCGGCGAATATGACGACGAAACCTCGTGGAATAACCTGTCTCCCGTCTGGCTCACTGCGCTGAAGCTCACCGTAACCGGCACCCCGACGATCGACGGATGGACATGCGGCGCGAGCGAACCGCTGGAAATCGTGCTGCGCAACGATGCGCGGATCAGGACGCTTTGGTCGTGCCGCCTGGCCGACGGCAATCGCGTAGCCGGCGCCATCGTGCCGGCCCGCTCGCGATTGATGAGAAGCACGACCGCCTATGGCGACGGTCTGCGCGACAACGACTATTGGGAAATCAGGGTCGCCGATGGCGCCGTATTCGAACTGCCCGCACTACCGCTGCTTCAGCCGACGCTGAAGCTCGACCGGGAACACAACATTCTGGCCTTCGACTACGCGACGCTGGCACGCGCGGCGAGCATCGGCGACATCACCTACCCGGCCGGTACCGAAGTCGTGTCCGGGGTGCGCGGGCTGCGCGAAAACTATCCCGGTACATGGCTTTTCAAGACTGTTCATGGCCGGCACGCCGTCAGCAACGCCACAGGGCCGATCGCCGACGGCGCGTCGGTCGTGCAGGCGCCTTCCGGAAAGGTCTACGCGCTCTTCCCGCACAAATCGGATTGAACGGGCGGTGCAATGACCGGCGCTGGCTGCACCCAGGAGCAGTGCCGAAACCGGGATTCCACTGAAGCGCATGAAGCAGGCGGCTTGTCCGCCTCCATAAACGTCACAGCCTCCCCTGCCGGCTGCCCGTTCAGCACACCGTCGCGCACGGCAACCTGCCCGCGCACGACCGTATGCACGGGCCAGCCCGTGACCGCGCACCCGTCGTAAGGCGTCCAGCCGCTCACGCTGGCGATCCATTCGTCGCGGATGATCCGCCGCGCGCGCAGGTCGACGACGCTTAAGTCGGCGTCGTACCCGATCGCGATGCGCCCTTTTCCCTCGATGCCGAAGATGCGCGCCGGCCCGGCGCTGGTCAGGTCGACCAGCCGTTCGAGGCTCAGGCGGCCCGCATGCACGTGGTCGAGCATCAGCGGCAGCAGCGTCTGCACGCCGGTCATGCCGCTCGGCGATTGCGGATAGGGCCGGCGCTTTTCGTCGCGCGTATGCGGCGCGTGATCGCTGCCGATCACGTCGACCACGCCGTCGCGGACGGCCTGCCACAGCGCATCCCGATGATGCCGTTCGCGCACGGGCGGATTCATCTGCGCGAACGTGCCGAGCCGCTCGTAGCAATCGGGCGCGTGCAGGCTCAGGTGATGCGGCGTGACCTCGACCGTCACGCGCCGCCGGTGCTGCACGAGCAACGCCATTTCGTCGGCGGTGGACACATGCAGCACATGCAGCCGGCGGCCAGTCTCGGCGGCGAGCCCGACGATGCGCCGTGTCGCGGTCAACGCGCTTTCCTCGTCGCGCCAGCGCGGATGGTCGCGCACGTCGCCGCTCGCTTCCACGAGCGCCCTGCGTTCGCGCAACCGCGCTTCGTCCTCCGCATGCACGGCCATGCGCCGCCGCCCGTTTCGCAGGATCCGGCGCAACACGGTTTCGTCGTCGGCCAGCAGATCGCCGAACGAACTGCCCATGAAGACCTTCACGCCCGCGCAGCCCGGCAGGCTTTCGAGCGCCGGCAGCCGTTCGGCGTTCACGGCCGAGCCGCCGATGTAGAACGCGTAATCGCACCACGCACGGCCGCGCGCGAGATCCAGCTTTGCCTGCAGGTCCTGCTCGTCGAGCGTCAGCGGATGCGTATTGGGCATCTCGAAGATCGTCGTGACGCCGCCGAGCACCGCGCCGCGCGTGCCGGCCTCGATGGTCTCCTTGTGCGTCAGGCCCGGTTCGCGGAAATGCACCTGGCTGTCGACGACGCCCGGCAGCACATGCAGTCCGCCGGCATCGAGCAGGACATCAGCGCTCCATGTGCCGTGCAACGCGCCCAGCGCGACGATGCGGCCGCCCACGCAGGCCACGTCGATCCGCTCGGCGCCGCTGGGCGACATCACCGTGCCGCCGTGCACGAGCAGGTCGGCGTGGCGTCGCCCCGGTTCGCCGCCTCCTTCGCGTCGCATCGGCTCGCCCATGACTCAGAACTCGTTCTGGATATGCTTGTAGCCGAGCACCAACGCATTGTTCGTGCGCGCGACGTCCTCGGAGAATTCGCTCGCATCGGCCGTCACCTGCGGCAATGCGGCGAGATCGGTTTCCGGCCCGATGCGTTCGGTCGAGCGCACGTAGAAGCCAGGCGGCAGGTGGCAGCCGTCGACGACCGCGTTGTAGCGCACGACGCAACCGTCGTCGATCGTGCAGTTGAACAGCACGCTGTTGAACCCGACGAACACGCCGTCGCCGACCTTGCACGGCCCGTGGACGATCGCGCGATGCGCGATCGACGTGTGCCGGCCGATGGTGACGCTCGCGCCCGACTTCGAATGGATCACCACGCCGTCCTGGATGTTCGAATGCGCGCCGATCACGATCGGAGCGATCCGGCCGCCGGCGTCCGTTTCGTCGGCGCGGATCACCGCGTACGGGCCGATGAACACGTTCTCCTCGACGATCACGAGCCCGCACAGGATGGCGGTCGGATCGACGAACGCGCTCGGATGGATCTGCGGCAGGTCGCCGCGCGGGTTCTTTCTGATCATGAGGATTCCTGCTGATAAATCGGATAGTCGCGCTTGAGTTTCTCGAACAAGCCCGGATCGCGCCACTGCACGGCGACAGCCGGCGAGAACACGATGTCGTCCAGGTCGATGCGGCCCATGCGCGGATTGAACGCGTCGTCGCGAAAGCACTGCGCGTAGCCGGTCTCGGTCTCGTGAACGATGACCGAATACAGGCGCACGTCGCCTTCGCCGTTCGACATGCGGGTACAGGACAGCGCCGCATCGACGAGACGAAAGAACACGCGCGAGAACTGCTCGGCGCTAGGGGAAACGGGCAGCTGCACCCAGCGCTCCGAGTGGCGGCGCATGCTGTCGAGATAGTCCGGATCGTCGCCCGACCACAGCGTCACCGCATGGTCGAACGCGTCGATCAGGTCACGCACGTCACCCTTGAGCAGCCCGAAGTCGTAGATCATCTGCCCGTGGTCGAGCGCATGCGCTTCGAGCAGCAGCTCGACGCGGTACGAATGGCCGTGGATCGAATGCGAGCAGCGCCGCGTGCTGCAGCCGCGCACGACGTGCGCATTCTCGAAGCGGAACAGCTTGCGGATCAGCATGCGTCGACGCCTTCGCGAACCGGCGCTGCCCAGGCCACCGCATCGTGCGGATGCAGACTTTCCAGATGGCGCACGTGGACGCGCGGGTTCGCATGGCGACTGTCCAGCGCGGCCTGGACGCGGCGCGCGGCATCCTCGACGAACATCAGGTTCTCGCCGTTCAACACTGCGAACGCCTGCTCGTCCGCGCGCTTGACGGCCGTCTGCACCGGTGTGCCGAGCGCTTGCTCGACGCGATCGATCAGGTCGATCAACCCCAGCGCCGTGGCGTCGGCAGGCAGCCCGACGCTCACGACGGCTTCGCTGCGCTGGCTGTGCGGTGTCGCCGCCGTCGCATGCCGCTGCAGCCACGCGGCGACCGCGGCCGGCGCCACGCGATCCTCGCTGCCGAACGCCGCCAGAAACGCCTGTTCGACCCAGTGCCGCGACAGCGCGGCCGAGCACGGGCACGTCGACGAATAAACGACCGTCACTTGCGCGCGCAACTCGAACGCGTCACCGGTGAGCACCGCGTCGACACGAACCGGATAGGACTTCCATCCGGCCAGCCCGTCCGTCACCAGCGCCGCGCGGCGCGCCAGCAGGTCGAAGCACAGCCGTACCCGCGCGCTGCGCGAGTCGCAGTCGCGATGGCTGTCGACCATTGCGCCCAGCACGTGCCGCAAACCGGCCGGCGACAGCGCTTCGCCGTCGCCAAGCCCGTCGAGCAGCCGGTACAGCCGCGACATGTGGATGCCCTTCACATGCGGCGCAGGCAGATCGACCTGCACGTCGGCGCGCGCATGCACGTCGCGCCGGCAGCCGGGCTCGGCCACGACCACGGGCAGGTCGATGCCCTGCATGCCGACCCACTCGAGCGGGCGACGGCCCGGTACGGCATCGGTCAGGGAAATATCGGGAAGGGCTGCATTCATGCTCGGGATCCGGTGGAGCGCCTTCCCCATCCGGATCGATGCAGGAAGCGCGCGTTCAGGTCAGGGCCAGTCGCGAAACGGGTTGTCCCACGTGGTCCAGTGTTCGGGGCCGCCGGCCATCTCGGCGTCGGTCAGCAGACACGCGTCGAAGCGCGCGCGCAGCGTGGGTTCGTCCATGTCCATGCCGATCAGCACGAGTTCCTGCCGCGCGTCGCCGACGCGCTCGTCCCATCTCGCGCGGATCTGCGCGACGGCTTCCGCGTCCTGCGGCCAGCGCTCGGGCGGCACGGCCGCCCACCAGTGGCCGGCCGGCCCGTGCCGCGCGACCGCGCCGGCCTGCGACCACGAGCCGGCGACGATCGGATGGGTGGCCAGCCAGAAGAACCCCTTCGAGCGGACGACGCCCGGCCATTCGCTTTCGACGAGATCGAAGAAGCGCTGCGGATGGAACGGCCGCCGCGCGCGGTAGACGAAGCTGCGGATTCCGTATTCGTCGGTCTCCGGCGTGTGCGTGCCGCGCATTTCCTGCAACCAGCCCGGCGCGCGCGACGCCTCGTCGAAATCGAACAGGCCCGTGTCGAGCACGCGCTCGAGCGGCACCTTGCCGAATTCGGCGATCTCGATCCGCGCGCGCGGGTTCAAGCCGCGCAGCAGCGCGACCAGCCGCTCGCGCGCGCTCGCGTCGATCAGGTCGATCTTGTTGATCACGATCACGTCGCAGAATTCGATCTGGTCGATCAGCAGATCGACGACCGTGCGCGCATCCTCGTCGCCCATCGATTCGCCGCGCGACTGCAGGCTGTCGCGCGACGCGTAGTCGCGCAGGAAATTGAACGCGTCGACCACCGTCACCATCGTGTCGAGCCGCGCGACTTCGCCGAGGCTGCGGCCATCCTCGCCTTCGAACGTGAACGTCTCGGCCACCGGCAGCGGCTCCGAGATGCCGGTCGATTCGATCACGAGCTGGTCGAACCGGCCTTCGCGCGCGAGCCGGTCGACCTCGATCAGCAGATCCTCGCGCAGCGTGCAGCAGATGCAGCCGTTGCTCATCTCGACCAGCTTCTCGTCGGTGCGCGACAGCCCCGCGCCGCCGTCGCGAACAAGCGCGGCATCGATGTTGACCTCGGACATGTCGTTGACGATGACCGCGACGCGCCGGCCCTCGCGATTGTTGAGGATGTGATTGAGCAGCGTCGTCTTGCCGGCGCCGAGGAAGCCGGACAGGACGGTCACGGGAAGCCGCGTGGACGGATGGAGTGCGGGGCTCATCGGGCGATTCCTGAAGAGGACGTCGAGGGTGAAATGATATATTGTATCGATACGATATAACATATCATTCCAGGCGTCCAGCGGATGGAACGATCGATGTGCCGGTATGGGTGCCAGGCACCGGCGCTTGTGGCCGGCGTGGAGCCGCCGCGAAGCGCCGCTGCGGCGGCCCCGTCGTCACGTATAGAGCGACGCCGGCGGCAATTCTCCCGTCAGCGCGAACCGGCCGACATCGCGCAGCCGGTAGTCGAGCGGATCGTGCAGCGTATGCGTGCGCGCATTCCGCCAGAAGCGGTCGAGGCCGAGCGATGCGGCCGTCGCGCGCGCGCCGCATGCGTCGAACAGCGCCTCGCCGTTGTCGAGCGCCGCGCGCTGCGCGACGATCTTTGCGTCCGAAACCGCGAGCGCCACTTCCGCTCGCTCGTCCGACGTCAGCGCATCACCCCGCGCCCACGCGTGCTGCAACGCGCCGGCCGCGCGATCGGCCAGCGCCGCCGCGGCAACGGCCCGCACGCGCATGTCGCCGAAGCGCTGCAGCGTGTACGGATCGTCGCTCGCCTGCTCGACGTCCGAGTGAATCCACGGCCGGCCATGCTTCAGCACATAGTCGCGCGCGTCGGCCAGCGCGCCTTCCGCGAGCCCGACGAACAGGTTCGTCAGCACGAGCTGCGACACGAGCGTGCGCAGCGTCGCGCGCGGTGTCGGCGGCGCCTCGGACCGGTGCAGCACCTCGTCCGGCGCAAGCGTCACGCCGTCGAAGCGCACGCTGCCGCTGTCGGTCTGGCGCTGGCCGATCGGATCCCAGTCTTCGTTGATCGTGATCCCCTGGCGATCGGTCGGCACCACGCCGAACACGGTGCGGCCGGTTTCCGGATCGTGTGCGGACACCGTCATCCGCTGCGAGCCGCGCGTGCCCGAACAGAAGCCCTTCACGCCGTCGAGCCGGTAGCCGCCGTCCGGCGTCGCGGTGGCCACGAGCCGCGTGTCGAGCGGATTGACCGCATTGCCCCACCACCAGCGCTGCTCGACCGTGCCGCGCAGATAGCGTTCGCGCTGCGCCGCGCTGCCCCACACGTCGACGCTCACCACCTGCAGGCACTGGAACCCGACGAGATGCGCGAGCGCGCTGTCGACGCGCGCGATCTGCCGGATCGCGTCGTAGATCGCGGGCCACGCGGCTTCCTGCCCGCCGAACGCGCGCGGCACCGCAAGCGTCAGCAGGCCCGCGTCGGCGAGCCACTGCTTTTCCTGCGCGGCGTGGCCGCCCGCGCGATCGCGCACGGCGGCAGTTTCGCGTAGCGCACCGATGACGCGCGCAAGTGCGTGCGGATCGATTGCTGACACATCCGTTGCCGCGGCGAGCGTCGCCGGGCCGCGTGGATCGTTCATGCGACGGCTTCCTGTTCCTGGGTCGAGACAGCTTCCGACAACGGCACGAGTTTCCCGAGTTCGCGCCTGCCGGTCAACCGCACGAGGATCTCGCGCCGCCAGTCGTCGTAGATCGCGCGATAGTCGGCGATATCCGCGCCGAACACGTGCGCGGTGTGCGCGTACTCATCGTGCAGATAACCGTCGAGCCGCGCCTGTGTTTCCTCGTCGGCCGCGATCACGCGATCGATCAGCGCGTCGCGCTCGGCGGCCGGCAGCGCCTTCAACGTGTCGAACCACCACTGGACGATCTGCACGCGATGCCACTCCTCGTCCGGCCGGATCCGGTTCTCGCCGTGCTCGCGCATCGCGCCGTCGCCGATGCGGCCGGTCTTGCGCTGGATCCACAGCTTCGCGAGGATGTGCAGCTCGTAATGCCATTCGAACGCGAGAAAACCCGCGACGTCGCGCACCGCGATATCGCCGATGCGCGCCCAGTGCGCGGCGACGAGCCGGTCGATCTCCGGCAGCGGGTCGCGCCCCGTCAGTTCGGTCACGCGCTCGCGGCCGATCACCGCGTGCGCGCCGTCGTCGCCGAGCTGGCGCGACAGGATCAGCTGGAAATGCGGATCGTCGCGGAACAGCGTGTCGATCGCCCTCGCGACGACCTGCACGATGAACAGGTCGTGCGACGCCATCTTCGTGTAGTAGTCGGCGACGGCGGCCAGTTCGTCCGCATTGCGCGGTTCGCGCGGCGGCGTGGCCAGCTTGGTCGGGAAGCCGGGACGATGGCGTCGCGCCACGTCGAGAAACAGCGCTTCCTCGAATTGTCCGTTCCATTCGCGCGGCGCGCCGATGGGCAAGGTCATAGGGTTCGTTCTCTCAGGGTCATGAATGAAGCGAGCGGACGCTCGTGGCGTCGCTCAGGTGCGCCGGGTCACGCGTCGGACCAGGCGGTCGCCCGTGATTTGCACGGCCGAAACGAGTGCGATCAGGATCACGATCACGGTCACCATGACGGTGGTGTCGAAGCGCTGGTAGCCGTAGCGGATCGCGAGATCGCCGAGCCCGCCCGCGCCGACGGCGCCCGCCATCGCGGTCGAGCCGATCAGCGCGACAACGGTGATCGTGAAGCCGCCGAGCATGCCGGGCAGCGCCTCCGGCAGCAGCACGTGCCACACGATGTGGCGGCGCTTCGCACCCATCGCGAGCGCGGCCTCGATCAGCCCGCGATCGACTTCGCGCAGGCTCACTTCGGCGATCCGCGCGAAGAACGGGATCGCGGCGATCGACAACGGCACGACGGCCGCCCATACGCCGATCGTCGTGCCGATCAGCACGCGCGTGAACGGCAGCAGCGCGACGAGCAGGATGATGAACGGCGTCGAGCGGAACACGTTGACGAGCGCGCCGAGCACCGCGTTCACGCCGCGCCGCGCGTAGATGCCGCCGGGCGCGGTGGTCACGAGGATCACCGCGAGCGGGATGCCGATCAGCGCCGCGATCGCGGCCGACGCGGCGACCATCGACAGCGTGTCGCGGATCGCGTCGAGCAGTTCGGGCCACCAGAGTTCAAACATAACCGAGCACCTCCGCGTGATTCGCGTGGCGGCGCGCACGTTCGAGCAGCGCGGCGACCGCGTCGCCGCGTGCCGACGACTGGCCGGCTTCATCCGCGCGCGGCGAAGCCGCGATCACGAGCCGCCCTTGCGCATGCCCCTGGATCCGCTCGATGCCGCCGTGCAGGAAACGCACGGAGCCGCCGAGCGCCGCCGCGAGCGCGCCGACGTCCGGCTCGCCGCCGCTTTCGCCCGTATAACGAACGTCGAGCACGACCTGCGCGCCGTCCGGCAATGCGGCCTGCTCGGGCAGCGGCTGCACGCGCGCGGCCAGTTCGGCCGGCAGGTCGTGCACGAGCGTGCTGAGCAGCGCGCGCGTCGCGCCGTGGCGCGGATCGCCGAACACGCGCCACACGGGGCCCGTTTCGACGACTTCGCCCTGTTCGATCACCGCGACCGTGTCGCACACCGCGCGGATCACTTCCATCTCGTGCGTGATCAGCACGATCGTCAGCCCGAGGCGGCGGTTGATGTCGGCGAGCAGCGCGAGGATCGACTGCGTCGTCTCGGGATCGAGCGCCGACGTCGCCTCGTCGCACAGCAGCACCTCGGGATCGTGCACGAGCGCGCGGGCAATGCCGACGCGCTGCTTCTGCCCGCCCGACAGGCTCGCCGGATACGCATCGCGCTTCGCGGCGAGCCCGACGAGTTCGAGCAGCGCGTCGACCTTGCGCACGCGCTCGGCCTTCGGCACGCCGGCGATCTTAAGCGGCAGCGCGACGTTCTCGAATACCGTCTTCGCGGAGAGCAGGTTGAAATGCTGGAACACCATGCCGGTGCGGCGGCGCAGTGCGACGAGCCCGTCCTCGTCGAGCGCGCCGACGTCGACGCCCTGCACGCGCACGCGGCCCGAGCTCGGCCGTTCGAGCCCGTTCACGAGCCGCAGCAGCGTCGACTTCCCGGCACCGCTGCGGCCGATGATCCCGAATACCTCGCCGCGCCGCACGTCGAGCGTCACGTCGCGCAACGCGGCGGCGTGGCCGCGCGGCGTCGCGAACACCTTACCGACCTGCTCCAGCGACACGGCCACACCATCAGCCGGCGTGGCCGTTTTCTCGTGCACCGTCGCAGCGGCGCCGGCACGCGCGGCCGATGCGTCGATGAAACCCAGCGTATCGAACAATTGCGTCATCGCTTCGCTCCGTCACGTTCAGGCATGCGCGGGATGCGCGGGTTCGGGCACGGCGGCCGGCCGGTGCTGCGCGCCGGTGTGCCATGCGGGCAGGCGCGCGCCCGCGCCGAACAGCTTCTCGCGCAGCGTCGGCGCGGGATCGTAGTCTTCCTTGTAGACACCGCGGTTCTGCAGTTCGGGCACGACCCAGTCGACGAAATCCTCGAACGACTCGGGCATCACGGTGCGCGTCAGGTTGAAGCCGTCGATGCCCGTCTCGTCGATCCACGACTGCAGCTCGTCCGCGACCTGCGACGGCGAACCGACGATCGGCGCATAACGGCCGCCGAGCGACATCTGTTCGAGCATCCGGCGCACGGTCCACGTGCCGGTCGAGCTCTTGCGCGAAATCGCGTCGACGGCCGACTGGATCGAATCGGTCTTCACGTACGAGATCGGCTCGTCGAGGCCGTACTTCGCGAAGTCGATGCCGGTCGAGCTCGCGAAATGCGCGAGGCCGGCTTCCGGGCTCGCGTAGCGCCGGTATTCGTCGAATTTCTCGCGCGCGAGCCGCTCGGTCTCGGCCGTCACGACGCTCACGCCCGCGAAGATCCGGATCGACGCCGGATCGCGCCCCTGCCGCGCGGCGGCCGCGCGGATGTCGAGCGCCGCCGCGCGCGCGGCGGCCTTGCTCTGCCCGTTCACGAACACGCATTCCGCATGCCGGCCCGCGAACTCGACGCCGCGCGCGGACGAACCGGCCTGGTACAGCACCGGCGTGCGCTGCAGCGACGGCTCGCTCAGGTGGATCGCGTCGACCGAATAGAACGGCCCGTCGTGCTTCACGCGCCGCACCTTGCCCGGCTGCGCGAACACGCGCGCCTGGGCATCGCGGATCACCGCGTCGTCGTCCCAGCTCTGTTCCCACAGCTTGTAGACGACGTCCATGTAATCGTCGGCGCGCTCGTAGCGGTCGTCGTGGCCGATCTGCTGCGCGAGGCCCATCCCGCGCGCGGCGCTGTCGAGATAGCCGGTGACGATGTTCCAGCCCACGCGCCCTTTCGTCAGGTGATCGAGCGTCGACATGCGGCGCGCGAACAGGTAAGGCGGCTCGTAGGTCAGGTTCGCGGTCACGCCGAAGCCGAGATGCCGCGTGACCTGCGCCATCGCGGGCACGAGCAGCAGCGGATCGTTGACGGGCACCTGCACCGATTCGCGCAGCGCGGCGTCGGGGCCGCCGCCGAACACGTCGTATACGCCGACGATGTCCGCAAGAAAGATCCCGTCGAACTTGCCGCGTTCGAGCGTCTTCGCGAGATCGGCCCAGTAGTCGAGATCGGTGTAGTGCGCGGAGCGGTCGCGCGGATGCGTCCACAGCCCGTGATTGATGTGCCCGACGCAGTTCATGTTGAACGCGTTGAGCAGGATCTTCTTGCGGTTCGCCGTCGTCATGTTCGCCTCCGTCACCACGCGATCGCGTACAGCGAGCCGAACGCGTTGTCGAGCGCCTTGCGCACGGCCGGCGAGTGCTGGTAGATCGCGATGAACTTGCGGATGCGCGGATCGTTCACGCTGTCGGGCCGCACGACCCACTGGATCGCGAAGATCTTGTTCTCGGTGCCGTCGAACAACAGCGCGCTGTTCGGGTCGGTCGTGCCGGCGAGCTTGATGAAGCTCGGGTAGCCCTGCGCGAGATCGACGTCGTCGAGCGAACGCGCGAGCTGCGACGCTTCGAGCGGAATGATCTTCAGGTGCTTCGGGTTGGACACGATGTCGTGCGTCGTCGCGCGATAATCGGCGCCCGGCTTCAGCGTGATCAGGCCCGCGCGCTGCAGCAGCAACAGCCCGCGCCCGCCGTTCACCGGGTCGTTCGCGATCGCGACGCGCGCGCCGTCCTTCAGCTCGCCAAAGCTTTTCACCTTCTTCGAATAGAGGCCGATCTTCATGATCGTGCCGGGTGCAATCGATACGAAGTTGTAGCCGCCCTGTTTGTTCGCGTTCTCGAGAAACGGGATGTGCTGGAAATAGTTGACGTCGATGTCCTTGTTCGCGAGCGCCGCGTTCGGCGTATTCCAGTCGGTGAACTCGACGATCTTCACGTCGAGCCCCTGCGCCTTCGCCTCCTTCGCGGCGACCTTCAGCGCTTCGATCTGCGGGCTGGTCGAGATGCCGACCTTCAGCGGCGCGGTGTCGGCGCGTGCGCCGTTCGGCAGCACGACGCCGATCAACCCGGCGAGCAGCGCGGCCGCCAGCAGGCGGGCCGGTCGGGCGAAACCGGCAAAACGGCCGGAGGAAAAGCGGGCGGAAAAAACGGCATGCAGCATGGAAACCACTCTCCTGTCCAAAGACGGTATCGATGGATGAGCGACACCGCGGCGAACGCGCGGGCGTTCTCCGGACAGTCGTCGTCGCATCGGAAAAGGATCAGTCGATGATAGAGAGCGGCGGAGGGACGGTCTACGAAGCGATTGTGCGAAGAAAATCGCGCGCGGCGATATGGCGAGAGATCGAGCGCGGCCGGATGCCTGGCCGGGCGCCTGGCCGGCCATCCGGCCGAAATCTCGGCCTGCCCGCCGCGCGAATTCCGAATTCTCGGCCTGCCCATCGGGCGAGCCTTTCAGCAGACGAAATAATTTCTTTATGAATCAATTGGTTATAAACGCGCCGGCAAGCCAGATCCTTGGCACGGAGGTTGCGTAATAGTCGGCACACGATGCCGCGAAGCAAAGCAGGCATTCCAACATCAGGAGACACGTCTTGCAGACCTCAATCCATACCCCGTCCCATCCCGAGCCGCTTGCCGAAGCCGGTCCCGCCACGCGCGAACGCTTCTGGCCGGAAGGCTGGTGGAAGCTGATGGAAATCCGCATCGGCATCATCCCGCTGCCGGTCTACCTGATCCTGTTCGGGCTGATCGTCGGCTTCGCGGTGACGGGCAAGGTGCCCGGCGAGATCTCGATGGCGATCGCCGTGCTCGCGTTCTTCGGCTTCACGTGCGCCGAACTCGGCAAGCGCCTGCCGCTGCTGCGCAACATCGGCGCGGCCGCGATCTTCGCGACCTTCGTGCCGTCGGCGCTCACGTACTACCACCTGCTGCCGAAGCCGGTGCTGAACCTGACGGTCGAATTCACGAAGTCGACCAACTTCCTGTACCTGTTCATCGCGTCGATCATCGTCGGCAGCATCCTGAGCATGGACCGCCGCGTGCTGATCCAGGGCTTCGTGAAGATCTTCATCCCGCTCGCCGCCGGCTCGGTCGCCGCGGTGATCGTCGGCACGGCGGTCGGCACCGCGCTCGGCCTCGGCGCGCGCCACACGCTGCTGTACATCGTCGTGCCGATCATGGCCGGCGGCGTCGGCGAAGGCGCGATTCCGCTGTCGATCGGCTATTCGGAACTGATGCACCTGCCGCAGGGCGAGATGTTCGCGATGGTGCTGCCGCCGGTGATGCTCGGCAGCCTGACCGCGATCATCCTGTCGGGCGCGCTCGACATGCTCGGCAAGCGCCTGCCGCACCTGACCGGCAACGGCCGCCTGCAGGTCGGCGAAACCGGCGACATGACGCCGGAAAACGAAGAAATCCGCGGCCACGTCGACGTCACGCACATCGCGGGCGCCGGCATCACGGCGATCACGCTGTACCTCGTCGGCCTGATGGCGCACAAGCTGTTCGGCCTGCCCGCGCCGGTCGCGATGCTGTTCCTCGCGGTGCTCGTGAAGCTCGCGCGCGCGGTGTCGCCGCCGCTGCAGGAAGGCGCGTTCGTCGTCTACAAGTTCTTCTCGACCGCCGTCACGTATCCGCTGCTGTTCGCGATCGGCGTCGCGATGACGCCGTGGGACAAGCTGACCGCCGCGTTCACGATCGTCAACGTCGTGACCATTGTGTCGACCGTCGCGACGCTGATGGGCACCGGTTTCGTGGTCGGCCGCCTGATGAAGATGTACCCTATCGACACCGCAATCGTGAACGCCTGCCATAGCGGGCAAGGCGGCACCGGCGACGTCGCGATCCTGACCGCCGCGAACCGGATGCAGTTGATGCCGTTCGCGCAGATCGCGACGCGGATCGGCGGCGCGATCGTCGTCACGGTGACGCTGATCCTGGTCGCGCACTTCGGATGACGCGCCGCCGCGCGCACCGTCGCGCAGGCCGCTTCGCACGCGCCGCCGCCGGCTCTGCCGGCGCGCGGCGCGCGTCGTTCCGGCCGGCCGGTTGCGGGCTTCGATGAGGGCGAACGTGCAGAAGAGCTTCAAGGGAATCCCGTGGTGGGGCTGGGCGTCGGCGGCCGTGCTGTATGTCGGCGTGGCGGGCGCGGCCGTCGATTTCGCATGGGAACGCGCGATCGACGCGCTCGAGGAAACCGGCGCGCACCGGCTCGACCTGTATGCGTCGAGCCTGAAGAGCGAACTCGGCCGCTTCGAGATCCTGCCCGGCCTGGTCGCGCGACAGGACGGCGTGCGCGCGATGCTGAAGGCCGTGCCGCGCGACGCGCCCGAGCTCGTGCACACGGTGAACACGTACCTCGAAGCCGTGAACCGCGACGCGGGCAGCGGCGCGGTCGACGTGATCGACCTGCAGGGTGAAGTGATCGCCGCCAGCAACTGGAACGAGACGCTCAGCTTCGTCGGTACGAACGTGTCGTACCGGCCGTACTTCAAGGACGCACTCGCGCGCGGCAGCGGCCGCTTCTTCGGCATCGGCACCAACACGGGCGTGCCGGGCGTCTACTTCGCCAGCGCGGTGCGCGACGACGGCGTGCCGATCGGCGTCGCCGCCGTGAAGATCAGCGTCGATTCGCTCGAATCGGCATGGCGCGCGCCGGGCGTCGCCGCGATGGTCGTCGACAGCAACGGCGTGGTCGTGATCTCGACCGAACCCGAATGGAAATTCACCGCGCTGCGCCCGATCACCGCGCAGCAGCAGCGCGACATCCAGGCGTCGCGTCAATACGCGGGCCGCACGGTCGACGCGCTGCCGTACCGCCGCATCGGCGACCGCAGCGCGGCCGCCTGGTTCGGCACGTTCCCCGATCCGCGCCACGCCGGCCGCACCACGCGCTATCTCGTGATGTCGCGCCCCGCGCCGCAGGCCGGCGACTCGCTGATGGTGCTGCTCGACATCGCGGGCGCACGGCGCCAGCAGCAGACGGCGTTCGTGTTCGTCACCGGCGCGTTCCTGATCGCCGCGCTGCTGGCCGGCTACGCGATCCAGCGCCGCCGGGCGATCGTCGCGCGGCTGAATGCGCAGGACGCGCTGCGCCGCGCGAACGACCGGCTCGAACTGACCGTCGCGCAGCGCACGGCCGCGCTGACGGCCGCGAACGAGCAGATGCAGCGCGAGATCGTCGAACGCGAGCGCACCGAGCAGCGGCTGCGCGATTCGCAGCAGGAAGTCGTGCACGCGGGCAAGCTCGCGGTGCTCGGGCAGATGGCCGCCGGCCTCACGCACGAGCTGAACCAGCCGCTCGTCGCGATCCGCACGCTGTGCGACAACGCGCGCACGTTCTTCGAGCGCGGCCAGCCTGCGCCGGCGTATGCCAATCTCGAACGGATCGGCAAGCTCGTCGACAGCATGGCCGTGCTCACCGGCGAGCTGAAAACCTTCGCGCGCAAGCCCGACGTCGAGCGCGTCGCGGTGTCGCTGAACGAGGCCGTCGCGCATGCACGGCTCATCTACGATGCGCGGATCCGCGACGAAGGCGTGCGGCTCGACGTGAACATCGCGCCCGGCACCGCGGTGTCGGCCGAATCGAGCCAGTTGCAGCAGGTGATCGTGAACCTGCTCGGCAACGCGCTGGACGCGGTGCATGACGCGCCCGTGCGCCGCATCGTCATCGATGCGGCCGGGCCGGACGAAGCCGGCCGCGTGCGCTTCACGATCGCCGACAGCGGCGCCGGCATCGCACCCGAGGTGCTGCCGCACCTGTTCGAGCCGTTCGTCACGACCAAGCCGCGCGGCCAGGGCCTCGGGCTCGGCCTCGCGATCACGTCGCGCATCGTCGAGGCGTTCGGCGCGAAGATCGCCGCGACGAACCGCGACGAAGGCGGCGCGCAGTTCAGTATCGAATTCGCGGCGGCGACGCTGCAAAGGACAGAGCATGGAAGATGAGATTCGGGTGCTGGTCGTCGAGGACGATGAAAACGTCCGGATCGGCGTCGAGCAAGCCGTCGCGCTCGCCGGGTTCCCGGTCGACGCGTTCGCGTCGGCTGCCGACGCGCTCGCGCACGTCGCGCCCGGCGCGCCGGTCGTGATCGTGTCGGACGTGCGGATGCCGGGCATCGACGGGCTGCAGTTGCTCGACCGCGTGATGGCTGTCGATGCGCAGATTCCGGTCGTGCTGATCAGCGGCCACGCGGATATCTCGACGGCCGTCGGCGCGATGCAGGTCGGCGCGTACGACTTCATCGAGAAGCCGTTCTCGTCGGACGTGATCGCCGGCCGCGTCGCACGCGCGGTCGAGAAGCGCCGCCTGACGCTCGAGGTGCAGGGGCTGCGCGCGGCGCTCGGCAACTGGCAGGGCATCGAGGCGTTCGTGCTCGGCAAGTCGCCCGCGATGGCCGACGTGCGCAAGAAGATCCTGCGCCTCGCCGATACATCGGTATCCGTACTGATCACCGGCGAGACGGGCACCGGCAAGGAACTGATCGCGCGCAGCCTGCACGACTTCGGCGGCCGGCGCGATGCGCACTTCGTCGCGCTGAACTGCGGCGGCCTGCCCGAGCAGATCTTCGAGAGCGAACTGTTCGGCCACGAGGCCGGCGCGTTCACCGGCGCGATCAAGAAGCGCATCGGCAAGATCGAATGGGCGCACGGCGGCACGCTGTTCCTCGACGAGATCGAGACGATGCCGATTTCGCTGCAGATCAAGATGCTGCGCGTGCTGCAGGAGCGCGTGGTCGAGCGGCTCGGCGCGAACGAGCTGATTCCGGTCGATTGCCGCGTGGTTGCCGCGTCGAAGGCCGATCTCGCGGAACTCGCGGCCGACGGGCGTTTTCGCGCGGACCTGCTGTATCGCCTCAACGTCGCGCAGATCGAACTGCCGCCGCTGCGCGAGCGGCGCGAGGACGTGCCGCTGCTGTTCGAGCATTTCGTGCTCGCGGCCGCGCGGCGCTTCGGGCAGCCGGCGCCGGTCGTCTCGGCTGCGCAGGTGTCCGAACTGATGACGCACGCGTGGCCCGGCAACGTACGCGAGCTGCAGAACGTGGCCGACCGCTTCGTGCTCGGGCTGACCGGCGACAGCCTGCTGTCGTCCGGCGGCGCGCCGATCGCGGGCGGCACGCTCGCGGAGCAACTCGCGTATTTCGAGCGGATGCTGATCGAGGACGCGCTGCAGCGTCACCACGGCAACGTCGCGGATGCGAGCGTCGCGCTCGGCATGCCGAAGAAGACGCTCTATCACAAGCTGCGCAACCTGCGGATTCCCGCGCGCGGCGACGCGGCGGCCGACGGCGGCGAATGACGCGGACTAGGACACGCACAACAGCATGGATCGCATCGAAGTCACCGAACACGGCCGCCTCATCGGCCAAACCCACGGCCACCTGATCCGCGGCGTCACGCGCGCGCAGAAGACCTTCCGCCCCAGCGACTGGCCCGAACGCCTCGCGGGCGTCATCACGCTGTTCGTCGGCGAACGGCGGCCCGGCTATCCGTGCGCGCTGTCGCGGCTCGCGATGCCGGTCGTCGACGGCGGCGCAAAATGCCTGTTCGTGTCGGACGAATTGCGCGGCGTATGCGCGGACGCATTCGACTTCGCGATGCAGTTCGCGGCCGACAACGATCTGCCCGTCGAGCTTCAGGCCGCGCCCGCGTTGACGGTGCGTTGACGCGCAGCCCCTGCTTCCCCTCATTTTCCGGTGCGTTTGCGCATGCGCGCAGGCCGCCGCGCGCCCTTTCGGCGCCGAAATAAATCGTTAGATGATTGAAGGCTTCGACACATGCGCACGCTCCGACAGGGGTTTCCGGCACAGCCATCAATAAAATTGATCGTCACGATGAAAATTATGCGTTTTCCTTGCAGGTCGCCGTGATGCATAGTTGCGTCGTGTTGACGCACCTTTGAGTCTTTCAGCCATGAACATGCGAATCGAGCCGTCCGTGCTCGCGAACCCCGACCTGCAATTTGCGACGCTTTCGTCAGGCATCAGCCTGCCGTATGTCGAGCGGGGCAGCGGCGCGCCGATGGTGTTCGTGCACGGCTCGTTGTGCGACTACCGCTACTGGGATCCGCAGCTTGCGTCGCTGTCGGCCCACTACCGCTGCATCGCGCCGAGCCTCAGCCATTACTGGCCGGCCGTCGAAGCGGGCATCCAGGACGAGTTCAGCTGGCAGAACCATGTCGACGAGCTCGCCGAATTCATCGATGCACTCGATCTCGGCCCCGTACACCTGGTCGGCCATTCGCGTGGCGGCAGCGTCGCGTTCAACGTCGCGCGCCAGCATCCGCAGCTCGTCGAGTCGCTGACGCTCGCCGATCCGGGCGGCCCGCTGCAGCAGCCAGGCGTGCGCGAAGCCGCGCTGCCGGCCGCCGCGATCGCACTGCGCACGAAGGCCGTGAACCTGATCGGGCAAGGCGACGTCGAGTCCGGCCTCGAGATGTTCGTCGATTCGGTGAGCCTGCCGGGCGCGTGGAAGAAGAGCACGTCGCGCTTCCGCACGATGGCGATCGACAACGCGAGCACGCTGCCGAAGCAGTTGCGCGACCCGCTGCCCGCGTATTCGCAGCACACGGCCGGCGATATCGCGTGCCGCACGCTGCTGATCGACGGCCAGCGCAGCCCGAAGATGTTCCGCAACAACGTCGACACGCTGTCGCAGTGGATCGGCGATGCGCAACGGCAGACCGTCGCCGGCGCGTCGCACGGGATGAATGCGGCGAGCCCCGCCGTGTTCAACCGCTACGTGCACGCGTTCATCGCCGCGTAATTTCCCGGGCGGCGTTCGTTCCGCCCGATCTTCCCCGTTTCGTTTCCGCACGACGCGCGTTGCCGGCGCGTCGCTTTCGGCGATCCGCCGGCACGTTCGGCCAGCCGATATTCCCTGCACCGCTTTACGCAACCGGCTCGGCCTTGCGCGTCACCGCATCGGGCAGCCCGAACACGCTGTCGAACGACCAGTTGTACGCGAACGTGAAGATCGGGAAGAACACGATCAGCACCGCGTCGTACAGGAACGCCTGCAGCAGCGACACGTCGAGCCACCACGCGATCAGCGGGATCAGGAACGTCACGAGCGCGACCTGGAACCCGACCGCGTGCAGCACGCGCCGCCCCACAGTGCGCGTCGTCGCCGCGCGCCGCCGCTCCCACGCCTCGAACGCGAGGTTGTACAGGAAATTGACGGTAACGCCCGTCGTCGAGATCATCACGCCCAGCAGGCCGCTCGTTTCGGCGCTCGCGCCGCTCAGCATGCCGAGCACCGACGACGCGACCAGGATGCCGAGCACCTCGAACATCACGACGTAGACTATGCGTCTCTTCCACCCTTGCATGACCATCCACCTTCTAGCGAACAAGGTGGCGAGACTATCAGCGGGTATCGCGTCCGCAAAAGTCAGGTCCTTTCAATTTTTCTGACAGGAGGCAACGCGTACTGACCAGCGACCACATCGACATGCTGCTGACCGTCATCGACAAAGGCTCGTTCTCGGCGGCCGCGCGCGCACTCGGCCGCACGCCGTCGGCGGTCAGCATGGCGATCGCGAACCTCGAGGCCGAACTCGACCTCGTGCTGTTCGACCGCGGCACGCGCGAACCGACGCCGACTGCCGCAATGGCCGCGCTGCTGCCCGATGCACGCTCGATCGCCGAACGGCTGCACGCGCTGCGCGCGCATGCGCAGCACCTGTCGGAAGGCGTCGAGGACACGCTGCGGCTCGGGCTCGCGGCGGAGATCGACGGCGCACCCGTCGCCCGCGCGCTGACGGCCGTCGCCGCGAAGTACCCGGCGCTCGCGATCAGTGTCGTTACGGCGCCGCAGGACGCGATCGTCGACGCGCTGCATCGTGCCGCCGTCGATCTGTGCGTCGCGTACGGCGGACTCGACCTGCATCCGCAGGAACAGATCCACGCGCTGTGGACCGAAACGCTCGTCGCCGTCGCCGCGCCGAGTCATCCGCTGATCGCCGAAGCCGCGCATCCTGAAGCGATCGAGCGGCTGTCGGGCTTCCGGCAGATCGTGATCGCCGATCCGGAGCGGCCATTGACCGACGTGCGGCCCGTGATCGGCAACCGGACGTGGAAAGTGACCGACATGGCCACGGCGATCGCGCTCGTGACAGCCGGTCACGGCTGGGCGAACCTGCCCGAATCCGTGATCGGCCGATACGTTGCCGAAGGCGAACTCGCGCCGCTCGCGTTCGCGAACATCCGCAACGGGCTGCCACTGCCCGTGTACCTGCGGCGGCCGAAGCACACGGGGCTCGGCAAGGCGGCGAGCGAACTGGTTCGCGCGCTGCGGGCTGCCGGCGACGCTGCCTGAACGGCGCCGGCGGCGGCGGCGCGAGGCAACTAGCGCGCGCGTCTGGCCGTCGGCGGCCGCTTGGCGGCCTTGCCCCGACCCGCGCCGTGCGCCGCGAACATCTTCATGTCGTGCAGCAGACAGTTCAGCAACGTGTCGGCCGCGACGCCGAGTGTCCGCCCCACCTTAACCAGCAGTCGCGCCTTGGCGGAATCGAATAACGGATGTGCGATCGGCAGCGCGACGAGTTCGCCGCTCTCCAGTTCCCGGTACGCCGCGAACGCGCCGATCAGCGTGATCCCGTCATGGCGCTTCACGAAGTGGCGCAGCACGGCGAGGGAATTGGTCGTCAGCGTCGGGCGGATCGACAGGTTCTCCGTATAGGCGAGCATTTGCGCAACCTGGCCGAGGCCGAATGCCGGCGGCATCAGCGCGAGCGGATACTCGCAGAGTTCGTGCGCGCGGACCGCACCGCCGCGCACCGCGAGCGGATGGCCGGCGTGAACGAGCGCCACCACCGGCTGCGACGAGGTGGCGAGATACTCGATCTCCGGATGGGCCGGGGGGTTGTACGCAAGCCCGACATGCGCGCGACTCTCGGCCACCTCCTGAAGCACGCTGTTGACGGGCAGCACGTCGACGATCACGTCGAGCTTCGGATAGCGCATGCAGAAATCGGTCAGCACCTCGTCCATCAGCACGTCGACATAGCCCTCGCTGGTCACGATACGCACCTGGCCGGATTGCAGCCGCCGCAACGCCTGCAGGCGCTCCTCGAACAATTCCTGCTGCGAGCGGCAGCCGCGCCAGTATTCGAGCAGATGCGCGGCGGCCTCGGTCGGGCGCACGCCGCGCGCCTGGCGCTCGAACAGCACGACGCCGATTTCCTCCTCGAGCAGGCGAATCTGCCGCGTGATCACGGACGGCGCGGTATTGATGCTGTCGGCCGCGCCGCGGATCGAGCCGTGGGTCAGGACTTCATGAAAGTAGCGCAAGCGGCGCTGGTTCAGTTCGCGCATGGAGATTCCGGTTTGCGGTATGTGTTGCCTGTCGAGCAACATTAGCTCACTTAAGTTGCTCTTGCTCTGCTTTTTCGTCTCTCCGACGATGCGGCAATCGAGATCGATGCCGCAAGACGCTCACGCCACTGGAGACAGACATGTCCGCCGTTTCATCCTCCCGCCATCCGGCCGCGCAGGACAGCGCGCCCGTGCAGGCGCTGTATCGCAAGCTGAACTGGCGCCTGCTGCCGCTCCTGCTGCTGTGCTACACGTTCGCGTATCTGGATCGCGTGAACATCGGCTTCGCGAAGCTCCATATGCAAAACGCGCTCGGCTTCTCCGACGCGGCCTACGGCCTCGGCGCGGGCATCTTCTTCCTCGGCTACGTGCTGTTCGAGATTCCGAGCAACCTGATGCTGCCCAGGATCGGCGCGCGCAAGACCATCAGCCGGATCATGGTGCTGTGGGGCCTGACGTCAGCCGCCATGATGTTCGTGCACGACGTGACGTCGTTCTACGTGCTGCGCTTCCTGCTCGGCGTGTTCGAAGCCGGCTTCGCGCCGGGCATGATCTTCTACCTGACCTACTGGTACGGCCCGCGGCGAATGGCCGGCGTGATGGCCGTCGTGATGCTCGCCGGCCCGATCGGCGGCATCGTCGGCTCGCCGCTCTCGACCTGGCTGATGACCGCCCTCGACGGCGCGCACGGGCTGGCCGGCTGGCAATGGATGTTCGTCGTCGAGGGCCTGCCGTGCGCCGTGCTCGGCGTGCTCGTGCTCAAGGTGCTGGCCGACCGGCCGGCCGATGCGGCGTGGCTGACCGAGCGCGAGAAAAGCCTGCTCGCGGCCGAACTGCAAGCGCCCGCGGCCGGTCACCACGCGTTCGGACAGGCGGCGCGCGACCCGCGCGTCTACCTGCTGGCCTTCGCGTACTTCACGATGATCTGCGGAATCTACGCGGTCAGCTTCTGGCTGCCGTCGATCCTCAAGGCGAACGGCGTGACCGACACGATGCAGATCGGCTTCTATTCGATGATTCCGTACATCGGCGCCGCATGCGCGATGCTCGTGATCGGCCGGCGCTCGGACCGCCGCGGCGAACGTCGGCTGCACAGCGCCGTGTCGGCGCTGGCAGGCGCCGCCGCATTGGCCGCCGCGACCTTCGCCGGCGGCAACCTTGCGGTATCGCTCGTCTGCATGACGATCGCCACGGCGTTGTTGTGGGCAGCCTACACGGTGTTCTGGGCGATCCCGTCGCAATACCTGACGGGCAACGCAGCCGCGGGCGGCATCGCGCTCATCAACACGATCGGCCTGTTCGGCGGCTTCCTCAGCCCGACCGTCATCGGCGAAATCCGCACCGCGACCGGCAGCATGCAGGCGGGGCTGCTCGTCATCGTCGCGTTGATGGTCGCAGGCGCCGTGGCGCTGATCATGAACCGCCTGCCCGCCGCGGCGCGATGACATGACGCGCCGCCGCGCGGCCGCCGTACCGCCGGCCGCGCCGGCGGGCGCGTACCGCCCGCATCCATCGTTTTCCTGGAATCAGTTTCATGACCACACGCATCCTGATTGCCGGTTTCCAACACGAAACCAACACCTTCGCGCCCACCAAGGCCGCCTATGCAAACTTCGAACGCGGCGAGGGGTTTCCGGCCCTGGTGCGCGGCTCGGACGTGCTCGCGCTGCGCGACGTCAACATTCCGGCGGGCGGCTTCATCAACGCTGCCAAGCGGCGCGGCTGGACCTTGCTGCCGGTGATCTGGGCGGGCGCGAGCCCGTCGGCGCATGTCACCGAGGATGCGTTCGAGCGCATTGCCGCCGAGATCGTCGACGCGGCGCGACGCGGCGGCTGCGACGCGGTGTATCTCGATCTGCACGGCGCGATGGTCGCCGAACATACGGACGACGGCGAAGGGACCTTGCTCGACCGTGTCCGCACCGCGATCGGCCCGGCCGTGCCGGTGGTCGCCTCGCTCGACCTGCACGCGAACGTGACCGACCTGATGCTGAGCCGTGCCGACGCGCTGGTGGCCTTTCGCACCTATCCGCACGTGGACATGGCCGAGACCGGCGAACGCGCGGCCGTGCTGCTCGAACGCCTGCTCGCGGGCGGCGGCCCGCTGCGTCGCGCGGCGCGGCGGCTGCCGTTCCTGATTCCGATCAACGGGATGTGCACGCTGCTCGATCCCGCGCACGACATGTATGCGCGCCTCGCGGCGCTGGAGACGGGCGGTGTGGTCTCGCTGTCGTTCGCGCCGGGCTTTCCGGCAGCGGATTTCCCCGAATGCGGGCCGGTTATCTGGGGCTACGGTGACACCGACGCGATCGACACGGCCGTGCAGGCGCTGTACGACAAGATGCTGGCCGACGAGGCGAAGTGGCAGGTGCCGTTCCTGTCGCCCGACGACGCCGTGCGCGAGGCCATGCGGCTCGCGGAGGGCGCGAGCAAGCCCGTCGTGATCGCCGACACGCAGGACAACCCCGGCGCGGGCGGCGATTCCAATACGACGGGCCTGCTTCGCGCGTTGCTGCGCAACGGCGCGCGCGACGCGGCGCTGGGCTTGCTGTGGGATCCGGCTGCTGCTGCGGCAGCCTGGCGAGCCGGTGTCGGCGCCAGCCTCGAACTGTCGCTCGGCGGCTCGGGCGTGCCCGGTGACGAACCGTTTCACGGGCGCTTCGAGGTCGTCGCGCTGTCCGACGGCGTGTGCCGCTACGACGGCCCGATGATGAACGGCATGCAGGCCGACGTCGGGCCGGTGGCCTGTCTGCGGATCGACGGCGTGCGAATCGTCGTGAGCGGCGGCAAGGCGCAGATGCTCGATCGCAATCTGTATCGCGTGGGCGGCGTCGAGCCGGAAGCGATGAAGATCCTGGTCAACAAGAGCTCGGTGCATTTCCGCGCCGACTTCCAGGACATCGCGCATGCGGTGCTGGTCGCCAAGGCACCGGGGCCGATGCAGGCCGACCCCGCGGACCTGCCGTGGACCCGCCTCGCGCGGGGCATGCGGACGAAGCCGATGGGAACTGCGTTCGCGGGAACGTGACGCGCTCGAACGCTGCCGGTTCGTCGAAGCAGGCCCGGTTCGCGGGATGGCGGATTGCCGCCCTGCGCGCTGCAGGCGGCAATGCCCGAGCGGTGCGGCGGCGATCGCCGCCGCACCGTCGGTCGACGTATGATGGCTCGACCGTTAGTTGCAGTTACTGCGCAGCCGCCGCACTCTGGATCGAATCGACGAGCGACGCGTTGTCGTAGCGCCGTCCGGCAATCCCCCATCCACCGTCGACGGCATGGACGACATTCACCCAGACTTGCGCCGGCATCAGCCGCCCGCCTGCGCGGCGCAGCACGATCGCGGTCGCCCGTTCGACGAATTGCCGCTGCTTGTCGGGCGCCGCGAGCGCCACGGCGGGAAGCTTCAGTTCGACGAATGCGGCGGGCTCCGCGCGTCCATGCACGAAGGTCCGGTGCCGCGGCAGCACGTTGAGCGTGCCCACCACGTTCGGCGCCAGGAACGCATTCCCGGTCAATCCTTCGACATCCAGCAGCGCATCGGTCAGCTCGGCAAACACCGGCCCTTCGTCGTCCGGCGTGAAAACTCCTTCGGATACTGTCAGCGTAATCGGCATCGCACTTCCTCCTGGTCAGGTCATCGGAATCGTGACGTGATATAAATATCAGTCACTCTCTATACATTAGACACTGATCGCTCTCTATGCAAGATAAAGAGTGATCGCTCTGAAGCGAGCCTGTCATGCGTTATTCCGTCGAGCACAAGCACGAAACCCGCGCGCGCATCCTCGAAGCCGCGAGCCGATTGTTCCGTCAGGAGGGATATGGCGGCTCCGGCATCGGCCCGCTGACGAAGGCGGCGGGTGTCACCAACGGCGCGTTCTACGGACATTTCAAATCGAAAGGCGAAGCGTTCCGCAGCGTCGTCCTCGCCGGCCTCGACCAGCTCCGGCAAGGTGTCGCGATATTCAAGGCCGAGCATGGCGCGCGCTGGCGGCGGCCATTTGTGTCGTTCTATCTCGGGCCGCGGCGCACCTGCGAACTCGGCGAAAGCTGTGCGCTGCCGAGCCTGTCCCCCGAGGTGATGCGCGCCGACGACGACACGCGCGACGCGTATGAACAGGCATTGCGGCAGATCGTCGACGAAGTGTCGTCGGGACTGGGCGACACACCCGACGACGACCGCGCGATCGCATTCCTCGCGCTGCTTTCAGGCGGCGTCACGCTCGCCCGCGCGGTGCGCGACCCCGTGCTGGCGGAGCGCATCGCCGATGCGGTCGGGCGATATGCGGTGCTGATCGCGGAACGCACGGACGTGCTGCCGGAGGAGCGCGCTTAGTGCAGCGCGGTGTGCCGGGTGTCAAACGAGGCCGCCGAGGATTGGCGGGAGAGCGTTGGGGTGTCCGAGGTCGGCCACGAAGCATGGCATCAGTCCAGTGGGGCGAGCGCATCCAGTCCATCCGGAAGACCCGACGCCCCGTTGAGTTTGGTGATGTTCCATCTCGTGGAGTCGTTCCACTCGCAATCCATTCGATAGGAATACCGAGAGTTGGCACGAAGGAGGCAGACGCGAAATTTCTTTCCGTTGTTCGATAACGCGTCGCGCAGTTGCACGCCGATGCGCACAATGCCGCCAATGAAATCCCGATGCTGCATCGTCGGGATCAATTCGATGCCGCCTGTCGTGGTGCAGAACGCTCGCACCCCATACTGGGAATCGCTCGGCGCGTCAAAACGAAATAGACTTCGCGCCAACCTGGAAATGTCGCCTGCATATGACTGACGACGTGTTTGGCCAGCGCAATCACCTGTTCTGTTGCAACACTCCTCGCTGCTATGCAGCCTCAAGTGCGTTGCATCGACGGGTTGAATCCGCAGACCTTTTGCAGCCAATATGCGCGACGTGGTGGCTGCGATGACGGCCAGAACGAACGTCCACCTCCTCGAGGCTGAAGACGTGCCTGCGCCGTTACCACCATCGGCTGCAGGCTGGTCGATGAGGGCACAAATGACGATTTTCCCTCATTACACGCCGCATGACGCTATTCGAGGGTTTTTTGTAAAATACGCCTTTCTTGGGTCTTCCACTAACGATTTCGTCATGCATCGAATTGGATTTTTCGTTTGCCGTGGCCACGATGCTCTTGATCTCGGTGGACCACTTTCGGCTTTTAATCAGGTGGCCGCAGTCGCTGGCCATACTCCGTATGATCTTCATGTAATCTCGCAGTCTGGAGGTCCGGTTCCTGGCAATACGGGCCTTTCGATCGAGACAAAGCCGATCGGAAAGCGCACGTTTGATACCGTCGTCTTCGTGGGCGGTGATATAGATCCGATGCAGACATCGGAGAACATCGCCGCTGCCAGGAAATTGGGCGCCAGGGCCTCGCGGGTGGCAAGCGTGTGTACGGGAGCGTTTCTGCTTGCGGAAACCGGCTTGCTGGATGGATTGAGAGCAACGACACACTGGCGATACGCTGCTCTATTGCAGTCGCGCTTCCCCCGCACCAGGGTCGAGGGCAATAGTATCTATATCGTGGACGGCCGTATTTGGACGTCGGCGGGAATCGCCTCCGGAATAGACCTGGCGCTCGGCATGATTGAAAGAGACTTGGGTTCGAATATTGCGCGCGCTGTTTCCAGGCTTTTGGTTGTTCCGTATCGTCGACCAGGAGGGCAGTCCCAATTCTCCGCTATGTCGCAAATGGAGCCGGAATCGGATCGTATCCGCATCGCCCTGAACTTTGCCAGGGAACATTTGGCTGAAGCGTTACCTGTAGAACGACTCGCCGATGCGGCAAGATTAAGTCTGCGACAGTTCGGACGAGCATTTCGCCGGGAAACTGGTGAAACACCTGCCAAGGCGGTCGAACGCTTGCGGGTTGAAGCTGCGAGGCTGCGCCTGCAGGATGGTAGCGAACCGATCGAACAAATTGCTCTGGCTGTAGGATTCACTGATCCGGAACGGATGCGGAGGGCCTTCATCAAACTGCATGGCCACCCTCCGCAGGCGATCCGGCGCGAGAGCAGATTGAACAGTGCGCGCTGATCGAGCGCCGGCCTACTGGCGCTCGCGGTACGTGGCTACCTATATCGCCAGGCGCTCAACGGCCATCGGATTTCTGGGTAGCGTAATCATTCCAGATGTCGCGATGCAATTTCCACGCGCCGCCCTCCTTGAGAAAGAGGAGGATCTGCTTACCACTGTATTTAAGGTTTCCAACATGGTCACGGATTTCCGCATCCGAGACCTCCGTCACGATGCGGTCGTTACCGTAGAACTCGTAATTGCTGAACGATACGGTGTCGGGTTTTGCCCCGGCATACCCCTTGGCGAAGTACGCGGCAATCGCGCTGCCACCCGTCACCCTGTCGCCGCCGGGCGGCAGGAGTGCGCCGTCGTTGGTATACAGACGGCCTATCGCCTCATAGTCCCCTCGCGCAAAGGCATCTGCCCATCGCGCGTTCTCGGCTTTGATGGCCGCTTCGGTTCGAGGCTGCGGGCCGCCAGCAATTGCTGGCACGGCAAACGCGAAAAAGGAAAAGCAGGCTGCAAGGGCTGCAGCAAAACGACGAATCTGTTGCATTTGAGAATTTCCGATCAGGATTTAAATCGAAGGGGCTGCGCCAGATTGGGCAGGTGAGGCAAGCAATGTCGGCGGCGGCTTCATCGAAACCCGTGCGAGTACTCACAGACATTGCCTGCGGGCATCTCAGCTAACGCCTGGGATTCGTGCGAGCCCCCTGGATGCACCGGGCAGTTCTTTGTCGACCATCGCGACGACTTCCTGCCGTGCGTCTCTGGGATGACCGGAATGGAACGGCGGAGCGGGATCGTATTCGATCACGAGTTGCGTGAATTCGGCGGCCTGTTGACCACGCAGCTTCGCTGCGACGCGAAGTGCGAAATCGATGCCCGCCGTCACGCCGCCGCCGCTCATGAAGCGGCCGTTGTCGTCTTCCGCGAATCGATCCGGCACGGGGATCGCACCATATTCGGACAGCTTGTTGACGAAGGCCCAATGGCAGGCGCTTCGCTTACCCTTGAGAATGCCCGTCGCAGCGAGCACCAGCGATCCGTTGCAAACCGACGTCACATGTTTGGCGCTTTCCGCCAAACGCCGGATCTGCGCTTGATACTCGGGCCGCATCGGCGCCGTCAAATCGGACCCGCCGGGCACCAGAATCAGGTCTGTCTGCTCGATATCGGCCAGTCGTTCAGTCTTGCCATACACGACTCCGAATTCGAGGGTCACGTTGCCCCCATTGAGGCTCGCATAGCGAACGTTCGTATTCGGTAACCGGTGGAAAATCTCGCTGGGGCCGGCGAAGTCGAGAAGCGTCCCGCCGTCGTAATTGACAATCAAAATGTTGAGCGGGTCGATCGGCGCAAGTTCTCCGTTGCTGGCTGCCTGCGCAAGAGCAGGCGTGGTATGGCCAAGCAGGGCTCCGCCACCCAGCACGGCGCCCAGCGTGGCGATGCTTCCCAACTTGAGAATATCGCGGCGCGAACGACCTGCTCCGGTGAGGGGCTTTCCGGAGGCATTGTTTTCGCTACTGTCGGTCAAGATCATTTCTCCTTGCGCTTCGACCCCTCCGCGTGCGCAACCAGGTTGGGCCGGATTGAAAACCACCACGACAAGAAAGCGTGGTGGACATGTGATCACGGTGTGGATGAGCCGGAAGGTCGTGCTGGGCTCTTGAATCGGAAAGCTCAGGCTTAAAGCTGCGAGGCACCGCCATCGACAATCAGTTCGCTGCCGACAACGTAGGAAGATTCGTCGCTGGCGAGATAGAGCGCCGCGTAGGCAATGTCCTCTGCCTTTCCCAGATGGCCAACCGGGATGGTCTTCGCGAACTCGTTTTTGAAGTTGCGGACGTCCTCGTCCGACATACCCCACTTGCTGAGCAGGGGCGTGTCCGTGCCGCCAGGCGCGATCGCGTTGAACCGGATCTTGCGATCGAGAAACTCGTAGGACCAACTACGGGCAAGTGATCGCACCGCAGCCTTCGCCGCCGCAGTCAACGATATGCCATGCTTGCCGGTCTGGGCGACGAACGATGTGTTGAGAATGACTGAGGAGCCCTCTCGCAAATCCGGCAGCATCGCTTGAAGCGTGTAAACCACGCCCTTGACGTTGATGTCCATGATCTCGTTGTAGAGGTCGTCATCGATGTCATTGACCGCGGACGGGAAAGCCCAACCAGCGTTGGCGAACACGACATCCAGGCCGCCGAACTTTTCTTTTAACTCTGCGGCAATCGCCCGCATGTCCTCGATCGAACGTACATCGCCCTTGAGAACTAACGCATTCTCGCCAAGCTCGGCCTTCACGCGCTCAAATGCGGCAACATCGCGACCGGTAACCGCTACCCGAGCGCCTTCTGCAATGAAAAGCTTGGCGGTCGCCAGACCGATGCCGCTAGTACCGCCCGTAATCAAAGCTGACTTGTTCTTAAGCCTCATTCTCTGCTCCTTTCTTTGCTTGAGATCGATCAAACCGAGAGCTCAAGGCGCAATCGCGGTTGTGCTCGTATTCCGGCTTGATTCCTGCGCAAATTATGGAGCCTGAAATGAATGGCTCAAAGGTCGTATAACCCTCAAAAAACGCCAACCGATCCAAACTAATGACTAACGCACCTCAGCGTTTACCGGCGGGCCGCGCACAAAGATGCCGGGCCCGCGGCTAACCCGAAAATCGAGCGAAACCTCGGACTCTCCATTAACTTCGGCGCATTCGTGTCGGGCGTGCAACTTCCGTTGAAACAGCAGACGCCGCGTGTCAAGCAGGCACAGGGGGCCCGGAATCGCGCCAACGTGCCGCTCGCTGCCCCCGGTCGGCAGGGAAGCGCGCACGCAAGGGCCGGGGCCGTCATACGCCTGATAGAGATTTGCTGGTTTTGCAGGCTCGTCATGTAGCGTGCTGGTACTAGTGACTGCAGTGCAGCGTGCGAATGTCTGATATCGACGAGACAGCGGACTAGCGTCACATGCTGACGAGTGACTCAACCGGGTCGACAACAGCCCTCGAACCCGGATGCTACCCACCGCCCCCACTGGATCGCCACACCCCCACCCCGCCCGAAATCCACAAACGACAAAAAGCCCCGACCCGCGCTACCGCGGATCGGGGCAGTTCCCGGCCAGCAACCGTTCCGGCTGCCGCCTCGGCTCGCTATGCGTGTCGGCGTCTCAACGCGCGGCCACGTTCTCCTTGCTCGACGCCGCGTCGCCGACCGCCGTCGGCGCCGCACCCCATCCGCCGCCCAACGCGCGGATCAGGTTGACGGTCGACACGGCCTGCGCGCCGGTCAACTGGTTCGCCTGCAACTGCGACACCAGCACCGACCGCTCGCTGTCGATCACGTCGAGGTAGGCGACCTCGCCCTCCTGATACTGCGTGCGCGACAGCGTCGCCGCGCGGCGCGACGCATTGACGGCCGCATCCTGCGCGCGGATCTGGTCGTCGAGCAGGCGCAGATCGGCGAGATTGTCCTCGACCTCGCGGAACGCAACGAGCACCTGCTGGCGGTAATTCGCGACCTGCTCGTCGTACTGCGCGCGTGCCTGCTGCACGCCGGCCGCGCGGCGCCCGCCGTCGAACAGCGGCAGCGTCAGCGCGGTGCCGGCGAACGGCCCGAGCAGGAACGTGCGGCTCGACCACATGAACAGGCTGCCGAGCGTCGACGCCTCATAGCCGAACGCCCCCGTGATGTCGAGCTTCGGGAAATACGCCGACTTCGCGAGCCCGATCCGCGCGTTCGCGGCCGCCATCGCGCGCTCGGCCGCCGACACGTCCGGACGGCGTTCGAGCAGCGCGGACGGCAGGCCCGCCGGAATCTTCACGCCGACCGGTACGATCGGCGTTTCCTTGAACGCGAAATCCGCGGGCGCCTTGCCGAGCAGGATCGCGAGCGCATGCTCGGAGGCCGCGCGCCGGCGCGCGACGCCGACCGCATCGGCCTGCGCCGTGGCCAGTTCGTTCTTCGCGCGCGACACGTCGAGCTCGCTGATGTCGCCTTCGTTGAAACGGCGCTGCACGAGCTTCAGTGCCTGCTCGCGCAGCTCCATCGTGCGGCGGTACAGGTCCTGGTCCGAGTCGAGCTGGCGCAGTTCGAAATAGTTCTGCGCGACGTCCGCCTGCAGCGCGAGCTGCACCGAACGGAACAGCGCTTCGCTCTGCGCCTGGTCGGCACGCGACGCCTCGACGTTGCGGCCGACACGGCCGAACAGGTCGGCCTCGTAGGACACCGTGCCCTGTGCGCGCCACAGCGTCGCGTTGGTCGGGCCCGTGCCTTGCGGCTGGAACTGCGACGCCGACGACAGCCCTTCACGCGTCGGCCCGAAACCGGCGCCGATCTGCGGGAACCATTGCGAGCGCGCCGAACGCGTCGCCGCGCGCGCTTCCTCGACACGCGCAGCCGCGGCCTTCAGGTTCTGGTTCGCGGCGAGCGCCTGCGTCTCGAGCGAATCGAGCACCGGATCGCCGAACACCGTCCACCATTCGCCGCGATGCGCGCCGTCCGCCGGCTCGGCCGTCTTCCACGTGCCGGCCTGTTCGCCCGCGGCGAGCGTCGGCGCTTCCTTGAACGCGGCAGGCGTCGACACATCCGGGCGCTTGTAGTCGGGGCCCACCGCGCACGCGGCGAGCAGCGTCGCGAGCAGGGTGCTCGCGGCCGCTACCTTCGCGAAACGCATCAGGCCATTCGTGTTGTGCATGTTGTCCATCTTCCTATCCTCAAGCATCCGAAGCCGGCACGCCGGGAGCCGCCACGCCGTAGCCAGCCGAATCCTTGCCGGCGACGTGGATCTTGCCGCCCGCGAGCGTACGCAGCACGACGTAGAACACCGGCGTCAGCATCAGCCCGAACAGCGTCACGCCGAGCATCCCGAAGAACACCGCGATACCCATCGCATGGCGCATCTCCGAACCCGCACCCGTCGACGTGACGAGCGGCACGACGCCCATGATGAACGCGATCGACGTCATCAGGATCGGGCGCAGCCGCAGCCGGCTCGCCTCGATCGCGGCCTCGAGCGGCGTCCTGCCGTCGTGTTCGAGTTCACGCGCGAACTCGACGATCAGGATCGCGTTCTTCGCCGACAGCCCCACCAGCACCATCAAGCCGATCTGCGTGAAGATGTTGTTGTCGCCCTGCGTGAGCCACACGCCCGTCAGCGCCGACAGAATGCTCATCGGCACGATCAGGATCACCGCGAGCGGCAGCGTCAGGCTTTCATACAGCGCGGCGAGCACCAGGAACACGAGCAGCACGCTGATCGGGAACACCCACATCGCCGAATCGCCCGCGAGGATCTGCTGGTACGTGAGGTCGGTCCACTCGAACCGCACGCCGCGCGGCAGCGTCTCGTGCGCGATCCGCTCGACCGCGGCCTGCGCCTGCCCCGACGAGAAGCCCGGCGCCGGGCCGCCGTTGATGTCGGCCGCGGTGTAGCCGTTGTAGCGCACCACCATTTCCGGGCCGAACGTCGGCGTCACCGTGACGAGCGACGACAGCGGCACCATCTCGCCCTTGTCGTTGCGCGTCTTCAACTGCAGGATGTCGTCCGCGCGCTGGCGGAACGGCGCATCGGCCTGCACGCGCACCTGGTATACGCGCCCGAAGCGGTTGAAGTCATTCACGTACAGCGAGCCGAGATACACCTGCATCGTGTTGAACACGTCGGTAACCGGCACGCCGAGCTGCTTCGCCTTCACGCGGTCGAGATCGACGTTGAGCTGCGGCACGTTGATCTGGTAGCTCGTGAACAGCGGGCCAAGCTCCGGCGCCTGCTGCGCGCGCTTGATGAAGTCGTTGGTCGCATCCGCGAGCCGCGCATAGCCGACCGCGCCGCGATCCTCGATCTGCATCTTGAAACCGCCGAGCGTGCCGAGGCCGAGCACCGGCGGCGGCGGGAACACCGCGACGAACGAGTCCTTCATCGCGCCGTACTGCTGGTTCAGCGCTCCCGCGATCGCGCCGGCCGACAGCGCCTTGCCGTGCCGTTCCGAGAACGGCTTCAGCGTGACGAACACGATGCCCGCGCTCGAGCTGTTGGTGAAGCCGTTCACCGACAGCCCCGGGAACGCGACCGCGCTCTCGACGCCCGGCTGCTTCAGCGCGATCGAACCCATGTCGCGGATCACCTTCTCCGTACGGTCGAGCGATGCACCGTTCGGCAACTGCGCGAACGCGATCAGGTATTCCTTGTCCTGCGCGGGCACGAAGCCGCCCGGCACGACCTTCGACACCAGCACGGTCGCGCCCACCAGCACGAGATACACGCCCAGCATCAGCGTCTTGCGCGACAGCACGCCGCGCACGCCGCGGCCGTAGTTCTCCGCGCCGCGATGGAACACCTTGTTGAAGCCGCGGAAGAAGCCGCCGAGCACGCGGTTCATCACGCGCGTGAGCCAGTCTTCCTTGTCGCCATGGCCCTTCAGCAGGATCGCGGACAGCGCCGGCGACAGCGTCAGCGAGTTGAACGCCGAGATCACCGTCGAGATCGCGATCGTCATCGCGAACTGCTTGTAGAACTGGCCGGTCAGGCCCGACATGAACGCGAGCGGCACGAACACGGCGACGAGCGTCAGCGCGATCGCGATGATCGGTCCGCTCACTTCCTGCATCGCCTTGTAGGTCGCCTGTCGCGCATTCATCCCGCTCTCGATGTTGCGCTCGACGTTCTCGACGACGACGATCGCATCGTCGACCACGATCCCGATCGCGAGCACCATCCCGAACAATGACAACGCATTGATCGAATACCCGAACGCGAGCAGCAGCGAGAACGTGCCGATGATCGACACCGGCACCGCGATCAGCGGAATCAGCGACGCGCGCCAGGTCTGCAGGAACACGATCACGACGATCACGACCAGCGCGATCGCTTCGAGCAGCGTGTGCACGACGGCCTTGATCGACGAACGCACGAACTGCGTCGGGTCATAGACGATCTTGTAGTCGACGCCCGCCGGCATGTCCTGCTTCAGCTCGGCCATCGTCTTGCGCACTTCGTCCGAGATCTGCAGCGAGTTCGCGCCCGGCGACTGGTTGATCGCCATCGCAACGGCCGGCTTGTTGTCGAGCAGCGAGCGCAGCCCGTATTCGGACGCATCGAGCTCGATCCGCGCGATGTCGCGCAGGCGCGTGACGCCGCCGTCCGGCGTCGTCTTCACGACGATATCGCCGAACTCGTCTTCCGTCTGCAGGCGGCCGCGCGCGTTCACCGACAACTGCAGCGGCGTGCCGGGCAGCGACGGCGACGCGCCGATCACGCCGGCCGCGACCTGCACGTTCTGCTCGCGGATCGCCTGCACGACGTCCCCGGCGGCCAGCCCGCGCTGCGCGACCTTCTGCGGATCGAGCCACACGCGCATCGCGTAGTCGCCCGAACCCCACAACTGCACCTGGCCGACGCCCTGGATCCGCGACAGGCGATCCTTCACGTTGATCAGCGCGTAGTTGCGCAGGTAGGTCATGTCGTAGCGGTTGTCCGGCGAGATCAGGTGCACGACCATCGTCAGCGTCGGCGAGCTCTTCACCGTGGTGATGCCGAGCCGCTGCACGTCTTCCGGCAGGCGCGGCAGCGCCTGGTTCACGCGGTTCTGCACGAGCTGCGTGGCCTTGTCCGGATCGGTGCCCAGCTTGAACGTGACGGTGATCGTCATGTTGCCGTCGCTGTTTGCCTGCGACTGCATGTAGAGCATGTCCTCGACGCCGTTGATCTGCTCTTCAAGCGGCGACGCGACCGTCTCGGCGATCACTTTCGGGTTCGCGCCCGGGTACTGCGCCTTCACGATCACGGAAGGCGGCACGACTTCCGGATATTCCGAAATCGGCAGCAGGAACATCGCGATCACCCCGCCGAGCAGGACGATCACCGATAGGACTCCTGCAAAGATCGGTCGGTCGATAAAGAATTTGGAAATGTTCATGTGTGGCTCTGTCTGGTTGAACGCGGATGCGAAGCGGCGTGCCGCTTACGAATCCGCCTTCGCCGGTGCGGCCGGCTTCGCGGTGCTCGCGATCGGCGCGGACGGCGCGTCGCCGCCCGTCATCGGGACCATGTGCGGCTTCACCTGCTCGCCGGGCCGTACGCGCTGCGTGCCGTTCACGATCACGCGGTCGCCCGCGGAAAGCCCGCTCACGATCACGCGCCGGTTGCCGTGCTGCATCCCCTGCTGCACTTCGCGGTACGACACGCGGCCCTGCTGGTCGACGACGAACACGAACTTCTTGTCCTGGTCGGTGTTGATCGCCGCGTCGTCGACGAGCAGCGCTTCGTGCGGCGCGCTGCCGCCCACCTTCACGCGCGCGTAGAGGCCCGGGACGAGCGCACCGTCGGCGTTGTCGAAGCGCGCGCGCACGCGGATCGTGCCCGACGACGTGTCGAGCCGGTTGTCGACCGAATCGATCACGCCGCTGCGCGAGTAGCCGGTTTCGTTCGCGAGGCCGAGCTCGACCGGCACCTTGCGGCCGTCGCGCGCACCGTTGATGTATTGCAGGTAGGTCTGCTCGTCCGCATCGAACGACGCATAGATCGGCGACACCGACACGAGCGTCGTCAGCGGCGCGGCCGATGCGCCGGCCGACACGACGTTGCCGACCGTGATCTCCGCGCGCGACACGCGGCCCGACACCGGTGCGGTGATCCGCGTATAGCCGAGGTTGATGCGCGCCGTTTCCAGCGCGGCATCGGCGGCCTTCAGGTTCGCATTCGCCTCGCGCGCCGCGTTCTGCTTCTCGTCGTAATCGCGCTTCGCGATCGCGTTGTCGCCGATCAGCCGCTGCGCGCGCTGCCAGTCGGTCTGCGCGTAGCCGTTGCGGGCCTGCGCGCCTGCGAGCTGCGCGGCCGCGCGGTCGGTTTCCGCCTGGTACGGGCGCGGGTCGATCACGAACAGCACGTCGCCCTTCTTCACGAGCGCGCCGTCCTTGAAGTTCACCGCGACGATCGTGCCCGACACCTGCGGGCGCACGTCGACCCTTTCGACCGCTTCGAGGCGGCCCGAATAACTTTGCCAGTCGGTCACGGTCTGCGGCACGACAGTCGCGACGTCGACTTCGGGCAGCGGCGCGGCCGCTTTTTCGGGCGCGTTTGCGTTCACGCGCATTGCGCCGAACGTTCCGAGGCCGACGACGGCGAGCGTCACGATCGCCGCTGTCGCGATTCGGGAACGGGAGGTGCGTAGGATGGCCATGTGGATCTCCAATAAACGTGGATTGGTTTTGGTTATTCGGAACGATTCGGCTGGCGCGCCTGGAAGCGGCACTGGAAGAAGCGCACGGCTTCCTCGAATGCGGCTTCGTGCGTCGCGAGCGCGGCATGCGTGATATCCGGATAGCGGATCACCTGCGTGAGCACGCCCGACGAAATCAGGCAGCTCGCATATTTCTCCGCTTCGATGTGCAGCACGTCGTTCTGCGCGGTGACGACGAGCGTCGGCGGCAGCCCCGCGAGGCGCACCGATTCGAGCGGCGCCGCATACGGGTGCATGCGTTGCGCCGCCTGCGGCAGATACGCGCGATAACACGCCGCGCATTCGCGCGCGGTGATGTCGGACGCGAGGCGCTCAGCATCGCCGATGCGCGTCATGCTCGGGTCGAGCATCGGTCCGAACAGCGCCTGCGCGGCGATCGACACTTCGCCGCGGTCGCGCGCGATGAACGCCAGACAGTTCGCGAGCTGGCCGCCCGCGTCGTGGCCCGCGACACCGATCTTCTTCGGATTGCCGCCGAACGCGCGAGCACGCGTCGCGGCCCACACGGCCGCGCGATACGCATCCTCCGGCGCGGCCGGAAAAGGAAAGGCCGGCGCGAGCGAATAATCGACCGACACTACGAGAGCTGGTAAGCGTTCTGCTAAAAAACGCGCGGCGAAATCGGCGTCTTCGAGCGAACCGCGGACGAAACCGCCGCCGTGGAAATAAAGCACTACTGGCAGCCCGGTCTTGTCCGGGCGGCGGTAGAGGCGCAGCACGATGTCCTGCGCGTAGCCGGGAATTTCCACTTCGGCGACCGTCAACGCCGCGCCCGCCAAGGCTTGCGCGGGCAACGCGGCTTTCAGGAATTTGCTGAATTCAGAGGCGTCCATGACGATGCAGCATCCATTTCGAGATGGAACGAATTCTGGGTCCGGCAGACATTGGGATAAATGCCTATAATCCGGCAACACAATTCAACGACCCCGAACAATCCGAGGCTGCGTTCACCCACGAGGTAGCGCAGCCTTCTTGTTCCGGCGGCAAATTAGATTGCGGAGGTTGTGATGGACCGGCTTCAGGCCATGCAGGTGTTTACTCGCGTCGTCGATACAAGCAGCTTCACCAAGGCAGCAGAAACGCTCAGCTTGCCGCGGGCGTCCGTCACGACGATCATCCAGAATCTCGAAGCGTTCCTCGGCGTGCGGCTGATGCACCGCACCACGCGTCGGCTGTCGCTGACGCCGGACGGCGCCGCGTACTACGAAAGATGCGTACGGATCCTCGCGGACGTCGAGGAAACCGAAGCGAGCTTCCAGGCCAACAACCGGAAGCCGCACGGAAAGTTGCGTATCGACATGCCGGGCTCGATCGGGCGGCTGCTCGTGATTCCGTCGCTGTGCGAATTTCATACGCGCTATCCGGACATCGACCTGCAGCTCGGTCTGTCCGACCGGCCGGTCGACCTGCTGCAGGAAGGCGTCGACTGCGTGATCCGCGTCGGCGCGCTGCAGGACTCGTCGCTCGTCGCGCGCCGGGTCGGCCTGTTCGAATGCGTGACAGTGGCCGCGCCCTCGTATCTCGAACACTTCGGCGAACCGAAGACGATCGACGACCTGAGCCAGCACAAGGCCGTCAACTATTTCTCGAGCCGCACCGGGCGCACGATCGACTGGACCTTCCTGATCGACGGCAAGGAAGTCGAGATGAAGATGGAAAGCATCGTGTCGGTGAACGACGCGGATGCTTACGTGACCTGCGGGCTCGAAGGCTTCGGGCTGATCCAGCCGCCGCTGTTCATGGTGCTGCCGCACCTGCGCGAAGGCCGGCTCAAGGAAGTGCTGCCCGGCGTCAAGCCGCTACCGATGCCGATCTCGGTCGTGTATCCGCACAGCCGCCATCTGTCGCCGAAGGTGCGCGTGTTCGTCGACTGGGTCGCCGAAGTGTTCGACCGCTGCCCGCTGCTGAGCGGCAAGGGCAGCCTCGACGCGACGTGCAGCAAGCGCACGTTCGAGGAAGCCGAACGCGCGCCGGCGCTCGATACGCCGGTCATCAACGAGTGGGTCGCGTAATCGTCTGAACCAGCACGCGCGGGCTGCGAGACCCGCGCGCTGTCCCGCCTTCGCGCTGCCTTCCCGCGCGGCGCCCGTCATCTTTCCCGAATCCGCAGCAAACCTTTGTGCCGAGCGCGGCAATCGTCCGCGTGCGTCGTTGCGCGCCGTCGTCGCACCCGTGCGAGCCCCGCTGCACGGGGCTACCGGCGATTTCCGCATAACCCTGCCGACCGTGCGGATGACGATTGTTCCTTTGCAACGACAAATCAATTCGCGTCTGCCGCATTTATCGCGACGGAACAGATACCTAGAGTAAACCCTGTCGCGCACCTCGTTGCGCATCGAACAGATCCCGCTTGATGGGACTGGAGCGAGCGCTGAAGCGCCAACTCCGACCTGATGCAAAGCATGGGATCTGAGTAAGCGCTGAAGCGCTAACTCGTATCGACAGGAGTCATGCCATGAACCGCCGCCACCTTTTCTCCGCTCTCGCCCTCGCACTCGCCGTGTCCGCACCGGCCTTCGCCGATTCGGGCACGCCGCACGCCGGCGACTACGGCAACACATCGTGGTACTCGCAGCACAACGGGCCGCGTACGCGCGCCGAAGTGAGCGCGGAAGTCGAACAGGCTCGCCGCGACGGCACGCTCGCGTACCTGCGCAAGGCGACTTCGTATCCGCAAGGGCTCGAACTCGCGCAAGGCCCGTATCGCTCGATGCCGGAAAGCAACCAGCTCGCCGGCGGAGGCCGGTAAACGCGCAACGCCGCGCAGCGGGTCGCCCCGTGCGCGGCGTCGCGAAACACCCATCGACGACTCGCTGAGTCAGTTAGTTGCAGGAGCACATGATGAACGACCAACTTCCTTCGCCGCTCGATCACTGGGACGACACCACGCCGGTCTGGACGCCGTTCCGTTCGGCCCCGCGATCGCATTGACCGCCGGCTGAATCATCGTTCGGCCATTACCTGCGCGGCACGCCGTCGCGCCATTCGCCCCAGTGCGTCACGATGTCCTGCACGAGCGGATTGCCCGCGCGGTACAGGTTTTCGGTCGCCGGGGACGGCGCGTCGGCCACTGCGGCGTATTTGTGCCGCAGTCACAGCAACCACTGTAGCGACACAATTGGTGACGTTATCCACGGTAAATCCAACGACCAAGACGCATCAATGCTCGACACATCGATTGACACGGGCTGATTAGTCTGTCGGGTCATACTCGATGGTCTATCGGCCGCATATCGCATGTCCAAGCGGCCTCAATCCAGATCATCACGCCGGTTGAGCCAGTGAAAGAACACCTGTTCGCCGCAAGAAACCGCGGTCTTGCCTACCTTCCATTCACACTTCCCAATACTCATTCGTTCCGTCAACTGCAATTTGGTGCATCATCGGTCTACTTCAGGCACTTAGCATCAGTACTCCAAATGATATCCATATGGAGAGTGCCTATGACAGCGTCGTCACAGCCCCGTGTATCGCTCGACGGACCGCCAATCTGTCCGAACATGACGGATTCAGCGTTCAGGAAACGGATACTTGAATTGCGGGACGAAGCAGTCGAGATCACACTGCAACGGCGCAGGGAACTGATGCGATGGAATCCGGCCACGGAAGCGCGAGTCATCGAGTGGTTCGGCTCGGCAAATATCGATACAAGGCGCAGACTAACTTCGGGGCTCGACGCCCTTGCCAGGGTGATGGCTAGTCTCGGCCCAAGCAATTTCGTCCGCATCGGTTCCGATGCCGACCGCGCAACAGGATGTCTGCCAAACATGAAACATCTCGACGCCGAGGTCGCGCATGTCTGTCGCCCCGACACCGCGACTCATACTATCGCCATCAATCTCCCGTTTTGCTCGCTACCCGAGCGATCAGCCGGAAACCTCTCCTCGCAGCAACTGACCATCGTTCACGAATGCGCCCATTTTGCAGACACTTTCGACGCGGGCGACCATCCAGCGGCATACGGTCGCCGGGCCTGCGCCCAGTTCGCGAAACGCTACCCGGGCATGGCGATCGGCAATGCAGACAACATCGCCTGGTTCATTCTGGCGCGTTGAATCGGAGCAACTCATGCGACATGCCCTCCCTGTCATATTCGGTGCCCTCCTGTCACTCCCGATACAGGCCAATGCATGCAAGATCCTGTTGACCGACAGCATGGAACTGCCGCTCAATTCGACCGAGATCGCCAACAGCGACAGACTCGCCGTCGTCAGACACTACCTGACCGCCAAGGAATGGACGCGCGAAGGGGCGGCGGCCTCGATCGACGCGACGGCCTATGATTGGGAAAACCGCCCCAATCGACTCGCGCGGCAACGCGGTGCGCAGATGAAATCGTTTCTCGTGCAACTCGGTATGTCCCCCGATGACATCTACGTCGGCGAGCGAATCGTGTCGCGCAGGAACGGCAAGCTCGATCCCGATGACAGGAAGCAGCTTTGGGTCCAGTTCGTTCCGAAATGCCCGCCTGCAGGGTGTCAGAGTCTCTGCAACTCGGCAGGTACGCCCGGTGTCGCCAGTTATGCACTGACACCCGAGACGCCAGGGCCCCGGCCCGACTCGACCCGCTTTTCGTGCGGCGACAGCAGGGAGCCCACATCGGCGCGTTTTGTGACAACGGAACGCTGGACCGCACGCACACGCAACCAGACCTTGCTTTTACGAACTCAAGACCAGAAGCCGTTGATGCACACCTGCTACCGGATCAGCACCAGTGCAACGCAATACATCGGCATGACGGACGAGCACGGTGAGACTGCGACCATGCAGTTATTGGGGCCCGAATATACGCGCATCGAACTCAAGCTCGCGCAACCCGGGCCGTGATCCTCGGCAGCCGGTCCCGCGAGCCCCAATCCGGTCGCTCCAGGCGATATTGACTCGCCCGGAGTTCGGCTACGCGTGAATGATCGAGTGACTCCAGCGCGTCGCTACACCCACTCACCTGCGCGGCACGCCGTCGCGCCATTCGCCCCAGTGCGTCACGATGTCCTGCACGAGCGGATTGCCCGCGCGGTACAGGTTTTCGGTCGCCGGGGCGAAGCCGCCCTGGTCCGCATAGTTCAGCAGGTTGTCGGCGCTCGTCTGCCCTGCATACGGCCGGTCGAAATCGGACCCCGTGCGCAGCACCGCGACGCGCGACAGGTCGACCCGCTTCACGCTCGCCGCGCGCTTGAGCGCTTCGTACGTCGCGTTGTCTTCCTGCGCGGTCATGCAGTAGGTGCCCTTGCCGTCCGTCAGGATTTTCGTCCACTGGCGCGCGCGCTCGCCGATCAGCGTGCCCGAGAACCACGTGTTGCCCGATGACGTGTCGCACTGGATCACCGTCGGCGGCCGGTTCGCCGGCGCATACGTGAACTTCGCGCGCGCGGCCTGCGCCTGCGCACTGTCGGCGAGCACGACGTTGCGCGACAGCGCGTACGCGGCGTCGGTCAACTGCGGATTGAGCTGGAACACTTCGGTGCGGTAGTCGAGCGGCGGCTTGTCGTTCGGGCTCTTCGTGTTGATGCCGAGATAACCGGTATTCCAGCCGGCCGGAATCTCGCGCGCATCGAGCTCCCACTGCAGGCTGAAATCGACGAGATATTTCGACCACGCGGCCGAACCGACCGTGCCTTGAGCGGGGTCGACGCCCGCGATGCCCGAGACCAGGAAATACGTGCGGCGCAGATCGAAGCGCTGCGAGAACGTGAGCGCCATGATCGTCGCCGACGCGTTCGCATAGCCCATGCCGGTCGTCACCACGCACACGTCCTGCTTGTTGCAGTGAACGGCCGGATAGTCGGGCGACAGGCCCGGCATGGCGATGTCGCGCCACGGGCCGATCCGGTCGAGCCACGCCTGGCCCTCCGGACCGAACATCGTGATGATCATGACCTTGACCGGGCGGCCCTGTGCACCGGTCTCGGCAAATGCAGTGTTGCCCGCGTTGTTGCCCTGGTTGTCCTGCGCGATCGACGGCGCGGTCGCACAGGCCGCGAGCGAGAATGCGGCGGCGGAAAGAATGGAGCGAGTCAGCATCGGCGTTCCTTGTTTCGGTGATGTTGGGTGAGAACGGCTCTCGGAGACTGCGCGAGGGAGTATAGAACGGGCCTGCGCATTGCGGAACCCGACTACGAAACGGTGGCCGGTGTTTCGTGCGACGGTGCGCGTGTTGCGCAATGCGACACGCGTCGTCGGTTTCGCACCGTCGCCGTGCACCACAACCATCAGGAATGCTATCCGGTTGGCAGGAACGAATGCCCGCCGACATGCCGCTGCGCATCGCACCCGTCGACGTCGACTTCGGCCGGCTCCCGAGCCGCTACACGCGCACCAGCCCCGCGACGCCGTAGCCGAGCACGACCAGCGCGGCGACCACGTGGCTCGCCGCGAGCCACCCCGGCGATTTCACGACGTGCCCGATCGCACTGCCGCCGAACGCGAACACGAGCTGCCCCGCGAGGCTGCCGGCAAACACGCACGCGGCGCCGAACAGCCAGTGCCGATGCGCACCGGCGGCAGCCGTCGCATAGCCATAGAACAGCAGGATGGTGAGCGGATTCGCGAGCGTGACGAAGAACATCGACGTGAACGGGCGATTGCCCGGCGGCGGCGCATCGCCATCGAGTGTGCGGCGCCGATCCGTCAACGCCAGCCACAGCATCCGTATGCCCATCGCGAGCAACACGAGCGCGCCGATGGTACGGAACAGCGACAGGTGCGACGCGAGCGTGCTCGCGAGCATCGCGCCGATCGTGAACGCGACGACCGCATAACAGCCGTCGGCAGCGGCCACGCCCACCGCCGCGCGCACGCCGGTGGCGGTGCCGGCACGCATGCCGTAGTTCGCGATCATCAGCGCGACGGGCCCGACCGACAGCGCGATCATCAGCCCGAACAGGAAGTCGTTCATCGGTCGTCGATGCGTTCGATGGAAGGCATCGATTCTAGCGACCGCACAACGATCCGGCGTGGAAAATCCGCGTCAGGCGACGTCGACGCGCGCAGGCCCGTCCACCATCTCGCCGATCACCGCGGCGCGGTCGAAGCCGTCGGCACGGAAGCACGCAAGGACTTCGTCGACCGCTTCCGGCGCGCACGCGACGAGCAGGCCGCCCGACGTCTGCGGATCGGTCAGCAGCGCCTGTGCAACGGGCGGCAGGCCGTCGGCGAGCCGCACGTCCGTGCCGTACGCGGCCCAGTTGCGGCCCGATGCGCCGGTGAACACGCCGTCGGCGACGAACGCCTCGACACCCGCGAGCCATGGCAGCGATGCGTAATGCACGCGCGCGGTGAGATGCGCGCCGCGCGCCAGTTCGAGCGTATGGCCGAGCAGCCCGAAGCCCGTGACGTCGGTCAGCGCGTGCACGCCCGGCAGCGCGGCAAGCTCGGCGCCCGGCCGGTTCAGCTTGGTGGTCGTCGCGACCATCTGCGCATAGCCCGCGGCGTCGAGCTGGTTCTTCTTCAGCGCGGCCGACAGCACGCCGACGCCGAGCGGCTTGCCGAGCACGAGTACGTCGCCCGCGCGCGCGGCCGCGTTGCGCTTCACGCGCGACGGATGCACGACGCCGATCGCCGCGAGCCCGTAGATCGGTTCGACCGAGTCGATCGAATGGCCGCCCGCGACCGGAATGCCGGCCTCCGCGCACACCGATTCGCCGCCGCGCAGCACGGCCGCGATCGTCTCGTGCGGCAGCACGTTGATCGGCATCCCGACCAGCGCGAGCGCGAGGATCGGCTTGCCGCCCATCGCATAGACGTCGGACAGCGCGTTGGTCGCCGCGATGCGGCCGAAGTCGAACGGATCGTCGACGATTGGCATGAAGAAGTCGGTGGTCGCGACGATCGCCTGCTCGTCGTTCAGCCGGTACACGGCCGCGTCGTCGGACGTCTCGGTGCCGACCAGCAGGTCCGGGAACAGCGCGGGCGGCGTCGCGCGCTTCAGCAGCTCGGACAGCACGCCCGGCGCGATCTTGCAGCCGCAGCCGCCCCCGTGCGACAGGCTCGTGAGGCGCGGAACGGCAGGCTGGGCTTGGGTGGCTTCGGTCATGGTCGGCATCCGGTGAATAACAACGTTCCATTATCGACAATTCCGCGCGAGCGCGCCCGATACCCACATAATCGTCGGCGCCCGTCCTCGTCCGCACCCTCATTCATGGATCACCTGTTCATCGGCCTCGTGCTGTGCTCCGCGCTGCTGCACGCCATCTGGAACGCGTTCCTGCACGTCAGCGAGGACCGGCTCGTCCAGCTCGGCACGATGTCGCTGCCGTATCTCGCGTTCGGCGTCGCCGGCGCCGTGCTGCTGCCCGCGCCGGCGCCCGCCGCCTGGCCGTACGTCGCCGCATCGGCCGCGCTCGAGGTCGCGTACTGCTTCACGCTCGCGCGCGCATATCGCAGCGGCGAGTTCGGGCAAATCTACCCGATCGCGCGCGGGATGTCGCCGCTGCTCGTGTCGGTGCTCGCGCTCGCGGTGCTGCACGAGCAGCCGACGCCGTTCGGCTTCGCGGGCATCGCGCTCGTGTCGTTCGGCATCATGTCGCTCGCGCTGCGCCGCGGCTTCAGGTTTTCGGGGGAAGGCGTGCCGTATGCGCTGCTCACGGGCGTGTTCATCGCCGCGTATTCGATCTGCGACGGGATCGGCTCGCGCGTGTCCGGTAGCGCGCTCGGCTACATCGCGTGGGTATACCTGCTGTGGAGCGTGCCGCAGCTCGTGCTCGTCTGCGCGGTGCGCGGCGGCCCGCGCGCGGTGCTCGGCTCGCGCATCGCGCTCACGCAGGGCGCGATCGCCGGCACGATCTCGCTCGCCGCATACGGGATCGTGATCCTCGCGTACCGGCACCTGCCGGTCGCGACGGTGTCGGCGCTGCGCGAAACAAGTTCGATCTTCGCAGTCGCGATCGGCTGGTTCGTGATGCGCGAGCGGCCCGGCGCGCAGCGGCTCGCCGCGTGCGCACTGGTGGTCGCGGGCGCGGCGCTGATCCGGCTTTAAGCGGAAGGAACGCGCGCCCGCGGCCTGCCGCGTCAGAACTTGTGGCGGATGCCCGTCACCGCGACGATCTGCGTACGCGTGCTCGACGGATTCGAGATCCCTTCGATCGCGGCCACCGTGTTCGACGACGCGCGCTGGTAGAACGCATTCACGTAGATATCGGTGCGCTTCGACAGGAAATACTGCGCGCCGACGCTCGTCTGCAGGTAGTGCGAACTCGGCTTCGGCCCCTGCGACGCGAGCACCTGCGTATAGGTTTCGCCGAGCGCGAACTGCAGCGCGGGCGTCATCAGGTAGCGCACGCTGCCCTCGTAGTTGTTGAAGCGCATCGCGCCACCGGTCTGCAGGTTGAACAGCGAGCTCGTGTACAGCACCCCGAACGTCGCGGCGCCCCATGCATACGCGCCGCCCGCGCCCCAGATCTGCTGGCGCGTCACGCCCTTGATGAACGTGTAGTAATTGTCGGACGCCGCCGCGCCGGTCGTGTCGACTGCCGGATGGTCGACACGCACATACGCCGCGCCGAGTTGCAGCGGCCCGTTCTCGTAGCTCGCGCCGACGCTCCACACGCGGTTTTCCGCGAACGACGTCGAATTCGAGAAGCCGTACAGGCCGACCGCGCGCAGGCCGTACCACGTGGGCGTCTGGTACTGCACCGAGTTGTTGGTGCGGAACGTGTTGTTCAGGTCGTCGGTATCGAACGGATGCAGCGCGTACTGCGTGAGCGCGGTGGTCGCGCCGATCTGCAGCGGCTCCAGCACTTCCTGCGCCGCGTTGTACTGGCGGCCCATCGTCAGCGTGCCCCAGCGGTCGTTTTCCAGCCCCACGTACGCGCGGCGCCCGAACAGCCGGCCGCCCTGGCTCGCGGCGCCGGTCTCGATGTTGAAGCCGTTCTCGAGCCGGAACACCGCGCGCGTGCCGCCGCCGAGATTCTCCTTGCCGAGCAGCCCCCAGCGCGTGCCCTGTTCGTTGCCGCCCGTCGCCTGCCACGCGGCATGCCCGTTCTGGTTGTTCGTGTACGTGATCCCCGAATCGACCACGCCATACAGCGTCACGCTCGACTGCGCATGCGCGTGCGTCGCACCCGCCGCGATTGCGACGCCTGCCAGCGCGACCGCCATCTCTTTCCGTTTCATCTCCGACCCCTTTTGTCGATTGAATATGGGAAGCGATTTATTTCGCCCCACAACGTGTTTTATTGAATAAAACATCGTCTTATTCATTGTCGAATTCGGCGATTTAAAGCGTCAAGCCATGCCAAAAATCGCTCGCGAGAGTCAAAACGCCCCGGCTCACCAGGCGTTTCGAGGAATGAAACAAACCCAATAACGGCGGGCGAGACAGGCCAATCTCCGCGCGTAATCCCGGCACCGAAAAAAGCCCTTGACCGCGATTTTCTGCCGTTGTGAAATATTGATACGCTGTTTTAATGTTTAAAACAAACAGACGAGACGCTTCGAGAAACTAGGTAAAGAACCTGATCCCCATGCTGACGTTTAATTGCAACAACGCGACCGCCGGCGAATCGCCCGCGTATTTCGTCGCGCAGCCGACGGCGCCCGCGCTGCCGATCGTCGTCGATTCGCCGCACAGCGGCATCGCGTATCCGCCCGACTTCTCCCCCGTTTCGCCGGACGACGCGATCCGCACGACGTGGGACGCATACATCGACGAACTGTGGGCCAGCGCCCCCGCGCACGGCGGCACGCTGCTCGGCGCGACGTTCCCGCGTGCCTACATCGATCCGAACCGCGCGGAAACCGACATCGACGCGACGCTGCTCGCCGAGCCGTGGCCCGAGCCGCTTTCACCGCAGCCGTATACGCAGCGCGGGATGGGGCTGATCCGGCGCGACGCGCTGCCCGGCGTGCCGCTGTACGACCGCAAGCTGTCGCTCGCCGAAGTGCGCCACCGGATCGACGCGTACTACCTGCCGTACCGCCGCGCACTCGCCGGCATCGCCGAGCCGCTGCATGCCGCGCACGGCGCGCTGTGGCACATCGACTGCCATTCGATGAAGTCGCGCGGCAACGCGATGAACGTCGACGCGGGCGCGTTGCGCCCGGACGTCGTCGTCAGCGACCGGCGCGGCACGACCGCCGACCCGGCCTTCACCGCGTGGACCGCGCAGTGGTTCGCCGGCGCCGGTTATCGCGTGCAGATCAACGATCCGTACCAGGGCGGCGACCTGCTGACCGCGCTCGCCGATCCGGCGCGGCAGCGCCACAGCATCCAGATCGAATTCAACCGCGCGCTGTACATGGACGAAGCCGCGTTCGCGAAACACGCGGGCTTCGCCGCATTGAAGCGCTCGGTCGACGCATACCTCGACGCGCTCGCCGATTACGTGCGTACGCGCGTCGCATCGCCGGGAGGTGCCGCATGACGACCTATATCGTCGACGCCGTCGACAGCGCGCTGCAACTGCTGACCTACGTGGCCGAGCATCCGAACCTCGGCGTGACCGAGTTGGCGTCGCAACTCGGCATCAACAAGTCGCGCACGTACCGGATGCTGTGCACGCTCGAACTGCACCGCTTCGTCGTGCAGGACCCGCGCACGTCCACCTATGCGCTCGGCCCGCAGGCGTTCGTGATCGGCGTGGCCGCGTCGCAGCAGAACGCGCTCGTGCGCGCCGCGCACCGGCACATGCTCGCGCTCAACCAGGCGATCAACGAGACCATCGTGCTGCGCGTGCGCGAAGGGCTCGAATCGGTGTGCGTCGCGCGTTGCGAAACGACGCACGCGGTGCGCACCGTCGGCTCGGTCGGCAACCGCCGGCCGATCAATTTCGGCGCATCGGGCAAGGTGCTGCTCGCGTTCGCGCCCGACGCGGTGCGCGACGAATATCTCGCGCAACTGCGCAGGAACGGACAGGCCGACGACCTGCCGAAGCTCGCCGGCGAACTCGACGCGGTCGCGCGCAAGGGCTACGCGGTGAGCAGCGGCGAGGTGACGCCCGGCGCGGTCGGGATCGCGGTACCGGTGCGCGACCTGACGGGCGCGACGGTCGCGTCGGTCAGCGTGACAGGGCCCGAGGTGCGCGTAAGCCACGCGGACATCCCCGACTATCTCGAACGCCTGCAGGCGTGCAGCCACGCGATTTCCGCCGAACTCGGCTACGTCCCGGCGCGCGCCGCGCTGCAACCGGCCTGACGGCCCGCTCCCTTCACCGACGAACCGACGAGGATCCGATGTCCGCCTCTTCCCCGAACCCGGCCGGCGCGCATGGCGCCGACGCTGCCGCCCTCGCCGCCGACGATCCGGTTGCGCCCGCCGGCCACGCGCCGCATCCGCACGGCAAGATGCTGCACCCGGTCGTGATGATGCTGTGGGTGCTGGCCGCCGCGATCGCGCTCACGTGGAGCGTCGACTCAGGCCACTTCGAGCGCAACGGCCGGCTCGTCGTGCCGGGCACCTATCACGTGGTGCCGAAGACGACCGCGCTAGCAACGCTCGTCGCGCCGGCCGTCAGCCACAGCACGCCCGCGCACGCGCTGCCGGCAAGCCTCGTGTCCGCGTTCGTCGCGGTGCCGGAAGGCTTGCTGAAAAACGCGCCGCTGATCGTGATGGTGATGTTCGTCGGCGGGATGTTCGGCGTGATGCGCCGCACGGGCGTCGTCGATGCCGGCATCGACCGGCTGCTGCAGCTCACCGGCAACAACGCGTACCTGCTGACGCCGATGCTGATGATCCTGATCGGGCTCGGCAGCACGCTGCTCGGCTTCATCTCCGAATACCTCGTGATCATTCCGATGGTCGTCGTGATCGCGCGGCGCCTCGGGCTGTCCGACCTGTTCGCGGTCGCACTCGTCGCGCTCGCCGCGAAGATCGGCTATATCGCGTCGGTCACGAACCCGCTCGCGCTCGCCGTCGCGCAGCCGCTCGTCGGCGTGCCGCTGTTCAGCGGCGTCGCACTGCGCGCGGCCGTATTCGTCGTATTCCTGACGATCGGCATCCTGTACCTGCTGCGCTACGTGCGCAACACCGGCTACCGGGCCGGGCAAACCGCGTCGGGCAACGCCGCACACGCGGCCGCGAAGCTGTCGCTGCGCCACAAGGCGACGCTGCTCGTGTTCGCCGCGGCGGTCGCGATGCTGATCTACGGTACGCGCGAACTGAAATGGGGCAACGTCGAACTGGCGGCGTTCTATGCGGCGGTCAGCATCGCGACTGCCGTCATCGGCCGGCTCGATTCCCGCAGCGCGGCCGACGCGTTCGTCGACGGGATGAAGAACATGATGCTCGCGGCGCTGCTGATGGGGCTCGCCGCATCGGTCGAGCTGCTGCTGCAGAACAGCCTCGTGCTCGACACGCTGATCCATTTCTTCACGCGGCTCGCTGACGGCCAGTCGCCGGTGTGGGTCGCGAACGGATTGATGGGCGTGCAGATGGTGCTCGACGTGTTCATTCCGTCGGTGTCGGGCAAGGCCGCGGTCAGCATGCCGATCATCGGGCCGATCGCGCAGCTCTCGGGCGTGAGCGGCCAGACGTCGGTGCTCGCGTTCGTGCTCGGCGGCGGGCTGACGAACCTCGTCACGCCGACGTCCGGCATGCTGCTCGCTTATCTCGCGACCGCGCGCGTCGACTTCGGCGCGTGGATCCGCTTCGTACTGCCGCTGTTCCTGACGCTGCTCGCGCTGTCGTGCGTCGTGCTGACGTTCGCGGTGTGGATCGGGTATTGAGGTTCGGCGGCACGGCAAAACGCGAATGCTCTCCGCGCTGCGGAGAGAATCGTTCCCTCCCACCTCGACGGCGGGAATCTCGACGTGATGCTGCAACCAGGTACGCTGCTCAAGCCACCTCGATCGCACCGCCGAACGCCCGCTCGTCGATCGCCTCGGCAAGCGTCGCGAACGCCGGCGCGATCTCGTCCTCCGGCACGCACGCATAGCCGAGCAGCAACCCCGGCGCCGCGCGCTCGCGATCCGCGTAATAGCCGGACAGCGGCCGCACGACGATATTGCGTTCGAGCGCAGCCTGCGCGACCGTGCGATCGTCGACGCCTTCCGGCAATTGCGTGACGAGATGCAGCCCCGCGTCGCTGCCGAGCGCCTGCAGCGTATCGCCGTAGCGGCGCGCGACCGCATCGAGCAGCACCTCGCGGCGTTGCCCGTACAGCGTGCGCATCTTGCGGATATGCGACACGAAGTGCCCTTCCGCGATGAATTCGGCGAGCACGGCCTGCTGCAGCAACTGCCCTTCGCGATACAGCTCGGCGCTCGCGGTCGCGAAGCTTTCCGCGAGCGGTTCCGGCGCGACCAGGTAGCCGACCCGCAGCCCGGGGAACAGTGTCTTGCCGAAACTGCCGACGTAGATCACCTGCCCGGCCGTATCGAGACCCTGCAGCGACGCGAGCGGCCGGCTGCCGTAGCGGAATTCGCTGTCGTAGTCGTCCTCGATGATCCAGCAGCCGTGCTGGCGCGCGTATTCGAGCAGCATCCGCCGACGCGCGAGGCTCATCACCATCCCGAGCGGATACTGGTGCGACGGCGTGACGAGCATCAGCTTCGGCGGTTCGGCGAGATCGGCGGCCGACGGCGCGATGCCTTCTTCGTCGACCGGAATCGGCCGCGTGGTCAGCCCCGACACGTTCAGCACGCTGCGCACGCCCCAGTAGCACGGATCCTCGGTCCAGATCGCGTCGCCCGGATCGGTCAGGAGCCGCACCGCGAGGTCGATCGACTGGTGGATACCGGTCGTGATCACGATCTGCTCGGGCGTGCAGCGCACCGAGCGCGACGTGCGCAGGTAGTCGGCCAGTGCCTCGCGCAGCAGCGCGAGCCCGCCGCCCGGCGCATAGGTCAGCAGGTCGGGGCGCAGGCGCCGCCAGTACTTGTTGTGCAGCCGCGTCCACGCGCGCGCCGGAAATCGCGACACATCGGGCACGCCCGGCATGAACGCGCCGCCCTGACGCTTCGACACGCCGGCCCCGTCGACGAGCCGCGTGCCGCGCGCGGACAGCCGCCGCGCGGACGCCAGCACGACGGCCGGGCCGGCCGCCGCGTCGGGCGGCGCACCGACGATCTCGTCCGGCGCGCTGTCGGCGACGAACGTGCCGCGGCCCGTCGCCGAGTTCACGTAACCTTCGAGCGCAAGCTGTTCGTAAACCTGGGTGACCGTGTTGCGCGCGATCCCGAGTTCGGCAGCCAGCAGCCGCGACGACGGCACGCGCGTGCCGGCCGGCAGTTCGCGCGACAGGATCGCCTGTTGCAGCAGCCGGTGAAGCTGCCGGTAGATCGGCTGTTCGCCGCCGCGCACGAGGCGCTGCGCCAGCCAGTCCGACAACACGGTCGCGCGCATGATTGGCTCCTGAATATTTATTAAAATGGCTCTGATTGCCAGAGCCAAATGTGATTATAGTCGCCTCCATGGGCTGCCAACGCACCCGATTTTCTACCCACCGGAAAGAACATCAAGGAGATGACCGTGAAGAATGCCGACCTGCAAGCCCGCAAGAACGCCGCCACCCCGCGCGGCGTCGGTGTGATGTGCGATTTCTACGCAGCCCGCGCCGAGAACGCGGAACTGTGGGATGTCGAAGGCCGCCGCTTCATCGATTTCGCCGCCGGCATCGCGGTGCTGAACACGGGCCACCGCCACCCGAAGATCGTCAAGGCGATCGCGGATCAACTGAACAACTTCACGCACACCGCTTACCAGATCGTCCCGTACGCGTCGTACGTCGAGCTGGCCGAGAAGATCAACGCACGTGCGCCGGGCGATTTCCCGAAGAAGACCGCGTTCTTCACGACCGGCGCCGAAGCCGTCGAGAACGCGATCAAGATCGCGCGCGCAGCGACCGGCCGGCCGGGCGTCATCGCGTTCTCGGGCGGCTTCCACGGCCGCACGATGATGGGCATGGCGCTGACCGGCAAGGTCGCCCCGTACAAGCTGAACTTCGGCCCGTTCCCGGGCGACGTGTTCCACGCGCCGTACCCGAACGCGCTGCACGGCGTGACGACCGCCGACTCGATCAAGGCGATCGAGATGCTGTTCAAGGCCGACATCGATCCGAAGCGCGTCGCCGCGATCATCTTCGAACCGGTCCAGGGCGAAGGCGGCTTCAACCCGGCGCCGGCGGAATTCGTGCGCGCGCTGCGCAAGATCTGTAACGAACATGGCATCCTGCTGATCGCCGACGAAGTCCAGACCGGCTTCGCGCGTACCGGCAAGCTGTTCGCGATGCAGCACTACGACGTGCTGGCCGACCTGATCACGATGGCGAAGAGCCTCGCGGGCGGCATGCCGCTGTCGGGCGTCGTCGGCCGTGCGGACGTGATGGACGCGGCAGCGCCCGGCGGCCTCGGCGGCACGTACGCGGGCAACCCGCTGGCGGTTGCGTCGGCGCACGCGGTGCTCGAGATCATCGACGAAGAGAAGCTGTGCGAGCGCGCCACGCAACTCGGCGACGTGCTGAAGGCGAAGCTGAGCGCGCTGCAGGCCGACGTGCCGCAGATCGCCGACGTGCGCGGCCCGGGCGCGATGATCGCGATCGAGTTCCTGAAACCGGGTTCGGGCGAGCCGGATGCGGAATTCACGAAGCGCGTGCAGACGCGTGCGCTCGAGCGCGGCCTGCTGCTGCTCGTGTGCGGCGTGTACTCGAACGTCGTGCGTTTCCTGTTCCCGCTGACGATCACGCAAGCCGTGTTCGACGAAGCGCTCGTGATCCTCGAGGAAGTGCTGAAGGAAACGGTCGGCGTGCCGGCCTGAGTTCCCGTCCACTGAATGCGCCGCCGCCGTCGTCAGGACGGCGGCGGCCGTTTCGTCTCCTTCATCTTCAAAGCAGACTACTCAAATGAGCACTGTTCAGGAAACCCTGGCACTGAAAGATCCGTCGCTGTTCCGCCAGCAGGCGTACGTCAACGGCGAATGGCAACGCGCATCGAACGGCGAGACGTTCGAAGTCCGCAACCCGGCGACGGGCGGCCTGCTCGGCACCGTGCCGGCGATGGGCACGGCCGAGACGCGTCAGGCGATCGACGCCGCGAACGCCGCATGGCCGGCGTGGCGCAAGAAGACCGCGAAGGAACGCGCGGTCATCCTGCGCAAGTGGCACGACCTGATGATGGAAAACGCCGACGACCTCGCGCTGATCCTGACGACCGAGCAGGGCAAGTCGCTGGCCGAGGCGAAGGGCGAAATCGGCTACGCGGCATCGTTCCTCGAATGGTTCGCGGAAGAAGGCAAGCGCGTGTACGGCGACACGATCCCGACGCCGGCGAGCGACAAGCGCATCGTCGTGACGAAGGAAGCGATCGGCGTGTGCGCGGCGATCACGCCGTGGAACTTCCCGGCGGCGATGATCACGCGCAAGGTCGGCCCGGCGCTCGCCGCAGGCTGCCCGATCGTCGTGAAGCCGGCCGAGGCAACGCCGTTCTCCGCGCTCGCGATGGCCGTGCTGGCTGAGCGCGCAGGCGTGCCGGCCGGCGTGTTCAGCGTCGTCACGGGCGACCCGAAGGCGATCGGCGGCGAGCTGACGTCGAACCCGATCGTGCGCAAGCTGTCGTTCACCGGCTCGACGCCGGTCGGCCGCCTGCTGATGGCGCAATGCGCGGCGACGGTCAAGAAGGTGTCGCTGGAACTCGGCGGCAACGCGCCGTTCATCGTGTTCGACGACGCCGATCTCGATGCGGCCGTGCAGGGCGCGATCGCGTCGAAGTACCGCAACAGCGGCCAGACCTGCGTGTGCACGAACCGCTTCTACGTGCATGAAGCCGTGTACGACCAGTTCGCGCAGAAGCTCGCGGCGGCAGTCGGCCAGTTGAAGGTCGGTCGCGGCACGGAGCCGGGCGTGACGCAAGGCCCGCTGATCAACGAAGCGGCCGTGCTGAAGGTCGAGGCGCACATCGAGGACGCGCTCGCGAAGGGTGCGACCGTCGTGACGGGCGGCAAGCGCCACGCGCTCGGCCACGGCTTCTTCGAGCCGACCGTGCTGACGGGTGTCACGCCGGCGATGAAGGTCGCGAAGGAGGAAACGTTCGGGCCGCTCGCGCCGCTGTTCAAGTTCGGCAGCGACGACGAGGTGATCCGCCTCGCGAACGACACCGAGTTCGGTCTGGCCGCGTATTTCTTCAGCCGCGACATCGGCCGCGTGTGGAAGGTTGCCGAAGCGCTCGAATACGGGATGGTCGGGGTGAACACGGGCCTGATCTCGAACGAAGTCGCGCCGTTCGGCGGCGTCAAGCAGTCGGGCCTCGGCCGCGAAGGCTCGCACTACGGCATCGACGACTACGTCGTGATCAAGTACCTCTGCCTCGCCGTGTGACGGTTCAGGGCCTGCCGCTTGCGTGACAGGCCCTGACCGCCCGGCCGGAACCGGGCGGTCCGACGCGGGCCGGTGCCCCTCTCCGCCGCGCCCGCGTCGCCTTGCGGCGCTACTCTCGATGTCTTCGTGCTCCACATGCGCGATTTCGGCGCCGCCTCGGCCGAACGTCACAACGTTCGCGAATTTCGTTCAAGTCTCATTTCTCGTTCCGCGGCAAGCCGCTAGATTGAGCGTTCCGCCTCGATCCGGTTTGCACACGCATGAACACTTCACCCGACGGCCTGGCCTGCGCACAACCCGCGCGCAGCGTCCCCGCACCGCTTCCTCGCATTCGCCCCGGCGCCCGCCGGCGCCCGCGGCGCGCCATCGCGCCTGCGCAGCAAGGAGCCTGCGCATGATCTTGAGTACGTCCAATCGTCGAACGATCCCGCCTGCGGGAAACTCGCGCGGCACGAGCAATCACCAGCCGTTCACCATCATCTACGACGGGCCGGCACTCGCCGAGCACCGGATGGACGTGCGCGACCTGGCCCCGGCGCTCATCGCGATCGCCGACCTGTTCACGTCCACCAACAAGGAGCTCAACGGCGAAAACGCCGAGGTGCGTCTCGAGGTCCGGGGCAGCTTCAAGGCCGGCTCGTTCCACTCGGAGCTGATCTTCGTCCAGTCGCTCGCGAGCCAGATCCGCGACCTGTTCGCGGGGCCGAACGCCGGCGCGTTCAGCAACGCAATGGCGATCCTCGGGGCACTCGGCATCGTCGGAGGCGGCGGCCTGATCGGCCTGATCCGCACGCTGCGCGGACGCAAACCGCATCGCATCGAGCAGGAAGGGGAACAAACCCGGGTCTGGATCTCGGAACAGGAATCCTTCACTGTCGACGAAGTCACCTATCGGCTCTACCTGAACCGGACGGTCCGCGTCAGCCTGCAGAAAGCGCTGTCGCCGCTCGAACGCGACGGCATCGCCAGCTTCCGCATCGCTCGCGGCGACACGGTCGAACTCACGATCGAGAACGACGAACTCGATGCGTTCGCAAGCGGCGACGATCCCGGCGAAGTGGTCACCGATACGGTCGCACGCAAGGTGCTGCTGCTCGAATCCGTCGTGTTCAAGGACGGCAACAAGTGGCGCGTGCACGACGGCACATCAGCGTTCTTCGCCGCACTGGAGGACGAACAGTTTCTCGCGAAAGTCGACGCCGGCGAGCGCTTCGGAAAAGGTGACGTGCTGGTCGTCGATCTTCGTCAGACACAGATCGTCACTGACGAAGGGCTCCGCAACGAATACCGCATCGTCAAGGTTCGCGAGCATCGTGCGCCGCTGCAGCCGGCGCTGATCTGACCGTCGCCGGCATGATGCGCGGGCCGGTGCCCCTGTCCGCCGCGCCCGCGTCGCCTCCCCGCGATCAGCGGAACACGTTCACCGCATCGACCAGCCGCGTCGCCTGCTGCTTCAGGCTTTCCGACGCCGCCGTGCTCTGCTCGACGAGCGCCGCGTTCTGCTGCGTGATGTTGTCCAGATGCACGACCGCCTGATCGACCTGCGCGACACCCGTGCTCTGCTCGGCCGTCGACGAGCTGATCTCCGCGATCAGGTCCGACACGCGCTTCACTTGCGTGACGATGTCCTCCATCGTCTTGCCCGCGCCGTCGACAATCCGCGCGCCCGATTCGACCCGTGCGACGCTCGCGCCGATCAACGTCTTGATTTCCTTCGCCGCGTTCGCGCTGCGCTGCGCGAGCGCCCGCACTTCGCCCGCAACCACCGCGAAGCCGCGCCCCTGTTCGCCCGCACGCGCGGCCTCAACCGCCGCATTCAGCGCGAGGATGTTGGTCTGGAACGCGATGCCGTCGATCACGCCGATGATGTCGGCAATCTTGCGCGAGCTGTCGGTGATGTCGCTCATCGTCGCAACGACCTCGCTTACCGCCTGCCCGCCGCGCCCCGCTGCGTCGCTCGCCGACACCGCGAGCCGGTTTGCCTGCAGCGCGGTTTCCGCGTTGCTGTCGACGGTCGCCGTCATCTCGGCCATCGACGCGGCCGTCTCCTGCACGCTCGACGCGGCCTGCTCGGTACGCGCGCTCAGGTCGTTGTTGCCCTGCGCAATCTCGTTGCTCGCGCGCTGCACGTTGTGCACCTGCTCGCTGACGTCGTCGACCAGCCAGCGGAACATCAGCGCGAGCTGGTTGATCGTGCGCAGCGTCATCCCGATCTCGTCGACGCGGTTCATCCGCACTCCGCGCCGGCTTTCACCGGTCGCGACGTTCAGCGCCTGGTCGTGCAGCCGCTTCAGCGGCCGCACGATCTGCGCGTCGAGCCACAGGCCGGCCACCGCCGCCACGCCGACCGTCACGCCGGCAAACGCCGCGAGCCCGCCGCCGGCCAGCCCGCATGCCCAGCCTGCGCCGATGACAGCCGGCGCCAGCACGCACAGCGCCGCATGAACGCGCGCGCGCACCGACATCGTCTGCGACAGCGACGCAATGCGCAGCAGCCCGGTGCGGATGACCAGCCCCTTGTGGAACCGGCGCTGACCCGCCTTGCCTTCGCGAAACGCGCGATACAGCGCGTCGGCAGCCTCGGTTTCGTCGTGCGGCGCCTTCGTGCGCACCGACAGGTAGCCTTGCGGCTCGCCGTTGCGCATCACCGGAATCGCGTTCGCGCGCACCCAGTAGTGATCGCCGTTCTTGCGGCGGTTCTTCACGAGCGCGGTCCACGGCTCGCCGCGCCGGAGCGTCGCCCACATGTCGGCGAACGCCTCGCGCGGCATGTCCGGGTGGCGCACCACGTTGTGCGGCTGGCCGACGAGCGCCTCGTTCGAGAAGCCGCTCACCTGCGCGAATGTCGTGTTCGCGTACGTGATGATGCTGTCGGCATCGGTCGTCGACATCAGCGTAACGTCGTCGGGAAAATCGAATTCTTGTTGGGTAACAGGCTGGTTGTTGCGCATGCAAGGCTCCGAAAGGCGGATCTGTCGTCCGCGCCGCGCTGAAATCACGCTCAGTAGCCGAAAAACGGTTTATCGCTTTACGACGGTCTTCAACTTTACTGTCGGCAATTCGGCCGAAAACCTTACCCCTGTCGCGTATAAAATATTCAATTCGGCCGATACCATGATTTCGATCAAATAATCCGGCGATAATCACCGCGCGCGTTTATCCGGATGTCACGACGCGCTGCGCGGCAACCCCGTTCGGCGTGCCAATGCGGGCAGCCGTTGCACGCGACGAAACGATTCGGTCTATCCTGCGCCATTCAACCGGCATTCAAATTCGATGAAAAAGGCATTGCACGAACTGAATCGGCTGTCCTGGAATACGGCGACGGTCGCGCATAACAGCCATAAAGGCGATCAGGCCGCGTTTTTCCGCAATGGCGGCTCGACGCTCTTTCCGGAAGAACGCGAGTTGCTCGGCGACGTCACCGGACTGCAGCTCCTGCACCTGCAGTGCAACGCGGGGCCGGACACGCTGAGCCTCGTGCGCGACGGCGCGGATGCGACGGGCGTCGACATCTCCGACGAAGCGATCGGCTTCGCGCGGCAACTGTCGGCCGATGCAGGCCTGCCAGCGCGATTCGAGCGCGCCGACGTGCTCGACTGGATGCCCGACGCCACCGCGTGCGGCGAGCGCTTCGATCGCGTGTTCACGTCGTACGGCGCGATCTGCTGGCTGTCGGACCTGAACGCATGGGCGCGCGGGATCGCCTCGCACCGGGCTGCCGCATGACGCGCCGCACCGCCGCCGAACGCGACGCGCTTTCCGCACGCAAGCTCGCGCGCGCCGAGGTGCCGCTCGTGTGGACCATCGACCGGCGCGAGATCATCGAGCACCTGTATGTGCTGCGCGACGGCGCACTGCATCTCGTTCCCGAGTTCTACGACGTCGGCGGCTGGCCCGACGGCGAAGCCGATCACTACACGCCGATCCTGCTCGACTGCCACGATCGCGGCGGCTGGTTCCTCGGCATGTTCGACGGCGCACGGCTCGTCGCGGCGGTCATCGTCGACAGCCGCCCGCTCGGCCCGCGACACGACATGCTGCAACTGAAGTTCCTGCATGTGAGCCGCGACTGGCGCGGCTGCGGGCTCGGCGAGCAACTCTATCGCGCGGCCCACGCGCAGGCGCGCGCGATGAGCGCCGAACGCCTGTATGTGTCGGCGACGCCGTCGCAGCGCACGATCGACTTCTACCTGCGGCTCGGCTTCACGGTCAGCGCATCGCCCGACCCGGCGCTGTACGCGCTCGAGCCGGAAGACATTCATCTGGAAGGGCCGACGGCCCTGACGCACCGGCATGCGGGTAACGCGTAGAATTTCCCGCTTTGCCGCGGCTACCATCAGCCAACACGGAGAGCGAAATTGCAGAACGAACCGCAGCCGCAAGCCATGCCGAAGATCCTCGTCAGCATGTGCGTGGTCGGTCATCCGGTGCGTTACAACGGCTCGGCCAAGACCGCCGCGCACGAGACGCTCGAACGGTGGCAGCGCGAAGGGCGTCTCGTGCCCGTCTGCCCCGAACTGGCGGGCGGCTTCAGCGTGCCGCGCCCGCCCGCCGAAATCGCGGACGGCGCGTCGGGGCAGCGGGTTCTGGCGGGCACCGCACGCATCGTCGACGTGAACGGCACCGACGTGACAGCGCCGTTCGTTTCCGGTGCACAAACCGCGCTGGCACTCGCACGCACGCACGATTGCCGCTTCGCGATCCTGGCCGACGGCAGCCCGTCGTGCGGCAGCACCTTCATTTATGACGGAAGTTTCGCGAACCGGCGGCATGCAGGCGCCGGCGTCACGGCGGCGTTGCTGCGCCAGCATGGCATCGAGGTGTTCGCGGACACCGAGATCGACGCGCTCGACGCGCGCCTCAGGCAGATATCGCAGGCCGGTTAACGACGATGCGCGGCACGACGATTGTCGTGCCGCGCATCGTTGCGGAAACGGCAAAGCGGCGCGTGTCCGGCCGCTTTACCGCGTCACGCGGGTCAGACGCGTTCGATCGCGATCGCGATACCCTGGCCGACGCCGATGCACATCGTGCACAGCGCGAAGCGGCCGTTCGTGCGATGCAGCTGGTACATCGCGGTCGTCACGAGACGTGCGCCCGATGCGCCGAGCGGATGGCCGAGTGCGATCGCGCCGCCGTTCGGGTTCACGCGCGGATCGTCGTCGGCGACGCCGAGCATGCGCAGCACCGCGAGGCCCTGCGACGCAAACGCCTCGTTCAGCTCGATCACGTCGAACTGGTCGATCGTCATCCCGAGCCGCGCGAGCAGCTTCTGCGTAGCCGGCGCGGGGCCGATGCCCATCACGCGCGGAGCGACGCCGGCCGTCGCGATGCCGAGCACGCGTGCGCGCGGCGTCAGGCCGAAGCGCTTCGCGGTTGCCTCGTTCGCAAGCAGCAGCGCGGCGGCGCCGTCGTTGACGCCCGACGCGTTGCCGGCCGTCACCGAACCGTCCGGGCGCACGACGCCCTTCAGCTTCGCGAGCGTTTCGAGCGACGTCTCGCGCGGATGTTCATCGCGCGACACGACCACCGGATCGCCCTTCTTCTGGGCAATCGTGACGGCGACGATTTCCTCGGCGAGCGTGCCGTCCTGCTGCGCGCGCGCGGCCTTCTGCTGGCTGCGCAGCGCAAATAGATCCTGGTCGGCGCGGCTGATGTTGTAGTCGACCGCGACGTTCTCGGCCGTCTCGGGCATCGAATCGACACCATGCAGCTGTTTCATCAGCGGATTGACGAAGCGCCAGCCGATCGTCGTATCGAAGATGTCGGCCTGGCGCGCGAACGCGCTCGCGGCCTTGCCCATCACGAACGGCGCGCGCGTCATGCTCTCGACACCGCCCGCGACCATCAGCGCGGCCTCGCCCGACTTGATCGCCCGTGCGGCCACGCCGACCGCATCCATCCCGGAACCGCACAGCCGGTTGATCGTCGAACCCGGCACGCCCTGCGGCAGGCCCGCGAGCAGCAGCGACATGCGCGCGACGTTGCGGTTGTCCTCGCCGGCCTGGTTCGCGCAGCCATAGATCACGTCGTCGATCGCCGTCCAGTCGACGTCGCGGTTGCGCTCGACGAGCGCCTTGAGCGGCACCGCGCCCAGGTCGTCGGCACGCACGCCGGACAGCGCACCGCCGTAACGGCCGATAGGGGTACGGATCGCATCACACAGAAAAGCTTCGGTCATCAGTGTCTCCTGTCGATCAGATGTCGACCGGACTTGGCGCTTTAGCGCTTAGTCCGATCCCATGCAAAGCTGTTAGCGCTTTAGCGTTTACTCAGATCCCATGGCGTGGTTGGCTGGAGTTAGCGCTTTAGCGCTTACTCCAGCCCCACGGCGGTCGATCTGAGCTGGCGCTTTAGCGCTTACTCCGGTCCCATGCTTCGCGGTCGACCGGCGTGGGCGCGTCAGCGCCGGCTCCGGCCACATGCAAGGCTGGGAAATGAACGGGGCGCGCCCCTTGCCTTGCCTGCCGGGATGCGCTTAAATGTTCTATATACGAACATAAGATCGTGTATCGAACGTTCAACGCATCATAGGGAGTGCGGGGACGACCTGTCAAGCGCCCGGTCCGCCGTGCGGTTGGCGTGTCAGGCCCCATGCGCTATCTTCTCGGCTGCACGACATTCCAACCGCTCATGACAACCGAAGACACTCAGACGAAACCCGGCGACTCCTATGTGCAGTCGTTCGCGCGCGGCCTCGCGGTGATCCGCGCTTTCGACGCGGCGCGCCCGGAGCAGACGCTCACCGAAGTCGCGTCGGCTACCGGCCTGACGCGCGCAGGCGCGCGCCGGATCCTGCTCACGCTGCAGACGCTCGGCTACGTCGAGGCCGACGGCCGGCTGTTCCGGCTCACGCCGAAGATCCTCGAACTCGGCTTCGCGTACCTGACGTCGATGCCGTTCTGGAATCTCGCCGATCCCGTGATGGAGCAATTGTCCGCGCAGATCCACGAAAGCTGCTCGGCCGCCGTGCTCGACCGCACCGAGATCGTCTACGTGCTGCGCGTGCCGACCCGCAAGATCATGACGATCAACCTGTCGATCGGCAGCCGACTGCCCGCGTACTGCACGTCGATGGGCCGCGTGCTGCTGTCCGCGCTCGACGACGCGGCACTCGACGAAACGCTCGCGCAGAGCAGCATCCGCGCGCACACGCCGCGCACGATCACGGACCTCGGCGAACTGAAGGCGACGATCGCACAGGTGCGCCAGCAAGGCTGGGCCGTGGTCGACCAGGAACTCGAAGTGGGCCTGATGTCGATCTCCGCACCGATCCGCAACCGGCGCGGGCAGATCATCGCGGCGATGAACATCAGCGGCAACGCGCAACGGCACACCGCGAAGCAGATGGTGAAGGAGTTTCTCGGGCCGCTGCAGCAGGCCGCGCAGACGGTGTCGGAGCTGGTGGCGCGGCGGGGGTGAGCAACGGGTCGGGTGGGCGTAGCGCCCCGATGCGTCCGTCCGGCATAAGACTTCCCGGGCAACTGGGACAACCACGCGCCCGGCTCGATTGTCGTATCAGCGACACGACAATTCACGCAAAAAAGACGGGCGACACAGGCCGCCCGTTCAACGCTCTGACTCAATTGCAACGTTCTTCTCACGGAACACGGAGCAAACTCCGCGCCGCACAATGTAGTGACGCGCGGAAGCCCCGTCAATTTGACAAGAACGAAACTGCGCTGAACCTCTCGGACACCGTGCCCGCCGCGCCCCTCACGCGCCGAGCCACATCCCCGTGCGCACCGGCACCGTGCCCGTCACGCGGCCGAGCGGCGCACCGGCCGTCACGAAGCGGATCGTGCGCCGCATGTAGAACACACCGTCGGTCCCGCTCGAGATCGTCGTGATCGCATCCGTCAGCGGATCGCCGGCGCGCTCGCGAAGGTGCCCGTGCGCGAGCTGGCCGAATCGCAGGACGTCTGCCTGCTGCAGCGCGCGGCCGTTCCGCTGACGCCGGCCGCGCAGGAACCGACGACGATGCTCGCGTCGTACCTGAGGACGGTGCGCGGACGGTAGGCACGTATTGCCGCCGGCTGCCCGTCGCCGGACGCCCGTCACACCGCACGTCAGTCCATCGACTCGTGGGCCGTCTCGCGCAGCATCGCGACCGCGATCAGCGACAGCACCACGCATGCGGCCACGTAGCCGGCCGGTGCGAGCTTGCTGCCGGTCGTCTTCACGAGCCAGGTCGCGACGAGCTGCGCGGTGCCGCCGAAGATCGTCACCGCGAGCGCATACGCGATCGAGATGCCCGTCGCGCGCACATGACGCGGCAGCGACTCGCACATCAGCGCCATCTCCGACGCCGAGCCGAGCGAATAGAACAGCAGCATCAGCGCGGTCAGCGGCAGGATCACCGACAGCGTCGGATGATGGTTCATCAGCCAGAACGCCGGGAACAGCAGCGCGACCAGCACGCCGCGGCCGACGAAGATCGGCAGGCGCCGGCTGCCGATCCGGTCCGACAGCCAGCCGAACAACGGGCACGTCACCAGCATCACGCAGCCCGATGCGACGCCGACGAACATCGACAGCTTCATCGGCAGGCCGAGCGTATGGATCGCGTAGGTCGGCATGTAGAAGGTCAGGATGTAGGTCGACACCGTACCGCCCATCACCGTGAGCATCAGCAGCAGCACCGTGCGCGTGTGCTTCGAGAACAGCTCGTGCAGCACGCCGCGCTCGATCCCGTGATGGCCGTCGCCGGGCGCATCGTCCGCGAGCCGGCGGCGCAGGTACATGCCGACCGGCGCGATCAGCACGCCGACAAGGAACGGCAGCCGCCAGCCCCAGCTTTCGAGCGCATCCTTCGTCATCGTGTTCGACAGCAGCGCCGCGAAGCCCGAGCCCATCAGCGCGGCGCCGCCCTGCGTCGCGAGCTGCCAGCTTGCGCGGAACGCGCGGCGCGACGTGCCGCCCTGTTCGAGCAGCGTCGTGGTCGCCGCGCCGAATTCGCCGCCCTGCGAGAAGCCCTGCATCAGCCGCGCGAACACGACCAGCAGCGGCGCGGCCACGCCGGCCTGCGCATACGTCGGTGCGATCGCGATCAGGCCCGTGCCGAACGCCATCAGCATGATCGTCAGGTTCAGCGCGGCCTTGCGCCCCTTGCGGTCCGCGTAGACGCCAAGCACGACGCTGCCGAGCGGCCGCGTGAAGAAGCCGGCGGCGAACGTCGCGACCGACAGCAGCAGCGACGTGGTCGGATCGCTCGACGGGAAGAACAGCTTGCCGATCAGCACCGCGAAAAAGCCGTACACGGTGAAATCGAAGAATTCCAGCCAGTTGCCGATCACGGCCGCCGCGATCGCGCCGCGCCGCGTGACGGCCGGCGCGCCGGTTGTGCCGGCTTCCGCGGCCCCCGTCGATGCCGGGTGCAGTGCGAGATGGTCTTTCTGCATCGTTTTATTCTCCTCTCAATGCGGCCGGAAGCGCCGGCCGCCCGCCGCCGCGATCACTGCCCCAGGTAACGCTCCACGAGACGCGTCCAGAACGCCGCGCCGATCGGCAGGTTGCGATCGTTGAAGTCGTATTTCGGGTTGTGCACCATGCAGCCGTCCTCGCCTTCGCCGTTGCCGAGCCGCACGAACGAACCCGGGCGCTGCTGCAGCATGAACGCGAAATCCTCGCTGCCCATCAGCAGGTCGGTCTGCTCGACCACGTGCGCGTCGCCCACGAGCTCGCGCGCGACCTGCGCGGCGAAATCCGTTTCGGCATCCGTATTGACGACCACCGGGTAGCCTTCGATGTACTCGACGTTCGCGGTCGCGCCGTAGCTCGCGGCCTGCGTTTCGGCCAGCTCGACGATGCGGCGCTTCAGCAGCGCACGCACGTCGGGGCTGAACGAGCGCACGCTGAGTTCGAGGCGCGCACCGTTCGGAATCACGTTGTTCGCGGTGCCCGCGTGCATCGAGCCGACCGTGACGACCGCCGGCTGCGCGGGGTCGACGTTGCGCGCGACGATCGTCTGCAACGCCATCACGATGCTGGCCGCGACGACGACCGGGTCGACCGTCAGGTGCGGCCGCGCCGCGTGGCCGCCGACGCCTTCGATCGTGATGATCGCCTTGTCGCCGGCCGACATGAACGGGCCGCGCCGCGTGAGGAATACGCCGGGCGCCGCGCCCGGATGGTTGTGCATGCCGAATACGGCGTCGCACGGGAAGCGTTCGAACAGGCCGTCGTCGATCATCTTCTTCGCGCCGCTGTCGACGCCGTGCTCTTCCGCCGGCTGGAAATACAGGTGCACGGTGCCGGAGAAGTTGCGCGTCTTCGCGAGATGCTGCGCGGCGCCGAGCAGCATCGTCGTGTGGCCGTCGTGGCCGCACGCGTGCATCTTGCCGTGCGTGCCGCTCGCATACGGCAGGCCGGTCGCCTCGACGATCGGCAGCGCATCCATGTCGGCGCGAATGCCGATGCTGCGTGTGCCGTCGCCCACGCGCAGCGTGCCGACCACGCCCGTCTTGCCGACCCCGCGCGTCACCTGCCAGCCCCATTGCCCGAGCTTGTCCGCGACGAGCGCGGCCGTGTCGTGCTCTTCGTACGCGAGTTCGGGATGGTGATGGATGTGGTGACGGATCTCGCGCAGCCCGCCGGCGGCGGGCAGCAGATCCTCGATTTCGGTGAATCGGACGTCGGTGGTCATCAAGCGGCTCCTGCTGATTGTCAGCGTGTCAGCCGCACGCCGGGGGTGCGTGCGGGAAAGCGAGCCACTATATCGAGCCGATATCGGTTCAATAAGATGCGGAATTTTTCACCGCGATAAGGTTTATTAATCAGGGTTAGTACGGGGAGCAATACGTGTATCGCGCCCCGTCACATCGGCCGGTATCCGATTGTCCGGCCGCCCGCATCGGACCTGCCGTTACGCACGGCCCATGCCGCCGCGCGAGCGGCGCAGGGCCACGCTCATTACACGCGCTTCAACGCGTCCAGCCCCTCCGGCAGCTTCGTATCCGGAAACTGCGTGGCCAGCGTCGTATCGCGCCACCGCGCCGCTTCTTCCGCGCGCTGCGTTTCCGCCTGCTCGCACACGACCAGCGCATCGCCACCGAGCAGCAGGCGCATCGGCACATCGTCGCGACGCGACAGCTCGACGATCAGCTTCGCGATCCGTACCGGGTCGCCCATCTCCTGGCCGCCATACGTGCCGAGCAACTCGAGCATCCTCCCGACCGACGGCTGATAGTCGGGCAGCAGATCGTCGATGCCGCGCTTCGCCTGCGCGGCCCAGTCGGTGCGCATCCCGCCCGGTTCGAGCGTGCAGACGCGCACGCCGAACGGCGCGACTTCCTTCGACAGCACGTCGCTGAATCCGCCGACCGCCCACTTCGCCGCCTGATACGCGGACAAACCGGCCATCGACGTGCGCCCGCCGACCGACGACACCTGGAAGATGTGACCCGAGCGCTGCGCGCGCATCGTCGGCAGCACCGCGCGCGTCAGGTTGACCACGCCGAACAGGTTCGTTTCGATCTGGTCGCGGAAGTCATCGGCGCCCATCTGCTCGAACGGAGCCGTATGGCCGTAGCCCGCGTTGTTCACCAGCACGTCGATGCGGCCGAACCTGTCGCGTGCCGCCGCCACCGCCCGCTCGGCCGCCGGCTCGTCGGTGACGTCGAGCGCCACCGGCAGCAGCCGGTCGCCGTATTGCTCGGCCAGATTGGCCAGCCGCGCGGGATCGCGCGCGCCGGCCACCAGCCGGTCGCCCGCCGCCAGCACGGCTTCCGAAATCGCTCGCCCAAGACCGCGCGCGGCCCCTGTTACCAGCCAGACTTTCGACATTTTTCCACTCCTCGAAAAGATGAAACCACGAAAATGAATGATTGCTCACTCATTAATATCGACGATGCATCGATGATTCGCACGACGCCTCGCCCTGCCTGAAACCGTCCTGCCTTCCGTCGGACCGCACGCACACCGCGCACGCACCGCCTATGCCGTTACGACGGCCAACGCTTCCGTCACATCGTTCGCCGCACGCTCACACCGCGTGCAGCACAGCCCACAGCGCACGAAACCCGGCTTCCCGGTACGCATCGGCCCGCGCGGGATCGCGCGCGATCGACTCCATCGCCGTTTCCGCGATCGACATAAACAGCGCAGCGCAAAATGCATGCGCCTCGTCGGGTTTCAGCCCGCTCGACGCGGCGACCTGCTCCCGCAGCAACGTGTTGATCCCGCCGAAGCCTGCGGCGCCGGCCGCGCGATGCGCGTCGTCGATGCGCCCGCTCACGCCGAGCTGCTGCAACGCGCGCCGCCCGTCCGGATTCGCGACGCCCCACGACACATAGCCGTTCCACGCATGCCGCACGGCCTGCTCGACCGGCGCACCCTCCGGAAACCCGGCCATCATCGCTTCGCGCATCTCGGCCTTCAGGCTCAGATACAGCGCGTTCAGCAACGCATCCTTGGTCTCGAAGTACGTGAACACCGTGCCTTCCGCCACGCCGGCGAGCCGCGCAATGCGCGCGGTCGTCGCGGTTGCGCCATCCTCGGCGAGCGCGCGCGCGGCGGCAGCGAGGATTGCTTCGTGCTTGTCGGGACTGCGCGGTCGAGCCACGTTCGATTCCTTTAATGAGTGAGCACTCAATCATAATCAAGCCTGCTGACGGAATGCAAGCCCTGTTACATCTGGGGGAACGCACACACAATCCATCAAAACCGTGCACTATTATCGTTTTGCCGTACTGGTGCCGGCCATCCGGCGCCCGATGCCCACGACGTTCGTTTCACGTTCACCGTTTCAACCCGCGAACCTCCCATGACGAATCAGCCTACCCAGACCGCGGCCGACCGGCCCGTCGACATGATCATCTTCGGCGGCGGCGGCGACCTGGCCGCCCGCAAGCTGTTGCCCGCGCTGTACATGGCGCACCTGCACTGCAACCTTCCGCCCGAAACGCGCATCATCGCCGTCGGCCGCCGCGACTGGGGCATCGACGGCTATCGCAAGTTCATGGACGAGCAGTCGCGCCCGTTCATCGACGAAAAGGCGTTCAACGCCGATGCGTGGAGCCGTTTCCTCGACCTGTTCAAGTACGTGCTGATCGACGTGAATGCGCCGGACGACTACCTGCGGCTCGCCGAAGCGACGCGCGGCGATGCGATCCGCGTGTTCTACCTGTCGACGTCGCCGGAGCTGTTCACGACGATCTGCGACAACCTGTCGGCCGCGCGCCTCGTCGACGCGCGCTCGCGCGTCGTCCTCGAAAAGCCGCTGGGCCACGATCTCGCGTCCGCGAAGGCGATCAACGATGCGGTCGGCAAGCACTTCGAGGAATCGCAGATCTATCGGATCGACCACTATCTCGGCAAGGAAACCGTGCAGAACCTGATGGTGCTGCGCTTCGGCAACCCGATCTTCGGGCCGCTGTGGCAGGCGCCGAACATCCGCAGCGTGCAGATCACGGTCGCGGAAACGGTCGGCGTCGGCAGCCGCGCGGGCTTCTACGACCATACGGGCGCGCTGCGCGACATGGTGCAGAACCACCTGCTGCAACTGCTGTGCATCGTCGCGATGGAGCCGCCCGTGTCGCTCGACCCGGACGCGGTGCGCGACGAGAAGCTGAAGGTGCTGCGCTCGCTGCGGCCGATGGCGGTGTCGGACGTCGCGCGCGACACGGTGCGCGGCCAGTACACGGCCGGCGCGGTCGACGGCCAGCCGGTCAAGGGCTATCTCGAGGAAGACAACGTGCCGGCGGACAGCCGCGCGGAAACCTTCGTCGCGCTGCGCGCGCACATCAACAACTGGCGCTGGGCGAACGTGCCGTTCTTCCTGCGCACGGGCAAGCGGCTGCAGCGCCGCCAGTCGGAAATCGTGATCGAGTTCGCGGACATGCCGTTCTCGATCATCCCGACCGGCCCGCGCCATTACGGCAACCGCCTCGTGATCCAGCTCCAGCCGGAAGAGTCGATCCAGCTGCAGATGCTCGCGAAGGAACCGGGCAGCGGCATGAACATGGTGCCCGTGAGCCTGAACCTCGACCTGCAGCAGGCGATTCCGGAGCGGCGCGCGGAAGCGTACGAACGGCTGCTGATCGACGTGATCCGCGGCCGCCTCACGCACTTCATGCGCCGCGACGAGCTCGAAGCCGCATGGTCGTGGGTCGAGCCGATCCTCGACGGCTGGAAGCAGCTCGGCGACCGGCCGCGCCTGTACACGGCCGGCACGTTCGGGCCGGCGGCCTCGTCTGCGCTGCTCGCGCGCGACGGCATGTCCTGGTCCGAAGAGGCGTAATCGCAGCACGACGGCGTGCCGCCACACGGCACGCCGCGCCCATCGGGGCGTGTGCCCGCCCCGCCTTCCCCCGCAAACCACCCGCCGCCGCTACCGCGGTTCCAGCCACGCGGCCTTGCGCCGCGCCGGCACATCGTTGCCACTGCCGCCGCCCAGCACCTCGATCATGTAATCGACGAACGACGCGATCCGCGACGAAATCGCGGTATTGCGGTAGTACACCGCATGGATCGGCTGCTCGACGTCGAGCGTCTGGCGCGCGAGCACCTGCACGAGCCGCCCCGCTTCGCGATCCTGCGCGGTCATGAAATCCGACAGGCAGACGATGCCCGCGCCGTCCAGCGCAAGCTGCCGCAGCGTCTCGCCGCTCGACGACCAGATGCCCGGCTCGATGCGGCACGGCTCGCCGTCGGTGCCGAGGATCGGCCACACGTTCAGCGATTCGGGCTGCGTGAAGCCAAGCAGCGTGTGCTTGTCGAGATCCTCGACCTTGCGCGGCTGGCCATGCGCTTCGACATACGCGGGGCTCGCGAGGATGCGCAGCCGGCTGTTGCCGATGCGCCGGCTGTGCAGCGTCGAATCCTTCAACCGGCCGATCCGGATCGCGACGTCGGTGCGCCGCTCCAGCAGGTCGATGATCCCTTCGTTGCTGTTCAGCTCCAGTTCGACCTTCGGGAAGCGTTCGCGATAGCCGCGCACGAGCGGCACGATCACGTGCAGCATGAACGGCGTCGCGGCGTCGACGCGCAGGCGCCCCGACGGCATCTCGCGGCGCGCGAGCATCTGCTCTTCCGCGTTCTCGACCGATTCGATGATCGCGCGCGCATCCTGCAGGAACGCGCGCCCTTCCTCGGTCAGTTCGAGCCGCCGCGTGGTCCGGCGCAGCAGCGTGGTCTTCAGCTTCTCCTCGAGCCGCGCGAGCGTGCGGCTGGCGGCCGAAACCGTGAGGTCGAGCTGCTGGGCCGCAGCGGTGATCGAACCGGTGTCGACCACGGCTGCAAAGGCCTGGAGTTCGTCGAGCGTGATCTTCATTGTTGATTTGAAATCAAAACAATTTGGTTTATAGACCAGTTTTTCCGCAAAAGTAAAGGCGGCACACTGCGATCCATCCTTACTGGAACCCGGATCCCACCATGCCACTCGCCCTGCTTGCGCTGACCATCAGCGCCTTTGCCATCGGCACGACCGAATTCGTGATCGTCGGGCTGATTCCGACGATCGGCGCCGACCTCGGCGTCAGCCTGCCGTCGGCCGGCCTGCTCGTCAGCCTGTACGCGCTGAGCGTCGCCATCGGCGCGCCGCTCCTCACCGCGCTCACCGGCCGCGTGCCGCGCAAGACGCTGCTCGCCGCGCTGATGGCGCTCTTCACCGTCGGCAACCTCGTCGCATGGCAGGCGCCGAGCTACGAATCGCTGGTCGTCGCGCGCATCCTCACCGGCCTCGCGCACGGCGTGTTCTTCTCGGTCGGTTCGATCATCGCGACCACGCTCGTGCCGAAGGACAAGGCCGCCAGCGCGATCGCGACGATGTTCAGCGGGATGACCGTCGCGTTCGTCGCGGGCATTCCGCTCGGCACCTTCATCGGCCAGCACTTCGGCTGGCGCGCGACGTTCCTGATCGTCGCGCTGTTCGGCCTCGTCGCGTTCCTTGGCGCGGTCGCATTCGTGCCGCGCGGGCTGCCGCAAACGCCGCCGGCGCCGCTCGCCCGCCAGCTCCGCGTGCTCGGAGAGCCGCGCCTGCTGCTCGTCTATGCGATGACGGCCGTCGGTTACGGCGGCTCGCTGATCGCGTTCACGTACATGGCGCCGCTGCTCGAACAGATCGCCGGCTTCACGCCGTCGCAGGTCAGCCTCGTACTCGTCGGCTATGGCGTGTCGGTCGCGTTCGGCAACGTGTGGGGCGGCAAGCTCGCGGACGCCGTCGGCCCCGTGAAGGCACTCAAGCGGATCTTCCTGCTGCTCGCGATCGTGCTGCTCGCGCTGACCTTCACGATCCACGTCAAATGGCTCGCGGTGCTGACGATGCTCGCGTGGGGCGCGGTCGCGTTCGGCAACGTGCCGGGGCTGCAGGTGTATGTCGTCAAGCAGGCGCGCCACTTCGCGCCGGACGCCACCGACGTCGCATCGGGCTTCAACATCGCCGCGTTCAACCTCGGCGTCGCCGGCGGCTCGTCGCTCGGCGGCCTGATCGTCGCGAACGTCGGCCTCGGCCATACGCCGTGGATCGCCGCCATCGTCACGCTCGGTGCGTTCGCGCTCACCGCACTGAGCGGCCGTCTCGACCGCCACCACGGGCTGCCGGAACGCACGGCAGAACCCGTCGAACTCGCCCATTGAACGTCACACTTTTTTGCAGGAGCTGATCAGCATGCACGCATCGACCCAGCGTCCGCCGTTCGCCGGCCAGACATTCGAAGTCCGTTACGACGGCCTCACCGCGCTCAACGCGTACGACGAGGACGGCCGCCACATACGCTACGAGATCATCGAAGGCGCATACGCCGGCGCGAAGGGCGAAGTCGCGTGCACGTGGCAGCACATCGCCGGCGAGACCTACGCGATCTCGTGGCAGGAAGCCGACCGCGCGACGGTCGTACATATCGACGATTTTTCCGCCGGCACGTCGCGCTCGTTCTTCACCGCGTCGTCGCTCGATTTCTACCGGCTGGAAGGCAGCCTGCGCGCGGTCTGACCGGAGCCCGACCATGTCCACTTCACTCGACACACTCGCCGACGGCGGCTTCAGCGTCGGCATCGAACTGCCGCTCGACAACGACTGGTCGCCGGCCGGCGACGCGAAGCGCCGGCATGACGGCCGCCGCCCCGGCGTGCCCGACCTGGAAATCCACGCGGAACTCGCGCAACTGGCCGACACGCTCGGCTTCCGCGCGCTCTGGGTGCGCGACGTGCCCGTGTACGACCCGTCGTTCGGCGACGCCGCGCAGGTGTTCGAAACGTTCTCGTATCTCGGCTACCTCGCCGGCATCACGCGCGACATCCTGCTCGGCACGGCGGCCGTCGTGCTGCCGCTGCGCGAACCGCTGCTGACGCTGAAATCGGCCGCAACGATCCAGGAACTGAGCGGCGGCCGACTGCTGCTCGGCGTCGCGAGCGGCGACCGGCCCGTCGAATATCCGCTGTTCGGCCGCGACTTCGCATCGCGTGGCGCGAATTTCCGCGACCAGATCGCGCTGCTGCGCGACGGCGCGCGCGCTCACCTGCCGCCCGGCCTCGACGTGCTGCCCGCCGCCCGTTCGCCGGTGCCGCTGCTCGTCGCGGGTCTCGCGCAGCAGACGCCCGCGTGGATCGGCGAGCACATGGACGGCTGCCTCGCATATCCGGGCACGCCGGCCGACCACGCGCAGCGCGCCGCGAACTGGCGCGCGGTGGCCGGCGACAAGCCGTACGTGAGCTTCATCCACCTCGACCTCGCGGAAGACCCGCACGAACCGCTGCAGCGGCACCGCTTCGGCGCCCGCGCGGGACGCATCGCGCTGACCGAAGAACTCGCGGCGATGCGCGACGCCGGCGTGCGGCACATCGGCCTGCATTTCCGCCGCAACCGCCGTCCGCTCGACGAGACGATGGCCGAGATCGCCTCGGATGTGCTGCCGGCGTTCCACGCGAATGCGAGTGCGCGAACGCACGTCGCATAAGGCCGGCAACGGCTCGCGGCGGGCCCGGTTCACGACCGATATTTGAATTTAAATCAAATATTTTTGACCCCTAAAGGCGTTTATCTCATCAGTCTCAAGCGCCAGAATGACTCGCATACCGCAACGGTTCCCCTTCTCCCAGGAGCACACGATGAGCAAGATTCCCGCATTCGGCCTCGGTACCTTCCGCCTGCAAGGCCAGGTCGTCATCGACTCGGTCCGCAACGGCCTCGAAGTCGGTTACCGCGCGATCGACACCGCGCAGATCTACGGCAACGAAGCCGAAGTCGGCGAAGCGATCGCCGCATCGGGCGTGCGCCGCGAAGACCTGTTCCTCACGACGAAGATCTGGGTCGACAACCACGCGCCGGACAAGCTCGTGCCGAGCCTCGAAGAAAGCCTGCGCAAGCTGCGCACCGACCATGTCGACCTGACGCTGATCCACTGGCCGGCCCCGGACAACGGCGTCGCGCTCGACACGTTCATGACCGCGCTCGCCGATGCGAAAGCAAAGGGCCTCACGCGCCGGATCGGCATCTCGAACTTCAACATCGAACTGACGAAGGAAGCGATCGCGGCCGTCGGCAAGGAGGCGATCGCAACGAACCAGATCGAACTGAGCCCATACCTGCAGAACCGCAAGCTCGTCGAGTTCCTGAACCGCGAAGGCATCCACGTGACGTCGTACATGACGCTCGCGTACGGCAAGGTGCTCGACGACCCGGTGATCGGCGCGATCGCGCAACGTCATGACGCGACGCCCGCACAGGTCGCACTCGCGTGGGCGCTGCAGCTCGGCTACTCGGTGATTCCGTCGTCGACGAAGCGCGAGAACCTCGCGAGCAACCTGCTCGCGCAGACGCTGCGCCTGACCGACGAAGACATGGCGCAGATCGCCGCGCTCGAACGCAACAGCCGCGAAGTCGACCCGGCCGGCCTCGCGCCGACGTGGGACTGACGCGCCGCCCGCCATTCGACATTTGACCCGTCCGCGGCCAGCCGGCCGCGGCACCGACAGGACATCATCGTGACCCAGGACCCGCTTTTCCAACCGCTGCGACTCGGTACGCTGACGCTGCCGAACCGCATCGTGATGCCGCCGATGACGCGTTCGCGCGCGAGCCAGCCCGGCGACGAAGCCAACGAACTGATGGCCGCGTATTACGCGCAGCGCGCGAGCGCGGGCCTGATCGTCAGCGAAGGCACGTATATCGCGCCGCTCGGCAAGGGCTACGCATGGACGCCCGGCATCCACACGCCGTCGCAGGTCGCCGGCTGGCGCAAGGTGACGGACGCCGTGCATGCCGCGCACGGCCGCATCTTCGCGCAGCTGTGGCACGTCGGCCGGCTCAGCCACACGAGCCTGCTCGGCGGCCGGCAACCCGTGTCGTCGTCGCCGATCCAGGCGAAGGGCGTGAACGTGTTCGTCGCCAGTGAGGACGGCAGCACGCCTGGCTTCGTACAGGCGTCCGAGCCGCGCGCACTGACGATCGACGAGATCCGCGAGATCGTCGATCAGTACCGCGCCGCCGCGCGCCACGCGATCGAGGCCGGTTTCGACGGCGTCGAGCTGCATGGCGCGAACGGCTATCTCGTGAACCAGTTCATCGACTCGAACGCGAACACGCGCACCGACACCTACGGCGGCTCGCTGGAAAACCGGCTGCGCTTCCTGCGCGAAGTCACGCAGGCGCTGATCGAAGGCACCGGCGACGCGTCGCGCGTCGGCATCCGCCTCGCGCCGCTGACCACACTGAACGGCTGCGTCGACGACGATCCGGAAACGACCTACCTCGCCGCCGCGACGCTGCTCGGCGAACTCGGCGTCGGTTACCTGCACATCGCGGAAGCCGACTGGGACGACGCGCCGCTGATGCCGGTCGCATTCAAGCAGCAACTGCGCGCCGCGTACCCGGGCGTGCTGATCTATGCCGGCGCTTACACAGCGGAACGCGCACGCGAAGCGATCGCCGCGGGCTGGGCCGACCTCATCGCATTCGGCCGCCCGTTCGTCGCGAACCCCGACCTGCCCGAGCGCCTGCGCTCCGGCGCCGTGCTCACGCCGCACGACCGCAACACGCTGTTCGGCGGCGGCGCACAGGGCCTGACCGACTATCCGACGCTCGCGCAAGCCGCGGCGTGAACGATCCACAGGAGTCCGACATGAGAATCACGCTCCCTTCCCGCCTGGGTTTCGGCACTGCGCCGCTGGGCAACATGTATCGGGACATCCCGAACGAGGAAGCACTGGCCACGGTCGATGCGGCCTGGGAAAGCGGTATCCGCTACTTCGACGCGGCACCGCTGTATGGCGCCGGCCTCGCCGAGCTGCGCGTCGGCGAAGCGCTCGCCGGCCGTCCGCGCGACGAATATTCGCTCGGCACCAAGGTCGGCCGGCTGGTCCTCGACGAACACGAGGATGCGTCGCAACGCGATCTCGGCGAAAAGGGCGGCCTGTTCCGCCATGGCCTGCCGAACAAGATCGTCTACGACTACACCGAGGACGGCACGCTGCGCTCGATCGAAGCGAGCCTCGAGCGGCTGCGCACCGACCGGCTCGACACCGTGTGGATCCACGATCCGGCCATCGACTTCCACGGCGAGCGCTGGCTCGACGTGTTCGACGTCGCGATGTCGGGCGCGGCCAGGGCGCTCACGCGGCTGCGCGACGAGAAGGTCATCAAGGGCTGGGGCCTCGGCGTGAACCGGATCGAACCGTGCGAGCTCGCACTCGAACGCTCGGATCCCGACGGCTTCCTGCTGGCCGGCCGCTACACGCTGCTCGACCATGCGGGCGCGCTCGAACGGCTAATGCCGGAAAGCGCCGCACGCGGGCTCGGCATCATCGTCGGCGGTCCGTACAACTCCGGCGTGCTCGCCGGCGGCACCCACTTCGAGTATCAGCCGGCGACGCAGGCAATGCTCGATCGCGTCGCGCGCATCCGGCAGATCAGCGAACGGTTCGGTGTCGACGTCCGCGCGGTGGCGCTGCAGTTCTCGCTCGCGCACCCGGCCGTCGCGGCCGTGATCCCCGGCGCGAGCCGGCCCGATCGCATCGACGAGAACCTGCGGCTCGCGTCGGCGCCGATTCCGGCCGCGCTGTGGGACGCGCTGAAGGCCGGACGCCTGATCGCGGAACACGCGCCGACGCCGGCCGGCGCGGCCTGAGCCGCTTCCGTACGACCGCCGCGACGAGCGGCCGCGCACATCCATTCCGTCGCAATCGCGGCGACTCGGCGACTATCGCCGCGATTGCCATTTCCGAATTGCAGCCTGCGCAATCGGCGTCTAGCGTTTACGGGATCGACCCCGCACGACCGTCACCCGACCTGAAAGGACGCCCCGCCATGCCAGGCTGCTCCCCGAAACGCGACATGCTGCCGGCCCTCGCGGCCGGTCTTTCCTTCGCAGCTTTCACGTTGCCGGCATACGCCGACGATCCGGCCGGTCTCGCGCCGCCCGAGCCTGTGACGCCCGTGCTGTCGACGACTGCGACCGGCGTGCAGATCTACGCGTGCGAATACGACGCCGGACACCGGCTCGCGTGGGCGTTCCAGCGCCCGGAAGCGATGCTGTTCGACGCCGCCGGCGCGCTCGTCGTCCGGCACGGCGCGGGGCCGTCGTGGGAAGCGCTCGACGGCAGCCGCATCACCGGCAAGAAGCTCGCGGAAGCGCCGAGCGCGCATCCGGGCAGCATTCCGCAGCTCCTGCTCGCCGCGACGCCGGCCGCAACCGGCACGCTCGCCGGCGCGCGCTTCGTGCAGCGGCTCGATACCGCGGGCGGCACGCCGCCGGAAGCGACGTGTTCGACCGAGCATGCGATCGGCCGCTTTCCGTATTTCGCGCGATACGTGTTCCTGAAGTAACGCGCGGCGGCATCCCGAAGCGCGGACGCCGCCGTCAGGTTACTCGAAGCCCGTCAATTTGATCAGTTATCCTTCATTTACAGATCGGATTCCCGGCATCTTCATCGCCATCGTTCCGGCTACGACACGATGCGCTCGCGTCAGCGCGTGCGCATCGACAGCTCGACATCGCCGCCGAATGGCACCGACAGGTAGCCGTTTTCCGGCGCGCGCACGTAGGCGAGGTAGTCGGGACTGTATGCCGCGTTGTCGGCGACGACGAACGCGCCGGGCCGCAGCCGGCGCTCGACCAGCGCGAGCACGTCGGGATACAGCGCCTTCGCGCCGTCGAGCAGCAGCAGGTCGACCGTTTCGGGCAGATCGGCCGCCAGCGTGCGCAGCGCGTCACCTTCGCGGATCTCGACGAGTTCGGCCAGCCCGCCGGCCGCCAGGTTCTCGCGCGCCCGCGCGACCTTCGACACTTCGAACTCGCTCGTGATCAGCCGGCCGCCGCCGTTGTCGCGCAGCGCGGCCGCGAGGTGCAGCGTCGAGATGCCGAACGACATGCCGAATTCGACGATCGCGCGCGCGCCGGTGCTACGCGCCAGCATGTACAGCAGCGTGCCCGTGTCGCGCGACACGGCGAGCGGAAAGTCCTTCAGGCGCGCATAGAAATCGACGTAGTCGGTCTTGCTGCGCATCAGCCGCGCATGCTCGTCGTGCGTCATGCCGGCGAACGCCGGGCTCGTCGCGGGCGACGACGCGTCGGCCTCGTCGAACAGGCGGTCCAGCAGCGAAGCCAGCGGGTCGAGAATCAGGGTGGTCATGCGAATCTCCGGGATCGGGTTGAGTGCGTCGTTGCACCCGATTAGAATATGACGAACTATTCAGGTTTTACTATTCGCATTGGCAACCCGCTCATGACCGACCGCCGAAACGCCCGGATCGCCACGCGCAAACAGCCTCGGCAGGCCCGTTCGACCCGTCTCGTCGAAGATGTCCTCCAGGCCGCTGTTCAGGTTTTGGCGAGCGTTGGCGCGCAGCGCTTCACGATGGCGCGCGTGGCCGAGCGGGCCGGCGTGAGCGTCGGTTCGCTGTACCAGTACTTCCCGAACAAGGCGGCCGTGCTGTTCCGGCTGCAGCACGACGAATGGCGGCAGACGTCCGAGATGCTGCGCGGGATGCTGGAGGACGCGCGTCAAACGCCGCCCGAGCGGCTGCGCACGGCCGTCCACGCGTTCATCCGTTCGGAATGCGACGAGGCGCGCATGCGCATCGCGCTCGACGACGCCGCGCCGCTCTATCGCGACGCGCCCGAGGCGCAGGAAGCGAAGGCGGCCGGCAATCGGATCTTCCAGACGTTCATGCGGGCGGCGCTGCCCGATGCACCGGACGCGACACGCACGCTCGCGTGCGACCTGATCACCACCACGCTCGCCACGGCCGGCAAGGCGTTTTCGGAAACCGAGCGCACGCCCGCGGAAATCGACGCGTATTCGGCGGCCATGGGCGACATGTTTTGCGCGTACCTCGAGCGTCTCGCGCACGCTTGATGCCTGGACGGGAGCGGAACTGCGCACGCGCAACGCGCCGTATCGTCCGGATGCAGGTTGCGCGCAGCGGCGAACCACCGCATGCGCAGCCGCTTCCACCCGCGTTCCCTGCCACGATGAAAGATTGTCGTAATACCCGATGCACCACCCGCTTCCGCCCTGCCCGCCGACCCCGCATTCAAATAGTTGCCTTAACGGATTCGAACTAGGCGTATACACGCGTTCCGGCACGACGGAGCCCCGTTGCACGCCGATATAAGCGCTGCGACATGCGCTGCATGCTCTTCCCCCAATGGGACGTGATGGGCGGTTCGCCTAACCTTCGCTACGGCAAAGCACACGTGACGGGGTCGACAACACAACGCGTCGTACGACGCGACACACTCGCGATCGTTTCGATTCGCGCGTAACGACACGGATCACGCGTCATTCGTCCCCACGACGTTGCCGACAATCCCAACCAGATACGAGACACCCTGACGACGGCTCGCTACGGGCCGTTTCAGCATGCTGATAAAGGAGCAAGCTCATGAGTGATACCCCGGTGCAGCCGACGGTCGGCGTCGGCGCGGAAGAAACTGACTTTGGCACCCAGGGTGTCATCGACCGGTACTTCGGCATTTCGTCGCGCGGCAGCACGCAGCGCCGCGAAATCATTGCGGGCGTGACCACCTTCCTCGCGATGGTCTATTCCGTGTTCGTCGTGCCCGGCATGTTCGGCAAGGCCGGCTTCGACACGAGCGCCGTGTTCGTCGCGGTCTGCCTCACCACCGCGTTCGGCTCGCTGCTCATGGGCCTGTGGGCGAAGCTGCCGATCGCGATCGGCTGCGCGATCTCGCTGACCGCATTCACCGCGTTCGGCCTCGTGCTCGGCAAGGGGCTGCATCCGACGGTCGCGCTCGGCGCCGTGTTCCTGATGGGCCTCGTGTTCACGGGCATCTCGGTCACCGGCGTGCGCTCGTGGATCCTGCGCAACCTGCCCGCGGGCGTCGCGCACGGCACGGGCATCGGCATCGGCCTGTTCCTGCTGCTGATCGCATCGAACGACGTCGGCCTCGTGATCAAGAACCCGGGCGCCGGGCTGCCGGTCTCGCTCGGCCAGATCACCGCGTTCCCGGTCATCATGTCGGTCGTCGGCCTCGCCGCGATCTTCGGTCTCGAAAAGCGTCGCGTACCGGGCGGCATCCTGCTCGTCGTGATCGCGATCTCGGTGTTCGGCCTCGTGTTCGATCCGGCCGTGAAGTACCACGGCATCTTCGCGCTGCCGTCGCTGAGCGCACCGGGCCACGCATCGCTGATCGGCGCGATGGACATCAAGGGCGCGCTGTCGATGGCCGTGCTGCCGAGCGTGCTGGCGCTGGTGATGACAGCCGTGTTCGACGCGACCGGCACGATCCGTGCCGTCGCCGGGCAAGCCGGCCAGCTCGACGAGAACGGCCGCATCATCAACGGCGGCCGCGCACTGACCGCCGATTCGCTCAGCTCGATCTTCTCCGGCTTCCTCGGCGGCGCGCCGGCGGCGGCCTACATCGAGTCGAGCGTCGGCGTGGCCGCGGGCGCGAAGACGGGCCTCGCGGCAGCCGTGGTCGGCCTGCTGTTCCTCGTCGTGATGTTCTTCTCGCCGCTCGCGGGCCTCGTGCCGTCGTACGCCACGGCACCCGCGCTGATGTACGTCGGCCTGCTGATGCTCGGCAGCGTGAGCAAGCTGCACATGGACGACATGGTCGACGCGATGTCGGGCCTCGTGTGCGCCGTGTTCATCGTGCTGACCGCGAACATCGTGACGGGCATCATGCTCGGCTTCTCGACGCTCGTGATCGGCCGCATTGCGAGCGGCGAATTCCGCAAGCTCAACGTCGGCACCGTGCTCATCGCAGCCGTGCTCGTCACGTTCTATCTCGGCGGCTGGGCAATCTGACCGCGGGTCATGCGCGACGTCGCCGGCAGAAGGGCGGCGCGCATCGGGACGACAACGTCTCCTCCACCATCGTCGTTGATGGTCTCCAGGCCTGGGAACGCAAGTTTCCAGGCTTTTTTTGTCGATGCGGCGCGGTGCGATGCGCATCGCCGAAGCGGCGCGGCGCGAATTCGCGCCCGGTGCTACGATCGGGCTTTGCCTTCAGGAGCCGCCCATGAACGCGCTCGGCATCGTCTCCGAATCGAGCACCCGGACCTCGGCGCGCAAGCCGCCGTTCATCCCGTCGTTCGGCTTCCACGAAGTGCACGAATCGCAGCCGATCCATGCGTCGCCGGCCCGCATCATCGACGCGGTCGCGTCGCTCGACATGCGCGCCGATCCGGTCATCGATGCACTGATGACGGTGCGCGAATTCCCGTCGGCCGTCGTCGACACGCTTCGCAACGGGCCGGCCCGTTGCGAACGCGCGCGTTTCGGTTTCCACACGTTCACGCTGCTGCACCGGGACGACACGTCGCTGTCGCTCGGTCTCGTCGGACGCTTCTGGCGCCCGACGACCGACGTGCGCGCCATCGCCGATGCAACGGCCTTCGTCCGGCACGACGACCCACGCGACGCGAAGCTGGTGCTCCGGTTCGAAGTCGTCGGGCTGGCATCGGGTGCGTACATCCTGCGTACCGAAACCTTCATCCACTGCCCGATCGCACGGACGCGGCGGCTGTTTACGCCGTACTGGCTCGCGATCCGGCTGGGGAGCGGGTGGATCCGGCGCCGCATGCTGGCGGCAATCGAAACGGCACTGGCGTAGGCCAACGCATCAAAACGGCTTGATCACGACCAGCCCGACGACGATCCCCGTCGCGACCGCGACAGCGCCCGCTGCATGCCCGAGCCATTGCGCGGGCACGACGACGAGATCGTCGCGCTCCATGCGCCGCAGCGTGCCGGCCAGCATCCCGTGCAGCGCCGACAGCGCTGTCACGACCACCAGCTTCACCGACAGCCATGCAGCGCCGAACCAGTGCCCGCTCAGCGCGATCGCAATCCCCGTGATCCAGACGAGCGCGAGCGCGGGCGCCGTCACCGAACGATCCCAGCGCCGCACCGCGCGATGCACGGCGAGGTTGGCGATACGGACGCCGACGGACAGCATCAGCAGCCCGCCGACGAACGTGACGACGGCGACGACATGCGCGGCCTTGAGCAACAGGTAAATCATTGCGCGTGCCTCCTGCGTGCGATCCATCCGGCGCTCGCCAGCCCCGCAAACGGCACGACGGCCGACAGCACGAGCCGCGCGACGTCGCCCTTGCTCCACAGCCCGCTCGACGCGGTGCCGACGACCGCCCACGCGTACATCGCGAAAGCGATGCCGTGAATCGGCCCCATGATCGATACCGCAACCGGATAACCGGCCAGATGCTTGAGCGGCACGGCGATGCACACCAGCACGACGAGCGTGGTCGCCTCCAGCAGCGACAGGTACTGCAGGTTGCGCAACGCATTGCGATCGTCTTGTTTCATCGGCAGGCCTCCGGGTTGGTCCGCGGCAATTGTCGCGTGTGGTGCGGGTCCGATCCATTGGCTAAAATGACATCTTTAAACGGATTCTGGCCACGGCCTCGAACGCCATGCATACGGTCGCCGTCCTCGCTTTGCCCGATGTCGTCCCGTTCGATCTGGGCGTCGCATGCGACACGTTCGCGCGCGTGCGTTCGCCCGGCGTCACGCACGCGTACCGCGTGCGCGTGTGCAGCGAGCATGCGCGCGTCGCCGGCGACCTGTTCGAACTGCGGCCCGCGTTTCGCCTCGATGCGCTCGCCGACGCCGCCACGATCGTCGTCCCCGGCACGTCCGTGCCGCTCGCGCCCACGTCGCGCCGCGTGATCGCCGCCCTGCGCGCGGCGGCCGCGCGCGGTTGCCGGATCGCGTCGATCTGCAGCGGCGCGTTCGTGCTCGCGGAAGCCGGCCTGCTCGACGGCCTGCGCGCGACGACGCACTGGCTGGCGGCCGGCGAACTCGCGCGCCGCTACCCGAACGTGACGGTCGACCCGAACGTGCTGTTCATCGACAACGGGCAGATCCTGACGTCGGCCGGCGCAGCGGCCGGCCTCGATCTGTGTCTGCACATGATCCAGGCCGACTACGGCGCGGCGGTCGCCGTCGACGCCGCACGCTATGCGGTGGCGCCGCGCGTCCGCGAAGGCGGACAGGCGCAGTTCATCGCGCCGGAATGGCCGACCGGCACCGACGGGCTGCAAAGCCTGATGGACTGGTTGCAGGCGAACCTGCGCAAGCCGCTCACGCTCGACGCGATGGCCCGCCAGGCGTCGACGAGCGTGCGCACGCTGACCCGGCGCTTTCAGGAGCAGACGGGCACGTCGCCGCGGCAATGGCTGCAGACCGCGCGCGTCAGGCATGCGCAGCAGTTGCTCGAAGTCACGGAGCTGTCGATCGAACATGTCGCGACGGAGGCCGGGTTCGGTTCGGTCACCGCGTTTCGCGAGCGGTTCGCGCGCGTCGTCGGCATGTCGCCGCAGCGCTATCGTCACGCGTTCCGCGCGCGGTCCGGCGCATGACGTCCGCTGCGCATCGGCACGCGATGCTTCGACCCGACGACGTGAGCCCACGCGCGCACGATCATCAGGATTGCTGCCGAACACGACTGCCGCCCCACCTCGCCCGCCCAAGCCACACTTTCGCGCCAACCGGACCCGACCGATGACCCGCATCCGCAATCCCCTGAACATCGCGCAGCTCCAGGCGTTCGTCTCTGCCGCGCATCTCAAGAGCCTGCGCGCCGCCGCTCGCGAACTCGGCGTCACGCAGCCCGCGATCACGCACACGATCCGCGAACTCGAAACGGCGCTCAACGCGGAGCTGCTCGCGCGCAGCGTGCGCGGCGTCGAGCTGACCGCCTGCGGCCACGCGCTGCTGCCGCGCGCCGAGCAGTTGCTTGGCGACATCCGCCGCACGGTCGAGGCCGTCGAGCAGGTGAAAGGCGAGATGTCGGGGCGCGTCGCGGTCGGCACGATGCCGTCGATCGCGCTGACGGCGCTGCCGCGCGCGGTAACGGCATTCCGCCGGTCGATGCCGAACGTCAACCTGCATCTTGTGGAAGTGACGGTGCCCGACGCGCTCGCGCAGCTGCGCAACGGCACGCTCGACATCGCTGCGATGCATCATGTGCCCGCGCTCGACCGCGATTTCACGCAATCGCCGCTGTTGTCGACCGAATTCACCGTCGTGATGCGCGAAGGCCACCCGCTCGCGCATGCGCGCCGTTTAGAGGAACTGCTCGACGCCGAGTGGATCGTCACCGTCGGCGCCGAGCAGTTTCCGCACAGCGTGATGGTCGGGATGTTCGAGGCGCACGGGCTGCCGCTGCCGAAGCGCCTGCTGAGATCGCCGATGTCGTTCGCGGTGACGCTCGGGCTCGTCGCACGCTCGGACGTGATCGGCTGCTTCACGCGTCCGCTCGCCGCGATGGTCGCGCCGCTCGGCATCCGCACGGCCGAACTCGACGAAAGCATGCCGCGCTTCGACCTGTCGATCATCGCGCGGCGCGACATGCTGCCCACGCCCGCCGTTTCGCAATTCGTCACGTGCCTGCAGCGGGCGGTCAACGAAACGCTCGGCTGAATCGTTCCTGTGTCTGAAACGGCGGCGCACCCGACGCGCCGCCGCCGGGCCCGGTATCGGGGCTTGTCCTAGGCGCCCTGCCGGTATTTTGTCTTGATAATCTCCGCACGTCGCGCGCCCGCATCGGGCGGGCGAAACGGACAGTCCGGCGCGAAGCCGTGCCGGACCGAAGGCTTACGGCGCGGCACAACCGCGCACCCATCGAACAAAACGAGGAGTCACCGAGTGAAAAAGATTCTTGCGGCTGTGACCGTTGCCCTGCTCGCCGTATCGGCCGGCAGCGCGTACGCGAAGGACTGGTCGACCGTGCGGTTCGGCGTCGACGCAAGCTACCCGCCTTTCGAATCGAAAGGCGCCGACGGCAAGGTGGTCGGCTTCGACGTCGATCTCGGCAACGAAATCTGCCGCCGCATCAACGCGAAGTGCGTGTGGATCGAAAACGACTTCGACGGGATGATCCCGGCGCTGAAGGCCCGCAAGTTCGACGGCGTGCTGTCGTCGATGTCGATGACGCCGGCGCGTCAGGAACAGATCGCGTTCTCGGCGAAGCTGTTCAACACGCCGACGCGCCTCGTCGCGAAGAAGGGCGCCGGCCTGATGCCGACGGCCGAATCGCTGAAGGGCAAGTCGGTCGGCGTCGAGCAGGGCACGATCCAGGAAACCTACGCGAAGACCTACTGGGCATCGAAGGGCGTGAACGTCGTGCCTTACCAGAACCAGGACCAGGTCTACGCCGACCTGATCTCCGGCCGTCTGGACGGCGCGCTGCAGGACGCGGTGCAAGCCGAGATCGGCTTCCTGAAAACGCCGCGCGGCGCGAACTTCGATTTCGCCGGCAAGGATATCGACGATCCGAAGACGCTCGGCGAAGGCGCCGGCATCGGCCTGCGCAAGGAAGACACCGACCTGAAGGCGAAGATCGACGGCGCGATCGCCGGCATGCGCAAGGACGGCACGTACGCGAAGATCGCGAAGAAGTACTTCGATTTCGACGTCTACGGCAAGTAACACCGCAAGCAAGCGCACGATTCGCATCCGTGCAGACGGGCTCCGCAAGGAGCCCGTTTTTTTTTGCGCACGGCGCCGGGAACGTTATTTTTTTCGCGCCAAGCCGATGATTCTCAACGGAAAACTACGCGATCGGGTACCGGTTTGATGGGGGCGACGCAGGCAACGTACAATCGATCTTCCACGCACACCGGATCATTCGCGGCTGCGCCGCACTCCCCTCATCATGCAAACGCAGATCCATCCGCTGATTTCCCCCGCCGTCGGCACCGAACGCCAGATCACGAGCTTCCACTACGGCCCGCGCGGCGGCAAGAAGGTCTACATCCAGTCGTCGCTGCACGCGGACGAACTGCCCGGCATGCTGGTCGCCACGCTGCTGCGCCGCAAGATCGCCGCGCTCGAGACGGCCGGCAAGCTGCGCGGCGAAGTCGTCATCGTGCCCGTGCCGAACCCGATCGGCCTGTCGCAGCACGTGTTCGGCGATCACCTCGGCCGCTTCGAACTCGGCTCGATGCAGAATTTCAACCGCAATTTCTACGATCTCGCGGCGCTCGTGCTGCCGCGCGTCGAAAGCCGGCTCACGCACGACGCGCAGCGCAACCTCGCCGCCGTGCGCGCCGCGATGCGCGAAGCGCTCGACGAGCAGAAGCCGCGCACCGAGCTCGACTCGCAGCGCCTCGCGCTGCAGAAGCTGTCGTTCGACGCCGATATCGTGCTCGACCTGCACTGCGACAGCGATGCGGTGATGCACCTCTATACGAATCCCGATCTGTGGGCGGACGTCGAGCCGCTGTCGCGCTATCTCGACGCACAGGCGTCGCTGCTCGCGCTGAATTCGGTCGGCAACCCGTTCGACGAGATCCACAGCTTCTGCTGGTCGGATCTGCGCAGCCGTTTCGGCGACCGCTTCCCGATCCCGAACGGCGCGATTTCCGTCACGGTGGAACTGCGCAGCGAACGCGACGTGTCGTACGAGTTTGCCGAAAAGGATGCGCAGGCGATCGTCGAATACCTGACCGAGCGCGGCGTCGTCGACGGCACGCCGGCGCCGCTGCCGCCGCTCGCGCATCCGGCCACGCCGCTCGCGGGCACCGATCCGCTCGTCGCGCCGGTGTCGGGCGTGATCGTGTTCCGAACGCCGGTCGGCGCGATGATCGAAGCCGGCCAGGCAGTGGCCGACATCGTCGATCCGCTGACCGATCGCGTCGTCACGCTGAAGAGCAGTGTGTCGGGCGTGCTGTACGCGCGCCAGATCGTGCGCTTCGCGACGGCCGGCATGGAAGTCGCGCGGATCGCCGGCGCGACCGCGATCCGCACGGGCTCGCTGCTGTCGGCCTGAGCGATCGGCCCGCGCGCCGGGCCGCGGCGCGCACCAACGAAATCGCCCGCTTGCGCGGGCGATTTGCTTTCCGGGTCGTCGGTATCCGGCGATCCGGCCGGCCGGTACGCGTGAACGCTCAGAACGCCGGCACGATCGCGCCGCCGAACTTCTGGTCGATGAACTTGCGCACGTCGTCCGATTCATAGGCCGCGACGAGCTTCTTCACCCACGGCTTGTCCTTGTCCTGCGCGCGCACCGCGATCAGGTTCGCATACGGCCCGCGCAGATCCTCGATCGCGATCGCATCCTTCACCGGCGTGAGCCCCGCCTTCACCGCGTAGTCGGTGTTGATCGACGCGGCATCGACATCCGGCAGCGCGCGCGGCAACTGCGCGGCGTCGAGCTCGACGATCCTGATCTTCTTCGGATTCTCGGCGACGTCGAGCGGCGTCGCGTTCACGCCGTTCGTGCCGGCGCCCGCCTTCAGCTTGATCACCCCGTATTTCTGCAGCAGCAGCAGCGCGCGGTTGCCGTTCGACGGATCGTTCTGGATCCCGACCTTCGCGCCCGCCGGCAAGTCCTTCAGCGACTTGATCTTCTTCGAATAGAAGCCCATCGGCGCCGTGTAGGTGAGCCCCACGTTGACGATCCTGTAGCCGCGCTGCTTGATCTGGCTGTCGAGGAACGGCTGGTGCTGGAAGCCGTTCGCGTCGAGGTCGCCCGAATCGAGCGCCGCGTTCGGCTGCACGTAGTCGTTGAATTCGATGACCTTGATCGCGAGGCCTTCGCGCGCGGCCACTTTCGTCACTTCGGTCCAGATCTGCGCGTCGGGGCCGCTCATCGTGCCGATCTTCAGCGTTTGCGGGTCGGCGTGCGCGCCGGGCGCAGCGATTGCCAGCGCCGCGGCGAGTGCGCCGAGGCCGGTCAGGATCGAACGTCGCATGGTGTCCTCTTGTCCCGTGTCGTTGTTGAAGCACGGATCGTGGCACGGGGTCCGAACACCACCAACCAAGCTTATTTCATGTGCATATTCCCGATCCGGATCGAATCTCAGCCGAAATCGGTATAACTCCCCGCTATACAACCGGGCAGAATTCAGTGTCGCATCGGCGCCACAGATTCTTCATATGACAGTCGTTGTCATATTCATTACGTTGCTTACCGATAAAGTTGCGGCCGGTACGTGAAAGCGCCCATAGAGAGCGCCGGAACCGCAACTGGACACGCCATTTATTCGCTCGGAGAATCCTTTGAACAAGAAACTGTTGACCATCGCCGCCCTGGCAGCAACGGCCGGCACGGCGCACGCACAAAGCAGCGTGACCCTGTACGGCGTCATCGATGCCGGTATCAGCTACGTGAACCACAGCAAAACCGCCAACGGCGGCACGGGCAAGCTGTTCAAGTATGACGACGGCGTTGCCCAGGGCAGCCGTTGGGGCCTGCGCGGCACCGAAGACCTCGGTGGCGGCCTGAAGGCGATCTTCGTGCTCGAAAACGGCTTCAACAGCGGCAACGGCACGCTCGGCCAGGGCGGCGCGATCTTCGGTCGCCAGGCTTACGTCGGCCTGAGCCAGTCGCAATACGGCACGGTCACGTTCGGCCGCCAGTACTCGTTCTCGACCGACATCCTCGGCTCGAACTACTCGACGGGCGGCAACACGGTCGCGGGCAACTACGCGTACCACGTGAACGACATCGACCAGCTCACGTCGAGCCGCATCAACAACGCCGTGAAGTTCCAGAGCGCGAACTACTCGGGCTTCACGTTCGGCGCGTTGTACGGCTTCTCGAACTCGACGGACTTCGCCGGCGCAGCCGCGACGACGACGGGCACGACGACGACGGCAGGCTCGTCGCGCGCATACAGCTTCGGCCTGAACTACGCGAACGGCCCGCTGTCAGTCGGCGCCGCGTACACGGACATCCGCTTCCCGAGCCAGTCGACGCCGGCGTTCTCGACGACGATCGCGAACATCAGCACGGGCAACGTCCGCGACCTGCGCACCTACGGCGTCGGCGGCCGCTACGTCTGGGGCCCGGCAACGGCATGGCTGCTGTGGACGCGTACGCAGTTTTCGACCGTTTCGGGCGCGGGCGGCACGTTCTACAACGCGTACGAAGCAGGCGGCAAGTACGCCTTCACGCCGGCTCTGTCGGGCGGCATCGGCTACACGTACACGAACGCGACGCAGAACGGCAACTCGTGGCACTGGAACCAGGTCAACGGCATCGCCGACTACGCACTCAGCAAGCGTACGGACGTGTACGGCCTGGTCGTGTACCAGCAGGCATCGGGCCGGGGCGTGCAGGCGCAGATCGGCTCGAGCACGAGCTACTTCAATACGTCGGGCACGGGTTCGAAGAACCAGATCGCCGCACGTATCGGCATCCGTCACAAGTTCTAAAGCATCCGCTTAACTCGCGGATCACGACGGCAAGAAGCGCCCCGCTCCACGCGGGGCGCTTTTTTATGTGCTTTTAAGTTTCGCTTAATTCTGGGCTGAGAGGATGCTCTCACCCCCCCTGTTGGCCGCCTGAGCATCGGCGGCTTTTTTTTTACATGCCGACGGCGCCGCCATCGATTGCCCACAAGACAGGATCGGAGGCCATGATGATCGAAGATACCGTTTTCAGCCATCTGCACGCGATTCTGACGTGCCAACACTCGATGCCGGTCCAGAGCTGCCGCGTATCGGTCGAAATGCAGCGCCCGTGGGGCCGCCCGTACCGGCTCGTCGAATGGACGATGCATCTCGACGCACCCGCGCGGCGCCAGATCGTGCCGGCCGAATCGACCGACGAAGAGATCGCCGAGGTCGTCGCGTCGCACGTGCCGGGCCGGCTTTACGGCGACGGCCGGCTGCAGTTCTGAACGCCGCCCTGTTCCACCCGCTTCCCGTATTCCGGCCGCCCCGCACGCATCGTGCGGCAGTCGGTCTCGTTTGACGCGGCAACGAAACCTGCTACGCTGCGCGTTTTCGTCCACGCAACACACGATGGAAAACGCATTCAACGAACGCGGCGTCATGATCACGCGCAACGGCCTGTCGGCCGCCGGGCAGGTATTCGCACTGCGTGACATCCGCCACGTCGACGTCGTCAAGATTCCGAAGAACCGCCTCGTTCCGTTGCTGATCGCGCTGATCGGCGCGGCCGTCGCCATCGCCGGCGGCATCGGCGCATCGAGCGCCGCGCTCGTCGTCGGCGTGATGCTCGCCGTCGTCGGCTATCTCGCCTGGGCCACGCAGGACGTCACGTATCGCCTGATGGTCGAGATGCCCGACGGCAAGCGCGAAGCGCTGTCGAGCGTCGACGCCGAGTTCGTCGAACGCGTCGCGCAGGTCGTGCGCGATGCGCAGGCCGCAACGGCAGCCGGCTGATTCCGTTCGCATCCCTTGCACGCTTCGGTTCGCGGCTGCCGATGCGCGCGGCGTGTTTCGGCTCGCTCGCCACATCGCCACATCGCCACATCGCCACATCGCCACATCGGACCGTCGCGTCTCCATCGCATCGCGTTCCCGCCGCATCCTCGCAAGCACCGCGCCTGCGCTGCGCACGCCGACCGCCTAGTATGGAAAGAGCGGCCCGCCGCCGCATCGTCCGAGGAGGTCGGCATGAACGCCCAATTGCTGTCCGGCATGCTTCGCGCGCAGGAACTGCTGCTCGTGTCGATGATCCGCGCGCTTCCCCTTGACGAACGCCGCGCGCTCGTCGACCTCTACACCGAACAGATCGCGTTCGCCGAACAGGCGGGCCTCGAAAGTCACAGCGATCGCGCGACGCACGATGCGTTCATCGCGCATGCGCGCAACCTGCTGATCCGCATCGAAGCGCTGGCCTAGCGCTGGCGCGCCGGCGCGTTTCTCCCGAATTCCCCACCGCGGCTCGCCCGGGCCGCGCAGGTAAGCGCTCACCCACACGGGCCGCTTTCCTTCCTTGTATTGATAATAATTCTCATTTACACTGGTAAAGTTATCAGTTGCCTTTCAATTCGCCGTTCGCCGCATGCCGCGCGCGGACGGGCCAGCCAGGTGAACGCGTCACCCAGCCAGCCTTCGGGCTTGTCATCGTCAATGGGAGACCACCTGTGCATTGCTATACGCTGGCGCGGCGGCCGATCTGCGCCGCACTGTTCGGCGCGGTCGGCCTGTCCGCCGCCCCGGCTCACGCCGATTCGTCGCCGCAAGGCGCCGCCCGCCCTTCTGCCGTCCTCGTCGCCGCGTCCACGCGCGGCGATGCGGCGCTGCTCGACCCCGTCACCGTCACGGCCACCCGCACCGCCACCGCTGCGAGCCGCACGGCGGCGTCCGTGTCGGTGATCACCGACGAGGATCTCGACGAGCAACAGGCCACCAACATCAAGGACGCGCTGCGCTACGAGCCCGGCGTCACGGTGCGGCGCACCGCGTACCGGCCCGGCAGCGCCGCGCTCGGCGGAGGCCGCGACGGCGATTCGAGCATCAACATCCGCGGCCTCGAAGGCAATCGCGTGCTGCTGATGGAAGACGGCATCCGCCTGCCGAACGCGTTTTCGTTCGGTCCGCTCGAAGCGGGGCGCGGCGACTACGCCGATCTCGACACGCTCAAGCGCATCGAGATCCTGCGCGGGCCGGCCTCCGCGCTTTACGGCAGCGACGGCCTGACCGGCGCGGTGAACTTCATCACGAAGGATCCGCGCGACCTGCTGTCGATCTACAACAAGCCCTACTATTTCTCGTTCCGGCCGGGCTACGACTCGGCCGACCGCAGCATCGGCGCGACCGTGTCGGCCGCGGGCGGCAACGACCGCGTGCAGGGGATGATCATCGCCGACGGCCGGCGCGGCCACGAGGTCGACACGCGCGGCAGCAACAACTCGGCGAGCACGCTGCGCACGACGTCGAATCCGCAGGACGTCTATTCGGAATCGCTGCTCGGCAAGCTCGTGCTGACGCCCACCGCGCGCGACACGATCAAGTTCACCGCGGAAACCGTGCAGCGGCGCGTGAGCACCGACGTGCTGTCCGCGATCAATCCGCCGAATACGCTCGGCCTCACGACGAACGACCGGCTCGAGCGCAACCGCTTCAGCGTCGACTACGACTTCCGCGACGACGCGTTCCGCTGGTTCCAGACCGCGCACGTGCAGTTCTACTACCAGGGCGCGAAGCAGGATCAATACGCGTTCGAGACGCGCGGCGCGCCGCTGAAATCGCGCTCGCGCGACAACCAGTACAAGGAACGCACGTTCGGCGGCTCCGCGTTCGCCGAAAGCGGCTTCGCGACCGGCCCGCTCGCGCACAAGCTGCTCTATGGCGTCGACGGCAGCCTGTCGCGCGTGACGAACATGCGCGACGGCACGGTGCCGGGCGTCGGCGAAGCGTTCCCGAACAAGGCGTTCCCCGACACCGACTACACGCTGTTCGGCGCGTTCGTACAGGACCAGATCGGCTACGGCCGCCTGCTCGTCACGCCGGGCCTGCGCTTCGACACGTACCGGCTGAGCCCGACCGAAAACGATCCGCTGTTCACCGGCAAGGCCGTGTCGACGAGCGCGAACGAACTGTCGCCGCGCGTCTCGGTGCTGTACGAGATCACGCCCGCGCTGATTCCGTACGTGCAGTACGCGCACGGCTTCCGCGCGCCGACGCCCGACCAGGTGAACAGCAGCTTCTCGAACCCGGTGTACGGCTACACGTCGATCGGCAACCCGAACCTGAAGCCCGAGACGAGCGACACGTTCGAAGCCGGGCTGCGCGGCAAGGCCGGCACGGGCTACGGCGTCGTGCGCTACAGCGCGGCCGCGTTCACGGGCCGCTACCGCAACTTCATCTCGCGCACGACGATCGCCGGCAGCGGCCGGCCGGCCGACCCGTTCGTGTTCCAGTACGTGAACTTCGCCGACGCGCGCATCCACGGCCTCGAAGGCCGCGCCGAATGGGCGATGCCGAACGGCATCACGCTGAAGACGGCGATGGCGTTCACGAAGGGTTCGACGCAGAACAACGGCGCGGCCAGCCAGCCGCTCAACACGGTCAACCCGTTCTCGGCCGTGTTCGGCGTGCGCTACGAGCCGGGCGAGCGCTGGTTCGTGCAAACCGACCTGCTGTTCCAGGCCGCGAAACGCGGCAAGGACATCGACAAGTCCGACTGTTCGAACAAGGCGTGTTTCGCGCCGCCGTCGTCGTTCGTCGTCGACCTGCGCGGCGGCTATCGCTTCAACAAGCACGTGAGCGCGACGATCGGCATCCGCAACCTGTTCGACCGCAAGTACTGGAACTGGTCGGACGTGCGCGGCATCGCGGCCGATTCGCAGGTGCTCGATGCGTATACGTCGTCCGGACGCACGGTCGCCGTCAGCATGAAAGTGGATTTCTGATGCGCGGCGCCCGCGCTACCACCCCAACCGTTACTTGAAGGAGTCCGACATGATGCAATCCGCCCTTCCCGGTCAACCGGCCAGCCCGGCCCGCGCGGCCGCCGCATTGCGCGACGCGTTCATCAAGCTCAAGACCGAGCGCCAGTTGCGCAACCGCGACGTTGCGCAGGCGCTCGGCGTCAGCGAAGGCGAGGCGCTCGCCGCGTTCGTCGGCGAGCACGTCGTGCGGCTCGACGCGCGCTTTCCGGCGATGTTCGAGGAAATGCCGCGCCTCGGCCGCGTGATGGCGCTCACGCGCAACGACACGGCCGTCCACGAGAAGGACGGCGAATATGCGCAGATGAGCCACGATGGCCCCGTCGGCCTCGCGCTCGGCGACATCGACCTGCGGATCTTCTATCGCCACTGGGCGTCGGCGTTCGCGGTGCGCGACGAAACCGTGCACGGCCCGCTGAAGAGCCTGCAGTTCTTCGACGCGCAGGGCCATGCGATCCACAAGGTCTACCTGCGCGCGCACAGCGACCACGCCGCGTACGACGCGTTCGTCGAACGCTGGCGCGCGCCATCGCAGGAGCCGGGCCTCGAAGTCGTGCCCGCCGCGCCGAAGACGCCCGAGCGTGCCGACACCGAGATCGACGTCGCGGGCTTCCGCGCCGCGTGGGATGCGATGACCGATACGCACCAGTTCTTCGGCATCACGCAGCGCTTCGGCGTGAGCCGCATGCAGGCGCTGCGCCTCGCCGATCCGCAATACGCGTATCCGGTCGAAACCGCGCGTGCGCTGCGCCACGTGCTCGAACAGGCCGCGCAGAGCGGCCAGCCGATCATGGTGTTCGTCGGCAATGCGGGGATGATCCAGATCCATACGGGCCCCGTCGCGAACGTGCGCGAAGTCGGCGCGTGGATCAACGTGCTCGACCCGGGCTTCAACCTCCATGTGCGCGAGGACCTGATCGCCGCCGCGTGGGTCGTGAAGAAACCGACGAGCGACGGCATCGTCACGTCGCTCGAACTGTTCGACCGCCAGGGCGACCACGTCGCGCTGCTGTTCGGCGAGCGCAAGCCCGGCAAGGTCGAGCGCGACGACTGGCGCGCGCTCGTCGCGACGCTGCCGTCGGCTGCACGCGGGGACGCACGGTGAGCGCGCGGTCGTTCGATCCGCGGCGCCGCGCGGTGCTGGCGGGCACGGTTGCCGGCGCGCTCGCGGGCGCGCTGCCGGGCAGCGTGCTCGCACAAGTTGCGCAGGCCGCGCCGAAGCGCGTGATCGTGATCGGCGGCGCGCTCGCGGAAACCGCGTTCGCGCTCGGCGGTGCCGAAACGCGCCGCTACCGGCTCGTCGGCGCCGACACGACCTGCACCTACCCCGACGCCGCGAAGCGCCTGCCGAAGGTCGGCTACCAGCGCGCGCTGTCGGCCGAGGGGCTGCTGTCGCTGCGGCCCGATCTCGTGCTCGCGTCGGCCGAAGCCGGCCCGCCCACTGCGATCGCGCAGGTGAAAAGTGCCGGTGTCGCGGTGACGACGTTCGACGAACGCCACGACGTCGAGTCGGTGCGCGCGAAGATCACCGGCGTCGCGCAGGCACTCGACGTGCGCGACGCCGGCACCGCGCTGCTGCAGCGCTTCGATCGCGACTGGCAGGCCGCACGTGACGCGGTCGCCGCGCGCGCACCCGGCGGCGCGCAGCCGCCGCGCGTGCTGTTCGTGCTGAACCATACCGGCAACCAGGCGCTCGTCGCCGGCCAGCGCACGGCCGCCGACGCGATGATCCGCTACGCGGGCGCGCGCAACGCGATGCAGGGCTTCGATCACTACAAGCCGCTGACGACCGAGGCGCTCGCGGCCGCCGCGCCCGACGTCGTGCTGATCTCCGACGAAGGGCTCGCGGCCGTCGGCGGCCGCGCCGCGCTGCTCGCCACACCCGGCTTCGGCGCGACGCCGGCCGGCCGCGCGCAACGCGTGGTATCGCTCGATGCGCTGTTCCTGCTCGGCTTCGGCCCGCGCCTGCCGCGCGCCGTCACGACCCTGCACCGACGCCTGTCGGATGCGCTCGCCTGATTCCGGACTGCCCCGATGCCCGCTCACGCTTCGCCTTTCCCCGCGCCATCGCCCGCCTCGCGCCCCGGCGCCGCGCGCGTCGGCACGTCGCGCCGCTTCGCGCCGTTCGCGCTGGCCGCGCTCGCGTGCCTCGTGTGCGCGATGTCCGTCGTCGCGCTGTGCGTTGGCGCGTACCGCATTCCGCTCGCGGAGGCATGGGCGGCGCTGACCGGCGATGCGGCCGCGCAGCAGGCGCGCGCGGTGCTGCTCGACATTCGCGCGCCGCGCGTCGCGCTCGCGCTGCTGGTCGGCGGCGGCTTCGGCGCGACCGGCGTCGCGATGCAGGCGCTGTTCCGCAATCCGCTCGCCGATCCGGGGCTCGTCGGCGTGTCGAGCGGCGCCGCGCTCGGCGCGACGACAATGATCGTGCTGGGCCCCGTCCTCTTTGCTTCACACGTGAGCGCGGCCGCATTGCCCGTCGCGGCCTTCGCGGGCGCGCTCGCGGTCGCGACGCTCGTCTACCGGCTCGCCGCATCGCGCGGCCGGCTCGCGCTGCCGCTGCTGCTGCTTGCCGGCATCGCGATCAACGCGCTGGTCGGCGCCGCGATCGGGCTGCTCACGTTCGTCGCCGACGACGCGCAGTTGCGCTCGCTGACCTTCTGGAGCCTCGGCAGCCTCGGCGGCGCGCAATGGTCCGCGCTGGCGGCCGTCGCACCGTGCGTCGCGATCGGCTGCGTGCTGCTCGCACGTGAACGCGATGCACTCAATGCGCTGCAGCTTGGCGAAACCGAGGCGCTGCATCTCGGCGTGCCGGTGCAGCGGCTGAAGCGGCGCGTGCTCGTCGCGGTCGCGCTCGCGGTCGGCGCGCTCGTGTCGTGCGCGGGCATCATCGGCTTCATCGGGCTCGTCGCGCCGCATTGCGTGCGCCTCGCGTGCGGCCCCGATCAGCGCGTCGTGCTGCCCGGCGCCGCATTGCTCGGCGCGTTGCTGACGCTCGCCGCCGATCTCGCCGCGCGCACGATCGCCGCGCCCGCCGAAATTCCGCTCGGCGTGCTGACCGCGCTGCTCGGCGCGCCGTTCTTTCTCGCGCTGCTGTGGAAGAGCCGCGGCGCGCTCGGCGCGTAACCCTTCCGTCACGACGATCATGCTGACCGCCCACCACCTCGACGTCGCTCGCCGACACAACGCCATCCTTCGCGACCTGTCGCTGTCGATCGAGCCCGGCCGCGTGACCGCGCTGCTCGGCCGCAACGGCGCGGGCAAGAGCACGCTGCTGAAGACCTTCGCCGGCGAACTGACCGGCAGCGTCGCGCCGAACAGCGTGCGCGTGACGGGCGACATCACGCTGAACGGCGAACCGCTCGCGCGCATCGATGCGCCAAGGCTCGCGTGCCTGCGCGCGGTGCTGCCGCAGGCCGCGCAACCGGCCTTCCCGTTCAGCGTCGACGAAATCGTGCTGCTCGGCCGCTATCCGCATGCGCGGCGCAGCGGTGCGACGTCGCACCGCGATCGCGACATCGCGTGGCACGCGCTCGAACGCGCGGGTGCCGAAACGCTCGTCGGCCGCGATGTCACGACGCTGTCGGGCGGCGAACTCGCACGCGTGCAGTTCGCGCGTGTGCTCGCGCAGCTGTGGCCGGACGACGACACGATGGAAAACGGCCCGCGTTACCTGCTGCTCGACGAGCCGACCGCCGCGCTCGATCTCGCGCATCAGCACCGCTTGCTCGATACCGTGCGTGCGGTCGCACGCGAATGGCGGCTCGGCGTGCTCGCGATCGTCCATGACCCGAACCTCGCCGCGCGGCACGCGGATACGATCGCGATGCTCGCCGACGGCACGATCGTCGCGCATGGCACCCCGCGCGACGTGATGACGCCCGCGCATATTGCGCAGTGCTACGGATTCGCGGTGAAGATGGTGGAAACCGGCGACGGTACGCCGCCGGTGATGGTACCCGCGTAGCGCAGACGCTTACTGCGCGGTCGTCGTGTCGCTCGATGCCCTCCCTTGCCTTCTACAGCGACTTTCACCTGACATCATTCGTGCATCGCCCTCGAGGAGACCCACATGCCGCTTCCGATGACCCGCATCATCCTGTACGTCCGCGACGTCGCGTTGCAGAAGGCGTTCTACCAACGGTATTTCGACTTGCCCGTCACCGAGGAAATCGACGATGAATGGGTCGTGCTCGACGCGGGCGCGGTCGAACTGGCGCTGCATCGGGCGGGCCCGGCGTTTCGCCAGGCAGCCTCGTCCGTGCATGCGAATGCCGACGCAAGCACCGTGAAGCTCGTCTTCTCCATCGCCCCCGATATCGACGCGCATCGCGACCGGCTCGCCCGCGATGGCGTGACCGTGCGCGATCTCAAGCGCTACGACGGCTTCGCGTACCGGATGTATGACGGCCTCGATCCGGAGGGCAATGTCTTTCAGGTGATGCAGCCGGACTGAATGTCGGCGCGCGGGCCGTGCTCAATGCTCGACATCCGCCGCACCGAAGGTCCGCATCTTCCACCCGAGCCGTACCGCGAGCATCCGCATCGAGAATCCGGCCGCCAGCGCGACCACCGTCGCGAAACCCGCATCGATGCCGACATGCTGGATCCCGACGTACAGCGTGCCCGTGACGAACGCGACGCTCGCGTACAGCTCCTCGCGCAGGATCAGCGGCATCTCGTTGCACAGCAGGTCGCGCAGCATTCCGCCGCACACGCCCGTGATCGCGCCGGCCAGCACGACGATGATCGGCGCCGTGCCGGTCGATGCGCCGATGTCGCAGCCGATGATCGTGAACGCCGCGAGGCCGATCGCGTCGACGGTGACGAACAGCGTCTTCATCCGCGCGACATGCCGGGCGACCCACGACGCGACGGTTGCCGCGACGAGCGTGATCACGAGGTATTCGGGATGCGCGATCCAGCCGAGCGGGTAGTGGCCGAGCAGCACGTCGCGCACGGTGCCGCCGCCGAGCGCCGTCACCGCGCCGACCAGCGCGAGCCCGAAGCGGTCCATTCCGCGCCGCATGCCCATCAGCGCCCCCGACATCGCTTCCGCGACGATCGCAATCAGATAGAGCGTATGCATGGCGCGCGTCAGTCGTCGGTCCGGAACAGGTCGAGCACGCGTTCGCGCTCGGCCGCATCGACCGCGGCGGGCATCGGCTCGTCAGGCTTGCCGTTGCCGGCAGGCGCGTCGGACGCGTCCTGCACAGCCGCGCCGCCGCATGCAAAACGGCTGCGGATGTACGGCGGCACGTCGGCCGTGCACGCGCCGCGCGTGTATTCGGCGTAGACGAAGTCGCCATCGACCAGCGCGACGTCCTGCGGCGGTGAAGCATCGACCGGCGTGCGCCCGTCGACGGCCGTCTTCATGTAGTCGAGCCAGACCGGCAGCGCCAGCGTCGCGCCGGTCGCGCGCCCCATCGGGCGCGGCGTGTCGTAACCGAGCCACGCGACCGCGACGATGCCCGACGAGTAGCCGGCGAACCACACGTCCTTCGAGCCGTTCGACGTGCCCGTCTTGCCTGCCGCGTCGTCGCGGCGCAGCGCGAGCGCGCCGCGCGCGGTGCCGGAGCGCACGACGTCGCGCAGCATGCTGTCCATCACGAACGCGTTGCGCGACGACACGACGCGCTCGCCTGCCGGTGCGGTCGCCTCGTACATCGCGCCGCCGTGACGCTGCTTCACCGACAGGATCAGGCGCGGCTCCATCCGCGTCCCGCCGTTCGCGAACACGCTGTACGCGCTCGCGAGTTCCAGCGGCGTCACCGCGCCCGCGCCGAGCGCGAGCGGCAGCGATGCCGGATTGCGCTGCGCGTCGAAACCGAAGTGCGCCGCGTGCTGCTGCACGTAGCGCGCGTCGGCGGCCTGCATCAGGCTGACCGCGACCAGGTTCTTCGAGCGCACGAGCCCGCGCCGCACCGGGATGAAACCCTCGTAGCGGTTGCCGAAATTGCGCGGACGCCACGGCCGCGCACCGGTTTCCGCATGCGTGAGCGTGCGCTGCGTATCGTCGACGAGCACGCCGGGGAAGTAGCCCTTCTCCAGCGCCGCCGAATAGACGAACGGCTTGAAGCTCGAGCCCGGCTGGCGGTACGCCTGCAGCGCATGGTCGAACACGTTGCGCTTGAAATCCGCGCCGCCGACGAGCGCGAGCATGTCGCCGGTCGCCGCATCGAGCGACACGAGCGCGCCTTCGAGCCCGTTGCGCGCATCGCGCTTCGCGCGTGGCTGCCGGCTCAGCGTACGTTCGAGCGCGGCTTCGGCCGCGCGCTGGTCGCGCATCGAGACCGTCGTCGTCACGTCGAGGCCGAGCGTATAGGCATCGTCGTGAAAACGCTCGACCATCATGCGGCGCGCGCGCTCGGCAACGTACGGCGCGGCGACGATCCCGGGCGGCGGCGTGGTCGCCAGCGCGATCGGCGCATCGACGGCCGCGCGGTACGTCGCGTCGTCGAGCTGGCCGAGCGCATGCATCCGGCCGAGCACATAGTTGCGCCGCGCCGTTGCGCGCGCCGGGTTGACGACCGGGTTGAACGCGGACGGCGCCTTCGGCAGCCCCGCGAGCACGGCCGCCTCGCCCGCGCTCAGCGCGTCGAGCGGCTTGCCGAAATACACGTTCGCGGCGGCCGCGAAACCGTATGCGCGCTCGCCCAGGTAGATCTCGTTCATGTACAGCTCGAGCAGCTTGTCCTTGCTGTATTCGCGTTCGAGTTTGGCCGCCATCAGGATCTCGGCGAGCTTGCGGCTCAGCACCTTGTCGCGCGTCAGGTAGAAGTTGCGCGCGACCTGCATCGTGATCGTGCTGCCGCCCTGCCCCGGCTGCCCCGTCACGACGTTCGCGAACGTCGCACGCGCGAGGCCGCCGAAATCGACCGCGCCGTGCTGGTAGAACTTTGCGTCCTCCGCGGCGAGCAGTGCCTGACGCATCAGCGGCGGAATGCGTTCGAGCGGCACGAACTCGCGCCGCTCGACGCCGTATTCGGCCAGCAAGTCGCCGTCGCGCGAGAAGATCCGCAGCGGCAGCGCGGGACGATAGACGGCCAGGTGCTCGACGGACGGCAGCTGCGTCCAGATGCGCTGGATCGTCCATGCGCCGATGCCCGCGCATGCGAGCGTCAGCCCGAACAGCGCGCCCGCGAGCGTGCGCCACACGCGTCGGCGGCACGGCGGCGCGGGTTGCGGCGGAGGGGAAGCGGTGTGGTCGGTCATGTCGGGCTCCTTCTTCGAGGCCGCGACGGTCGGCGCGCGATACGCGCCGACCGGTCACGGAAGGCGCGCATTGTCGAATGGGATGCGGGGAAACCGGAACCTTCTTTAGCCAATGTTTGGCAGGCTAAATTTAATTTAGGAAAGCGCGCCGGGGCCGTTCGCGCGTCTCGCGCCGGGCGCGTACCTGATCAACGTCAGCGCGCGGTGATACGGGTCGCGCCAGCCGAGCGGCGGCATGCCGCAGGCGATCACGTGACGGGTGCCCGACCAGATCTTGCGGCCGCGGCCGCGGGGATGAAGGGACGCGGGGGAGTCGTTCATGGCACGTCGCCGCTGACGGGAAGCGACGAGCGCAGCAGGGGGGAACCCGAGCGGGAATGCGCGGCGCGACCGAGGCCCGGCGGCCGTTGCTGCACCGCTTCCACGTGTGACTCCCTTCCGGCCCGATATCGCGCCGGATTGCGCCTATCATGAAATCTCGACTCATCGGCCGCGCATGATCCGGCGTTTTGGCAGCCACGCGCGATCGCGGGTTCGGCAGACAGATCGGCAAACAAGGGAGTCGTCATGGCAGACCCACATAATCCACAGCGCCGTCACCTGATGCAGGCCGCCGCCGCTGGCGGCCTGCTGGCCGTCGGCGCAAGCTGGTATCGCCGCGCATGCGCGGCCGACGCGGTCACGCTGCCGTTCGAGAACGGGCTGCGCGAGCTGACCCGCGACTTTCCGCAAAAGGGCGAAATGCTGCTGGTGCGCATCCGCCCCCCGCTGCTCGAAACGCCTTTCTCCGTGTTCGATGACGGCGTGTTCACGCCGAACGACCGGTTCTTCGTGCGATGGCACCTCGCCGACATCCCGGTGCGGATCGACGCCGGCGCGTTCCGGCTCGCCGTGCACGGGCTCGTCGACCGCCCGCTCGAACTAAGCCTGCACGACCTCATGAGCGGCTTTCCGCGCGTCGAAGTCACTGCCGTCAATCAGTGCGCCGGCAATTCGCGCGGCTTCTTCAAGCCGCGCGTCGCCGGCGGCGAATGGGGCAACGGCGCAATGGGCAACGCGCGCTGGACCGGCGTGCGGCTCAAGGACATCCTCGATCGGGCGGGCGTGAAGGCGGGCGCGGTGCAGGTCCGCTTCGACGGCCTGGACAAGGGCGTGCTGCCCGCCACGCCGGCCTTCATCAAGGCGCTCGATGTCGATCGCGCGCGGGACGGCGAAGTGATCGTCGCGTTCGGGATGAACGGGCAGCCGCTGCCGCTGCTCAACGGCTTCCCGCTGCGCCTCGTCGTGCCGGGCTGGTATTCGACGTACTGGGTGAAGATGCTGAACGACATCGAGGTCATCGACCGGCGCGACGACAATTTCTGGATGGCGAAGGCCTATCAGATTCCCGACACGCCGCACGCGAGCATTCAGCCCGGGCAGGCCGGCGTCAAGACCGTGCCGATCAGCCGGATGGTGCCGCGATCGTTCATCACCAACCTCGACGACGGCGTCGTGATCGCGCTGGACCGGCCGCAGACGGTCCGAGGCATCGCGTTCGGCGGCGACACCGGCGTGCGCAAGGTGCTGTTCTCCCATGATGGCGGCGCGTCCTGGGCGACGGCGCGCCTCGGGAAGGACTACGGCAAGTACAGCTTGCGCCGCTGGGAAGCGCAGTTCACGCCGCACCGCGCCGGACGGGCCGTGTTGCAGGTCAAGGCGATCAACGACGGCGGCGTCGAGCAGCCGGACACGCCGAACTGGAACCCGGCCGGCTACATGCGCAACGTGGTCGAAACGACGAATGTATTCGTCGCGTGAGGAGCCGATCATGATGAAGACGTGTGCCGCGCTCCTGCTCGCAGCGGTGACCTGCGCGGGAAGCGCCGCGATGGCGGAAACGGGCAAGACGGCGCGCGCCGCGCCGACCGGAACGGTCGAGGTCGCGTTGCCCGGCGATACGCAGAAGTTTCCGCCCGGCCCGGGCGCCGATCTCGCGAACCTGCATTGCCTGATCTGCCATTCGGTCGACATGGTGACCCGGCAACCGCCGCTGTCGTTCCAGGAGTGGAAGGCGGAGGTCATCAAGATGCGCGCGGTCTATGGCGCGCCGTTGCCGCCCGAGGCGATCGACGATCTCGCGCGATATCTGACCGCGATCAACGGGAAGCCGTGACATATCGCAACGGGCGTCGCACGCGTGCGCGAACTCGCCGCGCACGCACTTGGCGTGCAGGCGTGTGGCGCCGCCGTGTTCGCCGGCGGCCCGGCATGGTCCGAACGCACCGCATTCGCCCGTTCCGACCCGCGCACGCGATCGCCGGCGACGCCCTGGCGCATGCGATGCGGTGCCGTGCAGCGGTTCGCGATGCGCAAACGCCCCCGCACGGCATACGGGGGCATCGGACGGGAACGCTTGCTCAGACAACCCGGCTTGCGCTGCCGATCAGGGTCTTGGGTTCCAGGTACGCGCTGATGCCCCACCGGCCCATTTCGCGCCCCAGCCCCGAATGCTTGAAGCCTCCGAACGGCGCAAGCGGCTCATGGGCCAGCGTATTGACGAGCACGCGGCCGGCATCGATCTGCAGCGCCACGCGCTCGCAACGTTCGGGATCCGTGCCCAGCACCACCGCGCTCAGGCCATAGCGCGTATCGTTGGCAATGGCGATCGCATCGGCATCGTCTTCGTAGGGGATGATGGTCAGCACCGGGCCGAAGATTTCCTCCTGCGCGATCCGCATCCGGTTGTTCGCACGAGAAAAGATCGTGGGCCTCACGAACCACCCGGCTTGCAAGCCTTCGGGCCGCCCCTCGCCGCCCGCCAGCAGCACCGCACCTTCTTCCTGTCCGATGCGGATGTAGTTTTGCACCCGCTCCCATTGCTTCGCGCTGACCATCGGTCCGATGTCGGACTCGGCGTTGCGCGGATCGCCGGAGCGGATGCGCGCAACCGCCTGCCTGGCCACGTCTTCGAATTCCGTAAGCCGGTGGCGCGGCACCAGCACGCGCGTACCCGCGATGCACGCCTGGCCGCTGTTGACGAATCCGGCCTGCAACACGAGCGGCATGATGCTCGCGAAATCCGCATCGTCGAGCACCACCGTGGGCGACTTGCCGCCGAGCTCCAGCGTCACGCGCTTCATCGTGGCTGCGCCCGCGCTCACCAGATGCTGGCCCACCGCGGACGAGCCGGTGAAGGAAATCTTGGCGACGTCGGGGCTGCGCGAGATCGCGTCGCCCACCACGTCGCCCCGCCCGTTGACGATATTGAAGACGCCGTCGGGCAAGCCCGCCGCATGCAGCGCCTCGGCGACGATCTGCGTCTGCATCGCGCTCATCTCGCTGGGCTTGATGACCGCGGTGCAGCCGGCCGCCAGCGCGGTGGCCAGCTTGTTGCAGATGAACCCCGCATCGCTGTTCCACGGCGTGATCAGGCCGGCCACGCCGACGGGCGTCATGATCACGCGGGCCGAGCCGGCCTGCTCCTCGAACGCGAACGACTCCAGCGCGGCGATGGCCTGCCGGATGGCGTCGGCCGGATAGGTCGCCATCCAGCGGCCGCGCACGACCGGCGCGCCGTATTCGGTCACGATTGCCTGCATCAGGTCGGCTTCCCGCGCGACGACGGCCTCGCGCATGCGCGTGAGCGCGGCGATGCGTTCTTCCCGCGTGGTGCGCGACCAGCCGGGGAACGCGGCCTTGGCCGCGGCGATCGCCCGCTCGGCATCCTGCGCGTCGCCGAGTCGGACCTGGCCGATGACCTGCTCGGTGCTCGGGTCGTGCAGGTCGAACCATTCGTGGCCGTGCGGCGTCACGAATTCGCCGTTGATGTAGATGTGTTCGATGCGTTGCATGGTGCGTGCTCCTTTGCGCGTATCCGACAAGCTGTCATGACACGCAGTCTAGGAATACATTACTGTTCTGATAAGCCGCTTTATGGCTGATGACTCATCCCGAAAATCAGGACAATCGATGCACCGCACCGGAATGACCGAACTGGAAGTGGTCCTGGCCGTCGCGCGCCGCAGCAGCTTTCGCGGTGCGGCGCTGGAACTGGGCATGTCCACGACGGCGGTGAGCAGCGCGGTGGCCGGACTGGAGGCGCGCCTGAAGGTGCGCCTGTTCAACCGCTCGACACGGAGCGTGTCGCTGACCGATGCAGGCCAACGCTACGTGGAGCGCATCGCGCCCGCGCTTGCCGAGATCAGGAGCGCCGGCGAAGAAGCCGGCACCGGGCCCGACACGCCCAGCGGCACGCTGCGCATCAATGCGCCGCAGGGCGCCGCGCACCTGTTGATGGAACCGCTGTTTTACCCGTATGCACGGCGCTACCCCGACGTCCGCATCGACATCGTGAGCGAGTCGCGCCTGATCGATATCGTTGCCGAAGGGTTCGACGCCGGCATCCGCCTGGCCGAATCCGTGCCGCAGGACATGATCGCCGTAGCGCTCTCGCGCGATACCCGCATGCTGGTGGTGGCGACGCCCGACTATCTGAAGCGCCAGGGCACGCCCCGTCATCCGCGCGATCTGCTCAAGCACCAAAGCATCGGCATGCGCATGTCCCACGGCGGCATCTATCACTGGGAGCTCGAACGCAACGGGCAGAAGCTGCAGATGGACCTGCCCGTACGGTTCGCGCTCAATGAACCGTCCGCCATCAAGCAGGCGATCCTGTTCGGGCTGGGCATCGGCTTCGTTTCCGAATGGTTCATCGACGAAGAACTGAAGACCGGTGCCCTGGTGCCGGTGCTGGTACCGTGGTGCCCGTCGTTCGGCGGGCTGCGGCTCTACTATTCGGGCCATCGCTTCGTGCCCGCGCGGTTGCGCGCGCTGATCGGCCTGGCGCATGAGCTGCGCTTGACCGGCGCGCCATTGCGCGACGGGCAGGCGGGATGATGCGCGGGATGGCCTCCGCCTTTCCGGCGCGGGAAAGGTCACTGAGCTTGCAGTCGAAATGCGCGTCACCGGCCGCCTGGATGCAATGACCCGCCAGTCTCCGCGCCATGAAAAAAACCCGCCGGCATCCGCTGGCGGGCTTTCGCGTTCGACTGCCGGCGCGGCGTTCAGCGCGCGGGGTTCAGCGTCAGGTTCATGTGACGGTTCACATCCTTGTACAGCAGGTAGCGGAAGCGGCCAGGGCCACCCGAATAGCATGCCTGCGGGCAGAACGCGCGCAGCCACATGAAGTCGCCCGCTTCCACCTCGACCCAGTCCTGGTTCAGGCGATAGACGGCCTTGCCTTCGAGCACGTACAGGCCGTGCTCCATCACGTGCGTTTCGGCGAACGGAATCACGCCGCCCGGCTCGAACGTGACGATGTTCACGTGCATGTCGTGACGCATGTCGCTCATGTCGACGAAGCGCGTCGTCACCCACGCGCCGTTGGTGCCCGGCATCGGGATCGGCTCGACGTCCTGCTCGTTGGTCACGAAGGCTTCGGGAAGCGGGATGCCGTCGACGACCTGGTAGTGCTTGCGGACCCAGTGGAAACGCACCGCGGCGTCGCTGACGTTGTGCAGCGTCCAGTCCGCGCCCGGCGGAATGAACGCGTAGCCGCCCGGCTTCAGCACGTGCTTCGTACCCTGCAGCGTCAGCTCGGCTTCGCCTTCGACGACGAACAGCACGGCTTCGGCGTTCTTGTCCTGCTCGGGCTTGTCGCTGCCGCCGCCCGGGTTCACTTCGACGATGTACTGCGAGAAGGTTTCGGCGAAACCCGACAGCGGGCGGGCGATCACCCACAGGCGCGTGTTCGTCCAGAACGGCAGCCAGCTCGTGACGATGTCGCGCATCACCCCCTTCGGGATCACCGCGTACGCCTCGGTGAACATCGCGCGATCGGTCAGCAGATCGGTCTGCGGTGGATGGCCGCCGTGCGGCGCGTAATACGTTGTCTTAGACATAGTGCATCCAGGCAATGGGTTGGTCCGGCCCCGGGCGCAAACGGCATCGGGCGGCACGCAGGCGCGTGGGGCACGCATGCGGCGGCGGGACATCGTTGCCGGGGTGGCTTGAAAGCGCATGCGCCTTCGTTCGGTCGGCCAGGCTTCGCGACGGATCCGTCCGGTTGATCGGACGCGGCGACCGATGCAGGTGGGTCCGGCGGCCGGGCCGCGACGCTCGCGATCATGCGGCGAGGCGCGGCTAACGGCACGGTTCGATTCCGTACGCGGGCATCGTTGACGATAGCGAAGTCGATCGCAATCGACCAATTAAATGTTGCGATGCTATCCATTCGATTTTCCACTACTCGCCGGCGCCCGCGATGCGCGGTGAAGCGGCATGGCGCAGCGGTCTGCATATCAGGGAAATCCTGACGGCGGGCGCATTGCGGACGAGCGCCGGGACGATCGACGCATCGCCTCCGATCGCGGCAACACCGGTCTCGCAACGCGGATCGCGATACATCCGGTTACGCGGATTGCAGACGGTCGATGTGCGCGCGCAAGCGAGTGGCTCCATTGCGGTCGCGAGCCTTCGTCAGGCCGGAACGGGTTGACGCGTCGAACGGAAAACCGATGGCGTTCGCCGATCTTGCGCACACGTATTCAGGCGCGGCAGGCGGTAGGGTCGGAAAGCGGGGAAATACGACGAGGAGGGAAATGGCCGGCCCGTCGATCGGGCATATGGCAGCGGCTGATGAAGCCGGAAAGGGTCGCCGGTCTTGCCGGCGATGGCGGCCCGGCAGGCCGCCGGGCCGACTCGCGCGTCGGGTGCCGACGCCGTCGGCTCGACGGTGCGCAGGTCGCGCACCGTGCCGCGCCAGCGGCGATCAGTCCCAGTCGCGGTGGTGATGATGCTTGTGGCGACGATAGCCGCGATCGCCTCGATAACCGCGATCGCCGTAATCGCGTTCGTACGAGCTGCGCGACATGTTGCCGCCGAGCGCCGCGCCCGCGCCGCCGCCGACCGCCGCGCCCAGCAGGCCGCCGGTGCGGCCGCCCATCGCGTTGCCTGCCGCGGTACCTGCGCCGCCGCCGAGTGCGCCGCCGATGATCGCGCCGGTGCGCTCGCGACGGTTCGACGTCACCGCACCACCCGCGCCACCGCCGATGGCGCCGCCGATTACCGAGCCGGTGCTGCCGCCGACCGCACCACCGACCGCTGCGCCGGCAACCCCGCCGAGCGCGCCGCCAAGCGCGTTGTTCAAGTCACCGGCCAATGCCGGCAGTGCAGTCGTGCCGGTCAGCGCGGCGACGACGAGAGCGGGGGCGATTTTCTTCCACATTCCCGTATTCTTCCTTGTTCGCAATCTGGTTATCGAAGGTCCGCTCGGTACGACGATCTGAATCGATCGACGTCGGTTCAGGCATTGTGCCGAACCCCGGACCAATTCATTTCAACGAGCTTGCGGCGAAGAATAGCACCGGTCCCACCCCCTTGCCGTGGACATTCTGGTAACAAGTTGTTTGCGAATAACGGACGTAGAACGCGCTCCCTGAAATCGCCTGGAACCCGCGCCGGCATTGGCTTCGGCGACAATCAGGCCCTGCGGAACGGCAGGCCGGCCACGCACGGCGTCGCGCGTTTGAGACACACGTGGCAACACATCGGGCCCGTGTCGCGAGCGCGCCCCGAAACGACGGTCGGGGCGAGACGAGGGGTCAGTACACGCCGGGCAGCAGCCGCCACGTCCGCGCGCAATACGCGTCGTATTCGGTGCCGAATTGCGAACGCAGCAGCGCTTCCTCGGAGCGGATGCGCGCGACGAGCGGCACGATCATCAGCGCGACCAGCAGCACGCCGACGCCCGAGCGGAACGCGAGCGCCCAGCCGACCGAATTGACGAGCAGGCCGAGATAGCTCGGATTGCGGATGCGGCGGTAGATGCCGTCGGTCACGAGCGTATGGCCCGGCTGGATCGCGACGAGCCCGCTGAAGCGCTTGCCGAGCACGAACACGGGCCAGATGCGCAGCGCACCGCCCGCGATGTACAGCACGACGCCGAGCCATCGCACCGTATCGCCGCCGAAGGTCCAGACATCGAGCCGGTCGGTCAGCGCCGGCAGATAGGCGAGCAGGAAGCCGGTCACCGCGAATGCCGCGAGCACCCAGCGGTTGTCGCGGTTCTCGCGCTCGCCGGCGCTCAGGTTGCCCTCGGTGAACATCGCGACGACGGCCATCGCGAGCGTCGCAACGACGACGACGATCAGCGGCGGATGCGAGAAAAAGGCAGCGAACCCGCCGCTGCCGAGCACGGCGAGCCCGAGATAGACGAGCGTGGATACGCCCGACAGGACAGCGACCTTGCGTGTGACCGACATGGCTGCCTCACCGGAGATGCGCTTTCCTGTGAAGTATAGGAACCGCGCGCACGATGCGCAGCGCGCCGTCGTCATGCGGCGCGCGAATCCGCGCGAATCTTCCGGCGAAGGGCAGCGGACCGGCGCGGGCAGCGCCCGCGCCGGGTGCCCGATCAGCGGATGCGGAAGTTGCCGCCGATCCCGATGCTGACGGGCGGCGCGTAATACGCCGGCGCGTAGCCGTAGTAGGCCGGCGCGGGCGCATAGCCGTACGGCGGCGCGACGTAGCAGCCGGACAGGCCGCCGATCAGGGCAAGCGTGATGAGAAGTCTGGACATGGCTCGATTCCCGGCGAGAAAGACGAATGACACCTTGCGAAGACCGCGCCGCCGCGAGCGGCGGCGGCCGGCACGAAGAGGCGCTCCGCTCTTCCTGTCGCTCGATGAAGCAATGCGCCGAGTCTAGCGCCGGGCTTGCCGGGCCGAGTTTCGCCGACGGTTACACGTGTTACTTCGCGTGACCGCCGAAACAACCCGCTGCGACGCGGCGGCCGGGATGTACGCCGTCGCCGCGCCGCATGCGAACGCGCCGTTACACGAAGCGCGCGCGAATGCGCTGGGCGATCGATTCGAGCGTCGCCGCGTCGGCAATGTCGCGTGCATGCATCCGCAGCTCGGCGCCTTCCCAGCGCGGGATCACATGGAAGTGCACGTGCGGGACCGTCTGGCCGGCCGCCGCGCCGTTGAACTGGCCGATGAACACGCCGTCCGGCTCGAGCGCCGCGCGCACGGCCGCCGCGACACGCTGCGTCATGCGGATGCCGGCCGCGGCCGCGTCGCCGGACAGCTCGAAGATCTGCGCGGCCGGCTCCTTCGGAATCACGAGCACGTGACCGTCGGCCTGCGGCATCAGATCCATGATCGCGAGGGTTGCGTCGTCTTCCGCGACCTTCACGCACGGCAGTTCGCCGCGCAGGATTCTGGCGAACGGGTTGTTGTTGTCGTAGGACATGGCGGTTTCCGATAACGGTTGGAATGGGTGAGCGTTCGATGCCCGACGATTATCGGCCGACGGCGCCCAATATTTCAACTTGTCAGGCCGTGTCGCCATCGCAGCGAACAATGGCTGCCGGTGCGCGTGCAACGAGCGCAACCGGATGGAATAAGCAGCCGTCGCCATCCGTTTATTTCGAGCGTGGGTTCGCGCGGCAAGATCGCGAACCGGCGCCGGACACCCGTCGGCTGCGCTGGCCGGCAGCCGGGATGACTGATCGCGATCATCAACCGGAGTCATGTCATGGACCCTCTCCCCTCCTGTCGTTCGCCCGCCCCGCCCGTCTTCGCGGTTCACCCACCGGTTTTCGCGCGCGCGTCGCACGCACTTGCGCGCACGCTATGCCGCGCGGCTTGCGCCGCCGGGCTGGCCGCCTTGTCGTCGACGTTCGCGTGGGCCGGCGGCAACGACATCATCCTGCCGATTTCGTCGGTCACCGCATCGACCGTGCCCGCCAACGGCGATCTCAATCCGTACGGCATCGCGTTCGTGCCGCGCGGCGTGCCGACCTGGAGCACGCTGAAACCGGGTGACGTCGTCGTGTCCAACTTCAACGCGGCGTCGAACCTGCAAGGCACCGGCACGACGATCGTGAAGCTGTCGCCCGGCAATACGCCGGCGACGTTCTTCCACGGCAGCAATCTGGGCCTGACGACCGCGCTCGCGGTGCTGCGCAGCGGCTTCGTGCTGGTCGGCAACGTGCCGGCGCCGGACGGCAAGACCGTGGTCGCGCCGGGCTCGCTGCTCGTCATCAATCCGCAAGGCAATCTCGTCAAGCAACTGGTCAGCGCCACGCTGCTCGACGGGCCGTGGGACATGACCGTGATCGATCGCGGCCAGCGCGTGACCGCGTTCGTGTCGAACGTACTGAACGGCACGGTCGCACGAATCGAACTGGCGATCGGCGACGACGGCGTCACGATGCTGCCGGGCTCGCGCATCATCGCGTCGGGCTACGTGAACCGGACCGATCCGAATGCACTCGTCGTCGGCCCGACCGGCCTCGCGTACGACCCGGACGTCGATGTCCTGTATGTCGCGTCCACGGGCGACAACGCGGTGTTCGCGATCCAGAACGCCGCGTCGACGAACCGCAACGGCGGCGTCGGACGGATGATCTACTTCGACGCAAAGCACCTGCACGGCCCGCTCGCGCTGGCGCTCGCGCCGAACGGCCATCTCGTGACCGCGAACGGCGACGCGGTCAACCCCGACCCGCTGCAACCGAGCGAGATCGTCGAATTCACGGTGGACGGGCGCTTCGTCGCGCAAATGCAGGTCGATACCGCGCCAGGCTCGGCATTCGGCCTTGCGTTCGGGCACGGCAGCAAAGGCCAGCCGCAATTCGCGGCCGTCGACGACAACACGAATACCGCGACGGTCTGGACCCTGCGTTCGGACAACAACAACATGCAATGACGTACCACGTGAACGGGCCGCAATGCGGCCCGTTCACATGCGCGATCGACACATACGATTCGCACACGCCGGGCAACATGCGCCCGATCGACGCCACCCGGCGTCGCCAGCACCCGCGATTGCCACCGCTTGCCCGAACCTGCGACACTGCCGGTTCATGGCTTGCCTGCAGACAACCAAGGACGCTCGCGCATGACGACACCCATCAAGCCGTTGATCCGACGGGGCGCCGCCCTCGTGCTGCTGGCCGCGCTCGGCTATGCGGGATACATGCTGTCCCGGCTCGCGCCGATCGCGACCGGCTATGCGGCGAAGGCGCTGTGTTCCGGCGTGTACGTGTCGGGCCGCCCGGCCGCGTCCGTGATCGACGTCGACATCATGGCCGGCGTACATCCGCTGCTGAAACTGGTGCGCCCGTCGCTCGATCCCGACCATCATCGTGCGGTGGCGACCTTCGCCGGCTTCGCCGAACGCGCAGCCGACTTCCGGCCCGGGCTCGGCTGCACGCTCGTGCTCGGGCCGTCGCCTGCCACGTTGCCGGCTGCGTTGCCCCTTCTCCCCGATCCGCCGCCCGCACAGCCGGCGCCCGTCGCGCCACCCGCCGGCATCGACGCGCACAAGCTGCAGACCGCGCTCGATCGCGCATTCGACGAACCCGATCCGGCGAAACCGCGACGCACGCGCGCGGTCGTCGTGATGTGGCGCGGACAGGTGATCGCCGAACGCTATGCGCCCGGCTTCACGGCCGATACGCCGCTGCCCGGCTGGTCGATGACGAAGACCGTGACGGCCGCGCTGGTCGGCATGCTCGTCGCGCAGCACAAGCTGTCGCCCGATGCGTCGGCGCTGCTGCCCGAATGGCGCGGCACCGGCGACCCGCGCGCGGCCATCACGCTCGACGAGTTGCTGCGGATGACGAGCGGCCTGCAATTCAGCGAGGACTACGACGACCCGCTGTCCGACGTCGCCGTGATGCTGTTCACGCAGCCCGATACCGCGCGGTTCGCGTCGGCGAAGCCGCTCGCCTCGACACCCGGCACGCAGTGGTACTACTCGAGCGGCACCAGCGCGATCGTCGCGCGCGTGATGCGCGAAGCGCTGGGCGGCAGCGAGGAAGACTACCTCGCGTTGCCGCGCCGCGCGCTGTTCGCGCCGCTCGGGATGCGCAGCGCGGTGTTCGAGCCCGATGCATCCGGCACGCTCGGCAGCTCGTCATACATGTATGCGAGCGCGCGCGACTGGGCTCGCTTCGGGCAGCTTCTGCTGCAGGACGGCGAGTGGAACGGGCAGCAGCTGCTGCCGGAGGGCTGGGTGCGCTACCTGACGCGCGTGACGCCGCAGGCACCGCGCCAGGAGTTCGGCGCGCATCTGTGGGTCAAGGTACCGGAGCCGTTCAACGATCGCGATCCGCATGCGAGCGCGATGCCGGCCGACGCGTTTCATGCGGTCGGCCATGAAGGCCAGTTCGTGAGCGTGGTGCCGAGCCGCCAATTGGTGGTCGTGCGGCTCGGGCTGTCGCGGCCGGAATCCGCGTGGAATCACGAGGCGTTTCTCGCGCGCGTGCTCGACGCCGTGCCGGCACCCGGCGCGTGACGACCGACGCGCGTGCCCGTGCATGCCGGTAGTAAAGCGGCGGCGCTTGCAACGCCGCCGCTTCGCGCGCTACCTGCGATGCGTCACGGATTCGCGCTGCCGGCGTAGGTCTTGAAGCCTTCGCGCGTCGCAAGACGCTCGATATAGCGCGACACCGCCGGGAAATCCGGATGCTCGAACGGCGTGCCGAACCAGCGGTTCACCGACAGGCCGATCGGAATGTCCGCGAGCGTGAAGGTGTCGCCGGCCACGAACGCGCCGGTCGATTCGAGCTGCGTATTCAGCACGCGCATGTGCTTCGTCCAGCCCGCGATCGACTGCGCGATGCCGTCCGGGTCCTGATGATCGGGCGACTTCCGCACGAGGCCGAGGAACGCGCCGACCCACGAACGGTTCAGGTCCGCGCCCTGCCAGTCGATCCATTGATCGACCCGCGCGCGCGCCTGCGGCTCGGCCGGATACAGCGCGTCGCCGCCATAGCGGTTCGCGAGGTAGCGGATGATCGTGTTCGATTCCCAGAGCACGAAATCGTCGTCCTTGATGACCGGCACGAGCGCGTTCGGATTCAGCGCGAGATAGGCCGGATCGTTGGTCGTGCGAAAGCCCGCGCCCCAGTCTTCCTGTTCGAACGGCAGGTTCAGCTCGGTGCACAGCCACAGCACCTTGCGGACGTTGATGGACGGGATCTTGCCGAGGATGTGCAGCATGCAGTCTCCTTGTGAGGTCGGATGCGAGCGCTCGGGACGCACGACACGCCCCGAACGCGTTCACGCCGAATTTAAACACGACGTCGCGGGAAACGGCAGGCCGTGCAGGCAAAATCGGCGTGCGGCCGCTTCGTCAGGTCGCGCAGCGCGTGCTCGGCGGTCGGGAACCCGAACATGAAGCCGTCCTGATGCAGCCGCGCCGGCATCACCCGCTGCCCGTCCAGCAGCAGCTCGGCCATCTCGCCCATCGCGCAGCGCAGCGGCGCGGCCGGCACGTGCAGCCATGCGGGGCGACGCAGCACCTTCGTCACGACCTGCACGAACTCGCGCTGGGTCAATGCACCGGGCGCGACCGCGTTGTAGACGCCGCGCATGCCCGGGTTCGACATCGCGCGCGCGATGATCCGCAGCACGTCGTCGCGGTGAATCCAGCTCATCACCTGCGCGCCGTCGCCGAAACGTCCGCCCATCCCGAAGTAATGCGGCAGCAGCATCGGGCGCAACGCGCCGCCGGGGCCGAACACGACGCCCAGCCGCAGCACCACCGAGCGCACCCCATGACGCTCGAGCGGCTGCGCGGACAGCTCCCACTGCCGGCACAGCTCGGACATGAAGCCGGTGCCGGCGCTGCTGCCCTCGTCGAGCCGTTCGTCGGCCGGGCGCACGCCGTAGTAGCCGATCGCGGATGCCTGGATCCACGTGCGCGGCTTGACCTCGGCGGTCTCGACCCAGCGCATCAGCGACTGCGTGACGCCGACGCGGCTGGCGAGCAGCAGCGCCTGCCGGCGCTTGCTCCAGTGCGCGCCCAGCACCGGCGCACCTGCGAGATTGATCACCGCGTCGAAACGCTCGTGCGGCTGCAGTTGTGCGACGGACGTCACGCTGCGCACGCGGCCCTGGAACTGATAGGCCGCGCGCAGTGGATCGCGCGCCAGCAGCGTGACCGTATGCCCTGCATCGAGCAGCCGGTTCACGAGGGTTTCGCCGATAAAGCCGGTCCCGCCAGTGACCAGCACGTTACCGGCCGGCTGTCCCGCGAACGGATTGGCGACCGGAGCGTGTTGCGCGATCCGGCAGGCGGCAATCCCGTCGCGGATACCCGACACCGTCACGCCGACGGCGAACAGGCTGAGCAGCCAGCCGCGCCAGCCGAGGTCGATCGCATGCAGCGCGGTCGGTTCGTGCGCCCAGACGGCCAGTTGCATCGCGAGCATCCCGAACAGCGCGCCGCCGTTGACGGCCAGCAACGTGTGCAGCACGCGTTCGGTCGCCGGCAGCTTGCGGCTTTGGTCCTCGACAACGAAATCCCACAACGTCAGCACCACTTCGACGAGCACCACCAACGCGATCGCCGCGACCCAGGCGCCATGAAACGCGACGTTCGCGATCGATGCGAACACGAGACCGTAGAGCACGGAACGCACCGCATGAATCGCCAGCTCGAGCCGCGCGCGCGGGCTGTGCGGCAAGTCCTGCGTGAGTTCGTGGTGATAAAGCGTATCGAATGCGCCCATCGCGCCCTGCACGATCAGCAGGTTGAGCGCCCAGTCGAAGGCAGGCAAGGTGTTCATACGGTATCCCTCCTCCACAGCCAGACAAGCGGCGGAACCATCGCGACGAGTGCCGCCGCGTCGATCGCCACGTGGCCCCGTACATGGGCCTGCAATGAAAACAGCATGTCCTGCGGCGCCCAGACCAGCAGGCCGGCCAACAGCCATCCCCACACGTCCCGCTTCCGCAACCGGTTGCCGAGGTGGACGAGCGCGAGCATCCAGACCGACGCGCACTGCACCGTCGCGCCGATCAGCGACATCCACCATATCTGCTGGGCACGCGCCTGCTCCGGTGCCGCGCCCGCCCAGAAATGCAGCTCGATGCCGCGGTGATACGCATCGACGAACGGTGCACCGGCGAGCCACGGAACGGCCACGCCGACGAGCAGATGCACGATCGCCGCGCCATACATCCAGCTCACTACGATGCGGCGCATGTCATCGCGCGCAGGGCGATCCGCCGGCGTGCTTTCGGCGGCCTTGCCGATACCGCACGCCGGCCCGTCGCAGTGCGCTTCGGCGTGATAGCCGAGCCAGCGCGAAACCGCATGCCGGTTGCGTGCGAAGCGGCGATACAGCGGCGCAAGTGCGTCGCGCATCGCCTGCACGCGAAGCGGCCAGACAAGCCAGCGGCGCCCGACCAGCGTATAGGCGGCCAGGATGCTGTCCATGCCGGTCAGCATGCGTCCGTCGGGCAGGCGCGCGTGCAGTTCGCGATTCAGCGCGGGCAGGTCGACACCCAGCGGCGCGGGATCGAAACCCGGCTCGGCGATATCGACGAACGCCAGCCGGTGTCGCGTATTCCAGGCCCCGAGACGCCGTATTTCCGCGACGCACAACGGACACCGTCCGTCGAAGTACAGTACCAATTCATTTGAGTCCATGCTTCGCACTCCTTCTTTTTATCGCAAGCATCGTGAATCGATCGACTGCGTTCAGGTGCGCGTTGCCGCCGCTCCCGTGCGGAGACAACGCGTTTACATCGGCTTGAGCACCATCAGGAAGTAGACGGACAGCATCGCGAAGAACGCCGGGTAGCCGAGCAGTTCCCAGCGCTTCGCATAGCGCCAGTAGCGTTCCGGCAATGCGGCGTCGCCGTTCACGTGAGCGAGCTTCGCCATCGCGGCGAGTTCGACCTGCAGCCACACGACCGGCAGCCAGCACGCGCCCGCGACCGCGTACAGCACGATCGACGCGACGAGCCACGGCGTATGCCACGGCCAGCCGGCCGTGTGCGCGAGCCACAGCCCGGATGCCGGCTGGAAGAGCACGGCCGGCGTCGTGAACCACCAGTCCGCGCGCACCACGAGTCGCGACACGGCCGCGATCGCGGGCACCGACCGCGTGCGGTTCGCGAAGAACAGGTAGAACGCGGTGCCGAACCCCGTGCCGACCAGCAGCACCGAGGACAGGATATGCAGCGCCTTGACGACGAGATAGGTATTCATGCGTGCTCTTCTTCTGAAAACAGGATCAACAGGATCGCGAGAATCGGCACGTTCTTGAGCACCGGGCCGAACGGTTCGGCCAGCAGGCCCGGCATCGTGACCGCGATGACGGCCGAATACGCGACGATCAGCGCGGCTTGCGCGGCCCACAGGCGGCGCGACGGCGCGGCGACGGTCGCGATGCCGAACGCGAAGTCCAGCGCGCTTGCCGCGTAGAGCGCGACCAACGCAGGCAGCCCCGTCAGGTGCGCATGCGCGAGCAGTGCGAGGCTCGCGTGCAGCGGATGGATGAACGCGCTTGCGATGGCCGTCCAGATCCACACGATCGCGAGCGCACCCAGCAGCAACGGGCGCCGCCACATCGCAAGCGCGTCGCGACGCAGCGCGGCCGCGTCCGCGCCGATGAAACCATCGATGCCGCGTGGCGGCCGGCCGAGCACGGCCGTGGCAGCCGCCGGATCGCCGGTGTTTCCGCCGCGCAGCATCGTCCACGTGTCGCGCGTCAACATCGCGCCCGGCAGCGTGCCGAGCAGCGCGGCCGCCGCGCCGACCAGCGGGCCCGGCAGCGTCACGCCGGCGGCCGGCGGAAAACCCAGCGCGGCGCGGTAGCGGGCCAGCATCTCGCGGTATTCGACTTCGTCGTTGCCGACCACGTCGATCACCGCGCTGCCGGCCGCCGGCGAATCGAACGACTGCGCGACGAGCCGCGCGACGAGTTCGGCGAGATCGTCGACGTGCACGGGACGCAGCCGCTGATGGCCGCCCGCCGGCAGGGCATGCACGGGCAGGCTCGCAAGCATCCGGAAAAACCGCGCCGACGTGCCGGCCGCCCCGTAGACGAGCGCGGGACGCACGATCCGGGAGTCGATCGGCAGCGTCTGCAGGAAGCGATCGGCTGCGTGCTTGCTCGCGAAGTACCGCGTATCGCCACGCTCGACACCCAGCGCCGAGATCTGGATCACGCGCCGCACACGCGCGCGGCAGCAAGCGGTGAAGAGCGCGCACGGCGCGGCGCGATGTACGGCATCGAGCGTCGCGCCGCGTCGATCGCCGAGGATGCCGACCGCATTGATCACGACGTCGACGCCTTCCAGCCGCGCCAGCCACGCTGCGGGATCGACGTCCTTCGCGAAGTCGATCGCGACGTCGCGCGGGCCGGCCGCATCGCGCACGCCGCGCAGCACGCGATGGCCGCCGGCCTCGAGCTGCGCGCACAGTGCCCGCCCGATGAAGCCGTTCGCGCCGCAGACGAGGACGGTCATGCTGCGTTCCCCGGTACAGCCGCTCTGGCCGGCCGACGGCAAGACTGCGTTCATTTTCATCCTCTATTTACAGTTATTTCTGTAACGACAGAAATATCAATTCCGAAAAAAGCGGGCTGCCTGCCCGCACTTCCGTTACCGCTTACTTCGACGGCTTGCGCCTGACCGTCTGGCTGATCTTCGCGCCGATGCCGAGCGCCTTCATCAGCGTGTCGGGCTTGAGCCGCAGCATCTCGTCCGACCAGGTCGTGAGCGTCTCGACGAACTGCAGCGTGTCGCGGATGCGCTGTTCGGTCTCGCGGCTCTCGTTGGCGATCTCCGGGCTCGTCAGGCAATCGCGCAGCACCGTGAGCGTCGGCTCGATCTCGCGCTGCCGCCGCCCTTCGACGATCAGCTTGAACAGTTCCCAGATGTCGGTCGACGTCTCGAAATGGTCGCGGCGGTCGCCGAGCACATGCACGACCTTCGCGAGTCGCCACGCCTGCAGCTCCTTCAGGCTCGTGCTGACGTTGGAGCGCGCGACGTCGAGCGTCTCGGCGATCTCGTCGGCCGCGACCGGCCGGCCGGCCAGGTAGAGCAGCGCGTGGATCTGCGAGACGGTTCGGTTGACGCCCCACCGCGAGCCCATTTCGCCCCAGTGGAGAATGAATCGTTCGGCAATCGGTGTGAGTTCCATGTCGGGAAATTTATTCATTTCAGTTATTTCTGTCAAGAGAGAAATAAATGATGCAACGAGAATCGCTGCCCTCGTGGTCCGACCCCAGGCAATTGCGGCCGCCGTCGCCCCCGCCTTTCCCGCCGTGCCCGCCCGCTTCCATTACAATGCGCGGGATTTTTCCGATTTCAGACCGCCCGCGCCTTTCTGACAAGAGGTTTCCTTGACGTCCTCCCACGCCTGAAGGCGGAGGATTTCCACACCTGGCGATGCACGTCCGCATCGGAGAATGTTCAACGCAGCATTGGTATCTCGATCATGCAAGACACCGCAGTCACTGCAGGTCCACTCCCTTATTCGCAGCCCCGCGATACCTTTCGGCCGCGTCGTGCTGTCTTTCGAACCGCACGACGAACAGGACTGGGTAGAACCGCTTTCGTCGATTTCCTCGAACGTGACCCCGTGCGCCATCGCCTTGTAACGGAGCTTGTTTCGGAAGGACGACCAGGATGCGTCGTAGATGCTCTTTGCCATCCTGGTTCCGGCGAGTTTCACGGCCGACACGTTGCCGACCGCGATGTAATCGAAGCGTCGTACCAAATCGAGCGCGAGCTTGTGCTGGAAATCGGCGCGCACATGCGCCACCTTCGCATGCAGTTTCGCGATATGGCGCTTGTGCTTTCGCGCCCGTTGGGCTTTCGCCAGCTTTTCGGCCGCGCGCCGGCTGAACCGGTCGTTGGGCACCTTCTCGCCGGTCGAAAGTGTGGCGAAGTCTTTCAGACCGAGATCGATACCGATGCCGGAACGGATCGGTCGGACTGGAACATCGGGCATCTCGATCACGATATTCAGGAACCAGTTGCCCCGCGCATCCTGCGCAAAGTTGGTTCCGTCCTTGATCTTGCCTTCGGGAAGCGGCCGGCTGTTGAACACGCGAAAGGTATTGCCGGCGAAACGAAACGCGTATCCCTCGCGTTTCAGATCACGCCCCTTCAGCGGTACCCAGCCGAGCGATTTCGTGCCGCGATAGCGCAAGTAAGGCCGCCGACGCTGGCTGCGCGACTTCGCGTATTGCTCGCAGGTTGCGTTGATGGTACCGGAGTGGATACCAAGCTCCTTGCTGCTGCCGGTGGTCAGCACGTTCAGGTCAAAGCCGGTCGGCCATTTCTTGCTCCACTTGAGCGCGTGCTTCTGCGTGTCGTTGCAGAAGTTCCAGACGTAGTTCACCGCACGGCTCTGCTTGTTAAGCAGTCCGTTGAGCGACTTCACCCGGTAGCGGTAGACAAGAATCATACCGGTGATCCTAAACTGTGGAAGAAGCTGCCTGTCAACAGCATTCCTTTCCTTCCCGCCATCAATGGCGGGGTTTCTCGGAGCAAATTCTGATGATCATCAAACCGCGCGTGCGTGGCTTCATCTGCGTGACGACTCATCCCGTCGGCTGCGAAGCCAACGTCAAGGAACAGATCGACTACGTGACTTCGCACGGCCCGATCGCCAACGGCCCGAAGAAGGTGCTCGTGATCGGCGCGTCGACCGGCTACGGCCTCGCCGCCCGGATCTCGGCCGCATTCGGCTCGGGCGCGGACACGCTCGGCGTGTTCTTCGAGCGCGCCGGCAGCGAATCGAAGCCCGGCACGGCCGGCTGGTACAACAGCGCCGCGTTCGAGAAATTCGCGGCGGAAAAGGGGCTGTATGCGCGCAGCATCAACGGCGACGCATTCTCCGACAAGGTCAAGCAGGTCACGATCGACACCATCAAGCAGGATCTCGGCAAGGTCGATCTCGTCGTCTACAGCCTCGCGGCACCGCGCCGCACGCACCCGAAGACGGGCGAAACCATCAGCTCGACGCTCAAGCCGATCGGCAAGCCGGTCACGTTCCGCGGCCTCGACACCGACAAGGAAGTGATCCGCGAAGTCGCGCTCGAACCGGCGACGCAGGAAGAGATCGACGGCACCGTCGCCGTGATGGGCGGCGAGGACTGGCAGATGTGGCTCGACGCGCTCGATGAAGCCGGCGTGCTGGCCGACGGCGCGAAGACGACCGCGTTCACGTATCTCGGCGAGCAGATCACGCACGACATCTACTGGAACGGCTCGATCGGCGAAGCGAAGAAGGATCTCGACAAGAAGGTGCTGTCGATCCGTGAAAAGCTGGCCGCGCACGGCGGCGATGCGCGCGTGTCGGTGCTGAAGGCCGTCGTCACGCAGGCGAGCTCGGCGATCCCGATGATGCCGCTGTACCTGTCGCTGCTGTTCAAGGTGATGAAGGAAACCGGCACGCACGAAGGCTGCATCGAGCAGGTATACGGGCTCTTCAAGGACAGTCTGTACGGCACGACGCCGCACGTCGACGATGAAGGCCGCCTGCGCGCGGACTACAAGGAACTCGATCCGCAGGTGCAGGCGAAGGTCATCGCGCTGTGGGACCAGGTGACGAACGAGAACCTGTACGAGCTGACCGACTTCGCTGGCTACAAGACCGACTTCCTGCGGCTGTTCGGCTTCGAGATCGCCGGCGTCGACTACGACGCGGACGTGAACCCGGACGTGAAGATCCCGGGCACCATCGACACCACGGCCTGACGGCGCGGCCCGCCGCGCGCGCAGCGCGGGCGGCGGGCCGACCTTCCCGGCGGCGTCAACGCGGCGCCGGTTCCTCCAGATAGACGCCCGCCGACAGCGTGGCCTTCACGTGCCGCGTGAACTCGTCGGTCGACACTTCCTCCGCGCCCGCTTCGATCGCGTCGTAGGCCTGGCGCACGACGTCGTCCGGCGTTGCCTTCGGCACGTCGAAGCCGCGCGTCAGGTCGGTATCGATGAAGCCGGCATGCAGCCCGACGACCTGCGTGTGCTGCTCGCGCAGCGAATGGCGCAGCCCGTTGGTCAGCGCCCATGCGGCCGATTTCGACACGCCGTAGCCCGACAGGACCGGCCGGTTCACCCAGCTCGCGACGGACAGGATGTTCAGGATCGCGCCGCCGCCATGGCCGGCGAGGGTGCCCGCAAACGCCCGCGACATCGCCAGCATCCCGAATACATTCGTTTCGAAGTGCTCGCGCAGCGCGTCGGGCGCGCCGTCGTCCGTCAGGCTGCCGGGCCGCGCAATGCCTGCGTTGTTGATCAGCAGCGTGACGTCGCGCGCCGCGTCGGCAGCCGCGGCGACGGCCGCCGGATCGGTCACGTCGAGCTTCACGGGCACGACGCCCGGCAGCGTCACGGTGGCCGGATCGCGCGCCGCCGCATAGACCTTGCGCGCCCCTCTTGCGAGCGCCTGCTTCGCAAACTCGAGCCCGAGCCCGCGGTTTGCGCCCGTCACGAAAACGACTGCACCTTCGATCTTCATGATCGCTCCTTTCGCATGATGAATCGCCCGCACGCCGGCTCGTCGCGCGCGGGAGATCCGGTGGAAAACGAGGCTGCCATTGCATACCGAATCGCTGCGCCACCGGGGGCAGGCGGCGAGCCGTCCGCTGCCCGTCACCCTGCGGCGCCAAAGACCCTGACCGATTTCCATCCGTATTCCGGCCGTGGCTTCGCACCACCCGCCAAGTCGGCTACACTCGATATCAATGTCGATCACCATTGTCTTTGCGGTGCATTGTGTTCGCGCCATTCGAACGTGTCAATGGTGATCGACATTGTGTTTTTCAATCGACGTGATCGACAGAATCAGGGAGGGATCGATGGGCGTGTCAAGACAGCAGGCTGCCGAGAACCGGAGCGCGATCGTCGCGGCTGCCGAGCGGCTGTTCCGCGCGCGCGGCGTCGACGCCGTGGGGCTGACGGAGCTGATGAAGGAAGCCGGCTTCACGCAGGGCGGCTTCTACAACCACTTCAAGTCGAAGGATGCGCTGGTCGCCGCGGTGATGGACAAGGCGATGCAGGACCGCGCGGATTCGCCGAATGCCGACAGTCTCGCCGCTCAGGTGGCGTCGTATCTGTCGGCGGCGCATCGCGACAACGTCGAGGCCGGGTGCCCGCTGTCCGGCTTCGCGGGCGATGCGCCGCGACTGACCGATGCGGCGCGCGCGTGCTACGCGCACGGCCTCGCCACGTATCTCGACCGGCTGGAACGAATGGTGGCGATCGAAGGCGCGACGCCGGAGCAGACGCGGCGCGACGCGCTCGCAGTCTTCAGCCAGATGGTCGGCGCGCTCGTGCTGTCGCGCGCGATCGCCGGCACCGATCCCGCGCTGGCCGACGAGATCCTCGAGGCCGGACGCGATACGCTCATCGACGGACGCGACGCTCCGATCGCGCCGGCGTAACGAAGCGCGCGGCGGTGCGCCGCGCTTCCTGCGCTTCCTGCGCTTCCTGCGCTTCCTGCGCTTCCTGCGCTTCTGCGCTTCTGCGCTATTCGACCGCCCGCGCGGCATCCCACAGCGGCTGCCCGCCCAGCGCCGCATGCCACGCATCGAAACGCGTGCGCCACGATTCGAACGGCTCGGTCAGCGGATGGCGCGGATCGTCGCTGAGCGAATACGCCATCCCTTCGATCAGCCAGCGCGGCTTGGTCGCGACGGCCAGGTTGCCGAGCACTTCGGCCTGACGGTGATGGATCAGCTCGTGCGCGAGAAAGTAGGTCTGCCAACCGCGCGGCGCCACGGCCACGCCGAAATTGCCGAGCGTCAGCGCCGCGCGTTGGCCGAGGCCGAATGCGTCGGCGCACGCGCGCGTCGAACAGAACACGATGCGCGGCACGGCGTGGAACCCGCCGACAGCCGCCGCCGCGCGCGCATAGCCGTCGCGATAGAGCTGCTGCGCGTCGCCGAGCTTCGCGGCATCGTCCGTGCAGATGTCGGCGCTCGGGCAGGACACGCCGGGGATCAGCGCGGGCGCGACGATACGCAGCGGCTTGACGAGCGCATACGCGGCAATCGGCAGCGCGACGAGCAGGCCCGTGAGGGCGAAAGCGACATGGGAGCGTTTCATCGAGGCGGCGGGTCCGTAGCGTTTTGTTGGAGTTCTTCCTGCGTGAATATATCGGACCGGCACGGTTGCCGGCCCCGCTTTTCTTTCTGACCGGCTTCCGACGCCGCCCGGCTCTCGACTCGCGGCGCGACCGGGGACAGGTCCCTGCGCTCGCCGGCATCGCCATCGTCACGACCGCATGGCCTTCAGCTTCGCCGGCCGGCGGCGAACCGGAGACCGGCCGGCGATCCGGCGACCGAGCCTCGCCGCGCATGGCTGAAACGGGCGACGCACATCACGCGGCGTGCCCGGTGCGCGCGAACAGGATCGCCTCGACCAGGCCAGCGCGGGTCGTGAGCAAGCCAGCGATACAGCGGAACCTGCCACGACATGCGCAGCACCGGCTGGAACACGAAGAAGGTCAGCATGCCGTAGAAGAACACGCGCAACGGTGCCTGCGTGCGGCGTCGCCATGCGGCCGCAAGCAACGCAGGCACGAGCAGCGCGACGACACCGGCCGCGAGCGTGACGAACAGGAGAGCCGGGGCGACGGGATGCACGGTGGATGCCGATGAGCGACGCGGACGCGCGCCGCTACGCGAGTTGCTTGTGGAAGAACGTCGTCGCGCAGAGCGCGCCGTCGGGCATCAACGCAAAGTTCGGCACGACGCCGACGCGCTGCCAGCCGGCCCGCTCGTACAGCCGCTCGGCGTCGCCGCCCGTCACGGTGTCGAGCACGAGCACGGTCTTGCCGGCGGCGCGCGCGGCTGCGTCGGCCGCCGCCATCAGCCGCGCGGCGACGCCCTGCCGGCGCGCGTGCCGGGACACCAGCATCTTCGCGATGTCCGCGCGATGCGGCTGGTTCTCGGGCTGCGCGGTCACGACCTGCACGGTGCCGACGATCCGGCCTTCGGCGTCCTCGGCGACGAGCAGGATGCGCTCGCCGTTCTCCACGCCCTCGGCCACGCGCGTCCAGAACGCGACGGCGGTCGGCCGCTCGATCGGCAACATGAAACTCACGGACGCGCCGCCCTCGACGCAATCGATCAGTACGTCGGCCAGCGCGTCGACGCAGGCCCTCGCGTCGCGCGCGCTGATGCGGCGGACGGTAACAGGTTCGGTCATGCCATCTCCGGTAGTCGGCCGGGCGGCACGCGTTCGTTCGTCATACGCCCGGATTGGAAAGAACGCCGGCCGGCCGTCTAGGCTTGCACAACGGCGGCAGGCGTCCGGCAACGCGGCGCAGGTTGGCGCGTGTTACCGCCCCATCATCCTACGCGACGAAATTGTCCGCTGCATCGCCTATACTTAGCCACATGGCTAACTTTCAACCCGGCATCAGCGACGTATTCCACGCCCTCGCCGACCCGACGCGCTGCGCGATCGTCAGCGCGCTCGGCCAGGGCGAGCGGACCGTCTCCGCGCTGGCCGCGCCGTTCGACATGGCGCTGCCGTCGTTCATGAAGCATGTCGCCGTGCTCGAGCGCAGCGGCCTCGTCCAGACCCGCAAAACCGGCCGCTCGCGCACCTGCGTGCTGGTCGGCAGCCGGCTGACCGAGGCCGAGGAATGGCTCGCCGCGCAGCGCGCGCTGTGGGAAGCGCGATCCGATCGTCTCGTCGAATTCGTCGAACGCCGCCATCAGGAGGAGCAAGATGCCAGCCAACCACGTCGAACCCGCTGAAGCCCACGATCTCGTCATCACACGCACGCTGCGCGCGCCGCGCCACGCGCTGTGGCGTGCCTGGACCGACCCCGAACTGCTCAAGGAATGGTGGTGCCCGAAGCCGTGGACCACCGAGGTGCGCGCGTTCGACCTGCGGCCGGGCGGCGCCTTCCACACGTTCATGCGCGGCCCCGATGGCGGCACGAGCGACAATCCCGGCTGCTTCCTTGAAATCGTGCCGGAAGCGCGCATCGCGTTCACGTCGATGCTCGCCGGCGGCTGGCGCCCGCAGGTGCCGTGGATGGGCTTCACGGCGATCGTCACGATGGCGGACGACGATGCGGGCAGCCGCTACGAGGCGCGCGTGATGCACCCCGATGCCGCGACGCGCGAGCGCCACGAAGCACTCGGCTTCTTCGAGGGCTGGAACATATGCATCACGCAGCTCGACGCATTCGCGGCCACGCTGCGCTGACCGCGGGCGTGTGCGCGGTCATTGCATGCCGCCGCGCCCGCGCCTACGATTCCTGAAGGAAGCGTGACGACACGCCGGCATCCGGCGTGCACCGTCGCGCGCGCTCCGCGGGAGGCGAAATGTTGCAGACGCACACACATTCGACCCGGGTCAGCCGGCACCTGAACGCACCGCGGGGGCGCGTCTACCGCGCGCTGCTCGATCCGCACGCGGTCGAGCAATGGAAGGTGCCCGACGGCATGACGTGCCGCGTGGACGCGTTCGATGCGCGTGAAGGCGGCGCGCTGCGCGTATCGCTGAGCTACGACGCGCCGTCGGCCGGCACCGGCAAGACCACCGCGCGCACCGATACCTATCACGGCCGCTTCGTCACGCTCGTGCCGGACGAGCGGATCGTCGAGATCGACGTGTTCGAGACCGACGATCCGATGCTGCGCGGCGCAATGACGATCACGATCACGCTGTCCGACGAAGCGGGCGGCACGCGCGTGGACGCCGTGCACGACGGGGTGCCGCCCGGCGTGCCGGCCGCCGACAACGAGACCGGCTGGCGCATGGCGCTGGCGAAGCTCGCGGCGCTGGTGGAAACCGCGTAGCAGCCGTTCGCGCCGGCGACGGGAATGCAGCGCGACAGCGCGAAACGCCGCTGCGTGCGACACTGGCCCGCACCCGATCCATCCGGACCCGCACGAGGAGACTCTCGCGATGAACGCCGCGCGCACCGCCACCTGGTATTTCGATTTCGTTTCGCCGTTCGCCTACCTGCAGCAGGAACGGTTCGACCGGTTGCCGCCCGCCGCGGCGTTCGAGCCGCGGCCGATCGTGCTCGGCGCGCTGCTCGCGCACTGGGGCCAGAAAGCGCCGGCCGAGATCGCGGCGAAGCGCGTCTTCACCTATCGCCACGCGCAATACCGCGCGGACAAACTCGGCATCCCGTTCCGGATGCCGCCGGCACACCCGTTCAACCCGATCAAGCCGCTGCGCCTCGCGATCGCGATGGGCAGTTCGCTCGATGCGATCCAGCGGATCTTCCGGCATATCTGGCGCGACGGCCATGACGTGTCGACGCCGGAGGGCTTCGCCGCGCTCTGCGAAGC